>NZ_JASPHM010000013.1:0-80910 GCF_030229215.1 Corynebacterium sp. MSK150
ACCAACGCCCTCACACAAACCGGTAGCATCAAACCAAACTAACCATCATCGTTGCAACGACCCCTAGAATCCGCCCCGCCGCTGAGGTACTGCGCGGCGCAGAAGTAGTAGCGGGCGTAGCGGAGGTGGTCTGTACTTCAGCAGTGTCGGTAGTTGACTCAACCTCACTAAAAGCCGGCGCGTCTGCCTGCGTGGTGTCTTCAGCGGAACAAGCGGCAAGTGCTAACGCGCATCCTGCGCTGATGGCCACGGCGATAGTGCGAGAGAAAATTGAGGGAGACATATTCATCACTTCCTTGGTGCGTACCGTGTTGTTACACCCATTCTACTGGGGCAGATGGGACGGACAGTAGGAAGTGATGCAATTGTTAACCTGTGTGAGAAGGAAGGGTACGGTTACTTCTTCAGTTCCACCAGCTGAATAAGGTTACCTACGGTGTCATCGAAAACAGCGATGATGGACGGGCCAATATCGGTGGGCTCCATGGTGAACTTCACGCCCTTGTCACTGAGCTCCTTATATGCGGTTTCCACATCCGCGGACAGGAACTGCGTGACCGGAATACCGTCGGCCTTGAGTGCTGCGGCGTAGTCTTTGGCGGCGGGATGGCCCTTCGGTTCCAGAAGCAGCTCGGTATTTCCCTCACCTTCAGCATTGGTAACGGTAAGCCACCGGAAATCGCCGTGAGTTACGTCATCCTTAACTCGGAAGCCAAGGGTATTGACGTAAAAATCGTGAGCGCGGGCAACGTCGTCTACAGGAACGGAAGCGATATATATCTACATGCTTGCCATTCTAGGGAGAATGAGGGGGGCATCGTCGAAGGGGGCAAGTCCATTCCAAGGAAGGTGAAGAATTGTGCAACCTCCATGCGCGTTAGGATGGGGAGAAAAGTACTACCGATGTGGCTGAAGAAGGAGAACACACCATGGCTATCAAGGTTGGCGTGCTAGGCGCCCACGGGCGCGTAGGTCAGGCAATCGTTGAAGGTGTCAACGCGGAAGATGACCTAGAGCTGGTGGCAGAAATCGGTCGCGATGATGATTTGCGGCAGCTTATCGACGCCCACGCAGAGGTCATCGTGGACTTTACCCAGCCAGATTCCGTAATGGGAAACCTTGAATTCTGCATCTCCCACGGAATCCACTGCGTGGTGGGAACCACCGGCTTTGATAAGGATCGCTTGGCTCAGGTAGAGGAGTGGACCAAGCAGGACGGTGCCGGCAATGTCCTCATTGCGCCGAACTTTGCCATTTCTGCAGTTCTCACCATGGTGCTAGCTAAGCAGGCTGCCAAGTTCTTCGAAACGGCAGAGGTAATTGAGTTCCACCACCCAACCAAGTTGGATGCGCCGTCCGGTACTGCGATCCATACCGCTGAGGGAATTGCCGCCGCCCGCAAGGAGGCTGGTCTGGGTGACATGCCGGATGCTACGGAAAAGCAGCTCGATGGTGCTCGCGGCGCCACTGTCGATGGCATTCCGGTACACGCGGTTCGCACCCGTGGCATGGTGGCACACGAGGAGGTCATCTTTGGTGCTCAAGGTCAGTCGCTGACCATCCGCCAGGATTCCTATGACCGCGCGTCGTTTACTCCGGGCGTGCTGGTGGGCGTGCGCCAGATTGCAGATCACCCGGGCCTAGTCGTGGGCCTCGACAAGTACCTGGGGCTTTAAGCCATGGCTAAAGCAAGTGAGCTAGATATTCAGCTCATTGCCGCAACGCAGTTCCACGCCCCGCAGGGCGTGGAGTGGCACGCGGATGACTCGGCCTCTGATGGGGAAGCACTCGTCGAGTTTGCTGGACGGGCTTGCTACGAGTCCTTTGATAAGCCAAATCCTCGCACGGCAACTAATGAAGCCTACCTGCACCACATCATGGAGGTAGGCCATACTGCGTTGCTCGAGCATGCCACAGCCACGATGTACATCACAGGGCTGTCGCGTTCGGCGAGCCATGAGCTCGTGCGCCACCGGCACTTTTCCTTCTCGCAGCTCTCCCAGCGCTTCGTCCACCCGGAGGAGACCGAGGTGGTCCTGCCTAAATTGGTGGCTGAGGACGAGCAACTTAGCCGATTGGTAATGCAAGCGGTAGATGAGACTCGCTTTGTCTACGATGAACTGCTTAGCGCACTAGAGGAGAAGCTGGATGAACCCAACGCGCTCCTCCGCAAGAAGCAGGCCCGCCAGGCGGCGCGTGCCGTTCTTCCCAACGCCACAGAAACGCGCATTGTTGTCACCGGCAACTATCGCGCGTGGCGTCACTTTATTGGTGCTCGTGCCGCCGAGCAGGCCGATGAGGAGCTCCGCCACGTTGCGGTGGAGTGCCTGAAACTGCTGCAAAGCAAGGCCCCAGTGCTGTTTGATGATTTCAACATCACCACTCTGGCTGATGGAACCCAGATGGCGGCAAGCCCCTACGCCTAACACGCGCGTGACCCCGATGCGGCTAATTGCAAGCCAAAAGGGTAATCTTGACGGCTATGAGCACAGGTATGACAGCAAAGACTGGCGTCGACACCTTTGGACGCATCGGCGTCGCCATGGTCACCCCGTTTGACCGTGACGGTGCGCTGGACGTTGCAGCAGGTCGTCGCCTAGCAGCTCATCTCGTTGACAATGGCGTTGATTCGCTCATCCTAGGTGGAACCACCGGCGAATCACCGACCACTTCAGTTGAAGAGAAGCTGGAGCTGCTCAAAGCCGTAAAGGAAGAAGTAGGAGATCGCGCAAAACTTTGCGCCGGTGCCGGAACGAATGACACCGCAACCTCCATTAAGTTGGCTCAGACCACCGCTGACGCGGGGGCAGACAGCTTGCTGGTGGTAACTCCGTACTACTCCAAGCCATCTCAAAAGGGCGTTTACGAGCACTTTGCCGCAGTCGCGCAAGCCACGGATCTGCCGATCTGTGTCTATGACATCCCTGGCCGCTCGGGCATCCCAGTGGCGCCGGATACCCTCCGCCGCCTTGCGGATTTGCCGACCATCCAAGCCGTAAAGGACGCCAAGGGCGACCTTCCTGCGGCCGCAGAACTCATCCAAGAAACCGGTTTGGCCTGGTATTCCGGTGATGATCCGATTAACCTGCCGTGGCTTTCCCTCGGCGCTTCTGGTTTCATCTCCGTCATCGGCCATGTTGCACCGCGTGCCTTGGTAGAACTTTATGAAGCTTTCGACGCGGGCGATATGGCCCGCGCCCGAGAAATCAATGTCACTACGCTCCTTCCGCTAACCCATGCGCAAGCTCGGTTGGGCGGAGCGACGTTTGCAAAGGAAGCCCTGCGCCTGCAGGGCATCGAAGTTGGCGATACCCGTCTTCCTGTCACCGCTGCGAGCGAGGAGGAACGCGAGGTACTTCGCCGTGATCTGGAACAATCTGGAGTCCTCTAAGAATGAATGAACCCCGTAACCGTTCCCGCAAGGTGACCCGCAAGGCGGGCCCACCGGCGGAAAACGAAACCGCCTCCAACGAGGCGGCTTCGCCAGTTTTCCAAGCCCCAGCAACTGATGCGGGCAATTCCGCACAGGATAATTCCGCGAAGGGCGACAAAGGCAATTCTGGCAAGAAGAATTCTTCCGACAACAACAATGATGGCGGCAGCAATAATCGTCGCTCCCGTTCCCGTGGCAGCCGCGGCCGTGGCCGTGGTGGAAACGGCAACGGCAATGGCAATAACCACGGTGGAAACAATAACCACGGCGGCAAGAACGGCAATGGCAACGGAAAGAACGGCAATGGTAAGGGCCGCGGCCGCAATAACCGTGGCCGCCGCAACGTGCCCAAGTCTATGCAGGGTGCGGATCTGACCAAGCGCCTGCCGGAGCCACCGAAGCAGCCGAAGGATGCCCTGCGCATTTACGCTCTGGGTGGTATCTCGGAGATCGGCCGCAATATGACCGTCTTCGAGTACGGCGACGACCTCATCATCATCGACTGTGGTGTGCTCTTCCCATCTTCTGGTGAGCCAGGCGTGGACCTCATCCTGCCTGACTTTGGCCCCATTGAGAAGAAGATCCACAAGGTCAAGGCCCTCGTCGTTACTCACGCGCACGAGGACCACATCGGCGCTATCCCGTGGCTGCTTAAGCTGCGTCCGGATATTCCCATCGTTGCTTCCCGCTTCACCATCGCGCTTATTGCTGCAAAGTGTAAGGAGCACCGCCAGAAGCCGAAGTTCGTCGAGGTTAATGAAAAGTCGGACGTAACCTACGGTCCGTTCCGCGTACGCTTCTGGGCCGTCAACCACTCCGTGCCGGATGCCTTGGGCATCATGCTGGGAACCCCAGCCGGCAATATCATCCACACCGGTGACATCAAGCTGGACCAGACCCCGCTGGATAATCGTCCAACGGATCTCCCAGCCCTGTCCCGCTATGGTGACGAGGGTGTTGACCTCATGCTGTGTGATTCCACCAACGCCACGGTCCCTGGTGTATCGGCATCTGAAGGCGATATTCCTGCCAACTTCAAGCGGCTCGTCGCCGGCGCTAAGCAGCGCGTAATCTTGGCGTCCTTCGCCTCCAACGTTTACCGTGTCCAGGCCGCCATCGATGCTGCCGTGGCCAACGGTCGCAAGGTGGCCTTCAATGGCCGTTCGATGATGCGCAACATGGAAATCGCGGAGAAGATGGGCTTCTTGAAGGTTCCACGCGGCACCATCATCCCCATCGATGAGGCCGCCAAGATGGCTCCGCATAAGACCATGCTGATTACCACCGGTACGCAGGGTGAGCCCATGGCAGCACTGTCGCGTATGGCCCGCCGTGAGCACCGTCAGATTACCGTCCGCGATGGCGATACCATCATCTTCTCTTCCTCGCTCATTCCGGGTAACGAGGAGGCCGTTTACGGCGTCATCAACATGTTGTCCCAGATCGGTGCCAACGTTATTACCAACCAGGACGTAAAGGTCCACGCTTCCGGTCACGGTTACGCTGGCGAGCTCCTCTTCCTGTACAACGCAGCGCGCCCGCGCAACGCGATGCCGGTGCACGGCGAGTGGCGCCACCTGCGCGCCAATAAGGAACTGGCTATCTCCACCGGTGTGGACCGCGACCGTACGGTGCTGGCACAAAACGGCGTCGTCGTGGACCTGCGCAAGGGTCGCGCCGAGGTCGTAGGCCAGATGCAGGTGGGCAACCTGTACGTCGATGGCGTTTCCATGGGAGATGTGGATGCCGATACCTTGGCTGATCGCACCAACCTGGGTGCCGGCGGCGTGGTTTCTATTACCTGCGTGATTGATAACCGCACCTCGCGCCTGCTGGAGCACCCAACCGTATCTACCACAGGCTTCTCCGATGATGACCGTGGCATTGTGCCGGAGGTTGCGGAGATGGTGGAAAACACCATGAACGATCTCGCCGCTGAAGGGGAGAACGATACCTATCGCATGGTGCAGAAGCTGCGCCGTAAGGTATCCAAGCTCATGGATTCCAAGTACAAGCGCGAGCCGGTTATCCTTCCGACCATCGTGCCGACCAACTCCGGCCCTTTGGTTACCGATGAAGAAGACGTTGACGCTTCTCGTGAGTCCCTGTAAGTAATACGGGTTCCTCGCGCTAAGTGAGACAAAGCCCCAGCATGCCAGTTAGCTCGGTATGCTGGGGCTTATGTCGTTTTCTTCTGCTGAGCGCGCCAAGATGGTCGCGCTATTTCATAAGCTTGGCCCCGATGCCCCAACCTTGTGCGAGGGCTGGACAACCCGCGACCTAGCCGTACATTTGTGGGTGCGGGAAAATCGCCCAGATGCAGCCGCCGGCATCTTCGTTAAAGCATTTTCCGGCCGGCTTGAAAAGGAATCACGCAAGGTAGCCGAACGCGACTTTGATGAGTTGGTTGATGACTGGGGGAGGGGACCTGCTGCCTATAACCCCGTCCGGTTCGTGGATGCACAGCAAAACTTTGTGGAGCACTTTGTTCACCACGAGGATATTCGCCGGGCTAATGGCATGGGCCCACGCGACTTTTCGGCGCGCATCAAGCAGCAGATGCATGGCTACCTAAAGCCCTTGGCCAAGTTGGCTCTGCGCAAATCTGAACGTCCGGTCATTGTGCAGCCGGAAGGATTGCCGCGAATCGTTGCCGCAGATACCCATGGCGTGGCGGATAAGGGCGATGCCGTGGTCCGCGTTTCGGGCGAGGTGGGCGAGCTCATCCTCTGGTCCTTCGGGCGTGATGCTGCTGAAGTGACGGTAGAAGGTAATGCCAAAGCTATCGTAAGGTCAAGCCTTTAATATTGATTTAGCTATCACTTTTATGTCGTGGGCCGCGCGTGACGTGTGTGCCGACAGTTTAAAGGGGGCAGGTGCTAGGGAAACGCGTGTGGCTAATGTGATTTGTGGGGTAGCCCGGTTAGAGTAGAGGCATGTCTGTCAAAAATGCCTCTTCGCGCGGAACGCGCCGAAAGTCGAATCGTTCCCGGCCGTCGGGCCGCAGCCGGTCCGGTGCTGGCATGCCGGAAACCTTGGCTATGACGTCTTCGCATCGGCGCGCGGCGGCGACCTCGCAGGAGCGTACGGGTAGTGCGTTCCGGGCCGTCGGCAAGGGCTTGGGCGTTGCCTTTGGTGCCACGGCCCGCGGCATGGGAAATATGGCGCGGGGTGTAAGCCATGGCGTGGCCGGGCTCAAGCCCAGGGAAGACGTATATGACACCGAGGAGTACGAGACGACGAGGGAGCCGGAAGAAATTTCTGCACGCGGGGAGAAAAAGAAGAAGAGCAAGGTTACTCGGGCGCGCGATGTAGCCGCGGAAGAAGAGCTTTCTACGATGGAAGCAAGCGAGGAAGAATCACGCGGTATTCAGGTGAAAAATCCTGATGCGGTGGCACTCGTTCTCATCGGCATTGCCATCGTGCTCGCTGCTACCGTCTGGTTTGGCGTTGCTGGCCAGGTTGGCGCCTGGGTGGGCAATATCGTCCGCTATGTCATTGGTGCAGGCGCCTGGGTGCTGCCGGTGGCACTGGTGGCCTTGGCCATTTCCTTGATGATGGATATCTCCGGCCCAGCGGGGCACTTTAAGCCGCGCATTGTGGGCGGTATCAGCATCATCGTCCTTGCCATGCTCAGCTTGATCCACATCTTTGCTGGCACCCCTGAGCTTGGCTTTACCCCGGACAGCGCCGGTGGTGCTGGCGGTGTAATCGGCTACGCTATCGGCGGCCTTCTGGAGACGGCCTTTACCTCTTTCGTCGCAGTGCCATTGCTTTTCCTCGTCATTATTTACGGCGCCTTGTTAGTCACCGGCATTACTATCCGCGAGGCCTATGAGTTGGTGGCTGATGCCATAACTGCGGCCTTCTCCCGCTTTGGTGGTACGGATGAAGACTATTACGACGAAGAGGGCGATGACCTCTACGGCCACGTGACTGGCGATATTGATGACATCGCGGAAGGCCGTGAGCGCAGCGAGCGCCCAGCACGACCTGTGGCCAAGCGTCGTTCCTCTGAGCGTGGTGGTAGCCTGCGCGCTTTCCGACGCCCCTCTGAAGACCCCGCCCCGCGTGGTTCTTCTTATCCGGTGGATTCCCCTGCTGCAGCAGAGGAGGAACATGCCACCCGCGCCTTTAGCACACCGACGCGTGGCGGCTTCCAGTCCGTGTCTAACGCGGCTGAAAAGCCGGTCTCTCGTGACATTGGCGATACCGATGAGATCCCGGTAGTAGAAGACGCCGCTGCGTCGTCATCGGCACAACCGGACTCCGGGGAGCCGGAAGCAACCCGAGTGCTGGGCACTACTCGTCAACGTTCCACTTCTCCTTCTACTCGATCGGCTACGGCAGCGGGTGCTGATGCTGGCACCGCCGCTGGTAGCGCAATTGGCTCGGCCGCTGGTGCGGCTGCGGGCGCCGCGGGTGCTGCGGGAGCAGCAAGTGGCGCAGCAAAGACTGCTGCTGCGGGTGCTGCCGGTGCCGCTGGCGCTGCAGCGGCCGGTGTAGCTGCAGGCGCTGCTGGATCTGCGGTGGAAGGAGGCGCTGATGCAGTCTCGTCCGCGCACGAGAAGGCCCGCCAACTCTTCCGCGAGCGCTCCGGACGCGACGCTACGACCGGTGCACAGGTGGACTCCACCGAGCCTGCGGCCGAGGCCGCAGGGGAAACGGGTACTTCTGCTGCTCCTGCGCCGTCCGCGCAGTTTGGCAATGAGAACTACGCGGTTCCCACCACAGACCTGCTGACCCCGGGCACTCCGGCCAAGGAGCGCACGGAGATTAATGACCGCATCATCGAGGCCATCACCGATGTCTTCGAAGAGTTCAAGGTCGATGCCCAGGTAACCGGCTTTAGCCGTGGGCCAACAGTGACCCGTTATGAAATCGAGCTCGGACCAGGCGTCAAGGTATCGAAAATTACGAACCTGCAGTCCAATCTGGCCTACGCCGTGGCCACGGACAATCTACGCTTGCTCACGCCTATCCCCGGCAAGTCGGCCGTCGGCATTGAGGTTCCGAACCCAGACCGCGAGATGGTGCACCTGCGCGAGGTGCTTGATGCGCCAAGCATGACCAGCTCACCGGATCCCATGCTCATCGGTTTGGGCAAGGACATCGAAGGCGAATACACCTCGTTCTCGGTGCAAAAGATGCCGCACTTGCTCGTCGCCGGTGCTACCGGTTCCGGTAAGTCCGCTTTCGTCAACTCCATGTTGGTCTCGCTGCTTACCCGAGCCACCCCTGAGCAGGTTCGCCTCATCTTGGTGGACCCGAAGATGGTGGAACTTACCCCGTACGAGGGCATTCCGCACTTGATCACGCCCATCATTACCCAGCCGAAGAAGGCCGCAGCAGCTCTGCAGTGGCTGGTGGAGGAGATGGAGCAGCGCTACATGGATATGAAGGCTGCTCGCGTGCGCAAGATTGAGGACTATAACCGCAAGGTGGTCTCCGGCGAATACCAGGCGCCGGCAGGCTCCGAGCGCGAGGTGCGCCCGTACCCGTACATCGTCTGTGTCGTCGACGAGCTGGCGGACCTGATGATGACCGCGCCAAAGGAGATTGAGGACTCCATCGTCCGCATCACCCAGAAGGCGCGTGCCGCCGGAATTCACCTGGTGCTGGCAACCCAGCGCCCGTCCGTTGACGTGGTGACCGGCCTGATTAAGACCAACGTGCCTTCACGCTTGGCCTTTGCGACGTCCTCACTGACGGACTCTCGCGTTATCTTGGATCAGGGCGGCGCGGAAAAGCTCATTGGTATGGGCGATGGCCTCTTCATTCCGCAGGGCAAGCGTCCTGTACGTATGCAGGGCGCATTCGTCTCGGATGATGAAGTCATGGCGGTTGTCGATGCCGCCAAGTCGCAGGCCGCGCCGAACTACACCGAGGGCGTGACTGAAGAGAAGCAATCCGAGGCCAAGCAGGAAATCGATGAGGAAATTGGCAAGGACATGGACGACCTCCTCGAGGCCGTCGAGCTGGTGGTCACCGCCCAGTTGGGCTCGACCTCGATGTTGCAGCGCAAGCTGCGCATCGGTTTTGCCAAGGCCGGCCGCCTCATGGACCTGATGGAATCTCGTGGCGTCGTCGGACCGTCCGAGGGCTCCAAGGCCCGCGAGGTCCTAGTGAAGCCGGAAGAGCTCGATACCATCATCTGGATGATTAAGGGCGCCGATCCTGCCGAAGCCCCGAAGGAGATTCAGGAGGAGATGCAGCAGCAGGAGCAGGAGGAAGCTGCCGCTACTTCCGACGCCGATTCTTCCGCAAGCGCCGATTCCTCCCCGCAGGGCGATGCCGGCGACACCCGTACCGTTCAGGCGACGTATAACCCTTCGACAGGCGCCTTCTAAGATCGTGTAAGGTTGGACGGGTCTTGGAGGGGAGTACCCCATCCTTCGGCATCGATCGTCAGCACGGTAGCATTACGCTCCCGGTCGTGCCGGCCCGGCGGAATTTAGTTCGCCGGGCGGGGGAGACCTCCGGTCAATTTGTTGTATCTTCGACCGGAGGGATGTACCAATGCACGTGCCATTGTGGATCTGGGCGATTTCCATCGTCGTCATTCTTGGATTCTTTGTTTTTGATTTCTACTCCCACGTGCGCACCCCGCACGAGCCGACGCTGAAGGAATCCGGGTTCTGGACCCTATTCTATGTCGGTACCGCTTTACTTTTCGGTGCCGGCGTGTGGGCCATATGGGATCACGAGCACGGAATCCAATACCTCACGGGTTACGTGACAGAGAAGGCGCTCTCCGTAGATAACCTCTTTGTTTTCGCGCTTATCATGGGCGCCTTCAAGATCCCGCGGAAGTACCAGCAAAAGGTCTTGCTCATCGGTATCGTCATCGCTTTGGCATGCCGCCTAGTGTTTATCCTTTTAGGTGCTGCGGTCATCGCGGCGTGGTCCGATATCTTCTACCTGTTCGCGATATTCCTTATCTACACAGCGATCAAGCTCATCGTCGATGAGATTCGGGACGCCCCCGAAACCGATCCCAATGACATGGGCATCATCAAGCTGATCCGCAAGGTAGTCCACGTCACTCCGCGCTACCACGGCGATAAGCTCACGCACCGCGTGGAAGATTCTTCGGGCAAGCGTAAATTCGCGTTCACCCCGCTATTTATCGCGTTGGTGTCCATTGGTCTTATCGACGTGATGTTTGCCTTTGACTCCATCCCAGCCATCTACGGCATTACCTCAGAAGCGTTCCTGGTCTTTACCACCAATGCCTTCTCCCTCATGGGCTTGCGTCAGATGTACTTCCTGCTGGATGGCCTATTGGATCGCTTGGTGTACCTGCCCTATGGTTTGGGCATCATCTTGGGCTTCATCGGTGTAAAGCTCATGTTCCATGCGCTGCATGAGAATAACTTGCCGTTTGTAAACGGCGGCGAGAACGTGGAGTCCATCCCAGAATTTTCCACTATCACCTCACTTATTGTGATCGTGGGCGTCCTAGTCATTACGGTTATCGCCTCGATTATTAAAAACAAGCGCGATGAGAACCAAGGCGGAGTGCCCGTATCGCACAATCACTTCGACTGGGACGAGGAAGGCAATAAGATCGTCCGCAACAAGAAGGGCGAATTCTTGGGCAAGGCCGAAGACCTGCCCAAAGAAGAGCTACCACACTAGAAGCGGGCGTTGACGGGATTCCATTCGCGGAAGCTGCGGCCGGTGATGCAGCCGGCCTGGTAGAAGGGGTCTTTGTCCATGAGGGCGATGGCGTCGGCGACCACGGCGTCGTCGGCAAGCCCCACGATGATGAGTGCGCCGCCCTTGGAATCCGTCAACGGGCCAGTGGCAATGATGGTGCCCTCCTCAAAAAGCTGCGCGGTAAACTCGCGGTGCGCGGGGCGGGCCTTAGCAATCTCAGGATTATTGGGGTTGTAGTCGTAGCTAACAGCAAAATACTTCATGCTTCGCATTTTAAAATGCAGGGGCATCCAAGCGCAGGCCCTTGGTGCTAACAGGTAGTATGTATAACGTGAATCAACCCGGAACACAGTCAGCGCAATCCTCGGATGTGAATCCGCAGGTGTCCAATTGGAACCTGCCAAATATTCTCACCAGCCTGCGCATTCTTTTCATTCCGGTTTTCGCATGGCTGGTGATTGCTGGTCATGATTGGTGGGCTTTTGGGCTATTTGCGGCCTTAATGCTGACAGATAAGCTCGACGGGGACATCGCACGTGCCCGTGGCCTTATCACCAATTTTGGCAAAATCGCTGATCCCATCGCGGATAAAGCGCTTATGACTACCGCATTGGTGTGCCTCAACATCATTGGGGTACTGCCAGTGTGGATTACCGTGGTCATTCTCATCCGTGAGTTCGGTATCACCATCTGGCGTATGGTTTTGTTGCGCCGCGGCAAGGTCGTTCCTGCTTCGAAGGGCGGCAAGCTGAAGACTGTATTGCAATCCTTGGCAGTCGGGCTGTATCTGTGGCCCTTGCCGGAGTGGATGAACGTTCCTACTTTCCTGGTGATGCTCTTGGCTGCAGTGGTGACCGTGGTTACCGGCGTTCAGTACCTCATCGACGGCAAGAAGCAGAATAGCTAGGTAGTTCATGAGCTCCATGGCGGCCCGCCTCGTATCTGAACTCACCGAGCGCGGCGAAACTTTGTCCTTTTGTGAGTCACTTACTGCTGGGTTGGCCAGCGCCACGGTGGCTTCCGTCCCTGGAGCTTCGGCTGTGTTGCGCGGAGGGCTTGTAACATATGCCACCGAGGTGAAATCCCACTTTTTGCACCAACCGGTAGCCGATATCGAAGCAGCCGGTGTGGTTTCTGGGGAGACCGCCCTTGCAATGGCGCGCGCGGCGGTGGCAGAAACCGCTGCGGACTGGGGGATAGGCCTTACCGGGGTGGCGGGACCAGACCTACAGGAAGGCAAGCCGGCGGGCACGGTTTATATCGGAATTTTTTCTCCTAGCGGAGCCAGTTTTTCGCAGCAGCTGTCCGGGTTGGGGAAAGAGCGAAACGAAATCAGAGAGGCCACGGTCGCAGCCGCCTTGCGGCTCCTGGGCTCAACTTTGGAAGAAAATCCGGCACTGCGGGAACAATAACGAGACAAGGAGCGTTGACCATAGTGATGAACACTTCTACTGCAGTCCTCGAACACCCGGTAAACGGCGCTGTTGCACCAGCGGCGCCCGCCACTGCTCGTACCCCTGAGCCCCTTTTGCGTGAGGCTCTTGGGTTGACGCTGCGCGCCTTCCGCGCGGACAAAGGAGTGACCCTGCGCGAATTGGCCGGAGTGGCCCGCGTATCGCCGGGTTACCTGTCAGAGCTCGAACGCGGCCGCAAGGAAGTCTCCTCTGAGCTTCTTGCGTCCGTGTGCCACGCGCTGGATTGCTCGGTGTCTGATGTGCTGATTGAAGCGGCTGGTTACATGGCCCTGCCCTCCATGGATGAGGAGCTTGCCCATACGGCACCTGCCGCATCAGAGCTTTAGCCCATAGCGGTCTATGTCAACAGCCGGCCTATTCTCTTGCGAGGAAGGTCGGCTGTGGTGGTTAAGGGGGGCGTCGGCAAGCGCCCGCGACCGCGGGGAGTGCAAGCGGTGGAAACAGCGCTTCGCTAGTATAAACAGCAGAACATTACGCACATTTTTAACCTAGAAAGGTTGAAGCACACCATGGCGAACCCATTTGTTAAGGGCTGGAAGTACCTGATGGCTCTCTTCGATAATAAGATCGAGGAAAACGCCGATCCGAAGGTGCAGATCGAGCAGGCTATTGAAGATGCTCAGCGCCAGCACCAAGAGCTTTCTCAGCAGGCAGCCGCCGTGATTGGTAACCAGCGTCAGTTGGAAATGCAGCTTAACCGCCGTTTGGCAGAGGTAGAAAAGCTGCAGGGCAATGCTCGCCAGGCTCTGGAATTGGCTGATCAGGCCCGTGCCAAGGGCGATGAAAATAAGGCCGTGGAGTATGAGAATGCGGCAGAGGCCTTCGCCGCCCAGCTGGTTACGGCTGAGGAGTCCGTGGAGGATACCAAGAAGCTGCACGACCAGGCACTACAGCAGGCAGAAAAGGCCAAGAATGCGGTTCAGCGTAATAACGCCGCGCTGCGCGAAAAGGTCAATGAGCGTTCCAAGCTGCTTTCCCAGCTGGAGCAGGCAAAGATGCAGGAAAAGGTCTCTGAGTCTTTGAACTCCATGAACGAGCTGACTGCCAATGGCAATACGCCGTCTCTGGATGCTGTGCGCGATAAGATTGAGCGCCGTTACTCCAAGGCACTCGGCCAGGCTGAGCTTGCTGAGAACTCCGTGGAAAACCGCATGGCCGAGGTACAACAAGCTGGTATTCAGATGGCCGGTCATTCCCGCTTGGAGCAGATTCGCAGTGAAATGAACTCTTCTAAGTCCGTGGAAGGCAATAAGGCCCAGGCCATTGAGGGCAATAAAGCGTCCGGCTCTGCTGCCGACAACGCTGCTCAGCCCGGCAGTGCCAACAACGATGCTGTGCAGGCCCGTCTGCGTGAGCTGCGTGGGGAGTAAACCCCGACTGTCTTTTAAATAGTTATCGCCTCCCTCGGCCATCATGTGGTGGTGCAAGGGAGGCGATAACTTTTGCTGCTAGTCGCCGACGCCGCGGGCTTGCAAAGCCTCACCCATGGCGCGCGCTCGCCGGATGGAGCGAATGATAACCGGGGTGCCAAATGCGAGCGGGGACATCCCGGCACCGCGCGCTTTGCGGGCATCTAGGACTTCATAGACGGTTTCAAACATCAACGGGATGAGACGAATAGTCAGTGACATAGCCAAGCTGATGTTTTCTACCGGTATTCCGAGTCGCTTTAGGGGCTGCAGCGACTCTTCCAGCGACTCCATGATCTCATCGACCGTGGAGGTCAGCGTGAGCAGGAAGGCAGCCATCATAGCGGCGAAGACATTGAGGAACATCACCGCCGCATAGTCGAAGTCCTTTGCCCACCATTGAAAGCCTGCCAAGGGAACCAGGAAAAAGAGTGGCGGCCAGATCTGACTCCACGCGATGCCCAGTGGAATCCGGGCGCAAGCATAGAGAAAGACGACGAAAATGACACCGCCTGCTGCCCACGGAATGGACTTGAAAAAGATGCTGGTGACCAGGATAAAGACTAAGAGGAATGCGATCTTCCAGCTAGGTTTGATGCGATGAACAAAGCTGGTGCCGTCAACATAGACGGAAAGTGGGAGATTGGTGCGTCGTTGCATGAGAATTCTCCCTACAGCGGCCGCTGGGCCATGAGGTCTTGGTAAAAATCTATGACCTCCGCCGGCCGGCCATCCGCGGCGATGCGGTGGTCATCGATGCAGATGACTCGATCAAAATCGCGCAGAAAGTCCAGATCGTGCGTCACCACAATTAGTTGCTGTTCTAGTCGCGCGAATTCTCTTTTGATCCGATCGCGGTTACGTAGATCGAGCAGGGTAGTGGGCTCATCAGCGATGATGAGAATCGGGTCGATGACCATGACCGCTGCCAGCGCGAGGAGCTGCTTTTGTCCGCCGGAGAGTGTATGCGGTGAGCGCTCAGCAAATTCGGCGAGTCCGAAGCGCTCGAGGGCAGCATCCACGCGAGCGATGCGCTCGTGTTTGGGCAGCTTAAAGCGGCGGAGCGAAAAGGCGACGTCATCGCGCACATTGGGCATGACAATCTGGTTTTCGGCATCCGAAAAGACGAACCCCACCTTTTCGCGTACCTTTTTGCCTTGCTTGGCGACGTCCATCTGGTCCACCGTCACCGTACCTTCACTAGGCTCGCCCAACCCATTAATGAGCCGGGTCAAGGTGGATTTCCCGCCACCATTCTGGCCGATAATGCCAATGCGCGGTTCAGTGAGGGTGAGGTTGATGTCTTCAAGCACCACGGTGTCATCAAAAGTCACCGAGACCGAGGAAAATTCGATCGTGGGCACTAGGCGGCCTTTCGTCCCATCAGATCGGGGAAGGCCGAGTGAACACCGAGAGCGATGATGACGGCAACGACAAGCTTTCCGGCATCGACAGGGATGAAGGGCAATTGGGCGGCGAAGGCTGGACCAATTTCCAAGCCAGAGCGGATCATGAGACCAAAGGCGCCGCAGATGTATTGGACCGCAAGGCCGGCAACGGCAGCAATGGCAAGTATGACCGCCATGCCGCCCTTGTTCTTAGGGGAGCGGTAGGCAATTGCGCCTGCAACTGCTGGCGAGAGAACATAGCCGATGATGTAGCCTGCGGTCGGGCCTGCCAGCGCGCGCAGCGTGGTACCGCCACCTGCCAGAACTGGGAGGGCGAGCCCCAGGAACAAGAAGAGTAGTCCCACGTAACCGCCGCGCTTGCTGCCCAAAATTAGGCCGGCGAGGATCAGCGCTGCGTTTTGCAGCACAATGGGCACGCCGGCTGAACCGACGGGGATGGATACGAAGGCAAGGACAATGACGAGAGCGGTAAACACGGCAACATAGGCAATGGTGGTTGCCAGAGAGTTCTTTTTCATGCTCAAGAGGTTAGCACTGCATGAAAACTGCAGACAATTGAGGGTTTTGAACGGTGTTCACCCGGGGCTGATAATTGCGAGCCAGAGCTATGGCGGCGGGCTCCCAATCGAGGCTTCTTAGCCCGCTGGCGCCTGTGTTTAAGCGCTGAGTAGGATGGCGCGCATGCGATTGACCGAGTATTACCAGCTCATTAAGGACGAATTTGGCGAGTCTAAGGGAAAGTGGATTAGCCACTCCCATGTCTTGCCAGACCTCGGGGCAACGCCTGATGAGCTTATCGAACGCGGCGTCGATCCGCGTCGCGTCTGGCTGAGCCTGTGTGATGACTTTGATGTACCGAAGGAGCGCAGGTTGGGAGTCGATTACCCGACTTTATAGCGCCGTCGAATTTGACGGACTGGCGTGTTCACTTTCAAAATTCGAACAGATGTATGTAATATGGCGGAAGTGTCGATGCAGTCGTCTACAGTGGGATGGCGTTGACGGAGGGAACCGTTTGAGTTCCACGGCAGTCTAATAATGCGTTAGTACATCGTCGTTAAAGATAAGGATGAAAGTTAATGGCAACCAAAAAGAAGTCTTCTTCTGCCGACTCTAAGGGAGATGACCGCCAAAAGGCCCTCGATGCCGCGATGGCCATGATTGAGAAGGATTACGGCAAAGGCGCTGTGATGCGCCTGGGTGATGACAACCGCCCACCGATTAAGGCCATTTCCTCCGGTAACACCGCAATCGATGTCGCTCTTGGTATTGGCGGTTTCCCGCGCGGGCGCATCGTAGAGATTTATGGCCCGGAGTCTTCTGGTAAGACCACTGTTGCGCTGCACGCTATTGCATCCGCGCAAAAGGATGGCGGCATTGCCGCGTTTATTGACGCCGAGCACGCGCTCGACCCGCAGTATGCTCGTCTGCTTGGCGTGGATACCGATAACCTCTTGGTTTCCCAGCCAGATACCGGTGAACAGGCCTTGGAGATTGCCGATATGCTGGTGCGCTCCGGCGCAATCGACATCATCGTTGTTGACTCCGTAGCTGCCCTTACCCCGAAGGCGGAAATTGAAGGTGAGATGGGGGATAGTCACGTCGGCCTTCAGGCCCGCCTGATGTCGCAGGCGCTGCGCAAGATGACCGGTGCCCTGTACAACTCCGGGACCACCGCTATCTTCATTAACCAGCTGCGCGAAAAGATTGGCGTGATGTTCGGCTCGCCAGAGACCACCACCGGTGGTAAGGCGCTCAAGTTCTACTCTTCCGTGCGCTGCGATATCCGCCGCATCCAGACCTTAAAAGATGGCCAGGATGCCATCGGTAACCGCACCAAGCTCAAGGTTGTAAAGAACAAGGTCTCGCCACCATTTAAGATTGCCGAGTTCGACATCATGTATGGCGAGGGCATTTCTCGCGAGTCGTCCATCATTGATCTTGGTGTCGAAAACGGCTTCATCCGCAAGTCCGGCTCCTGGTTTACCTACGAAGGCGACCAGCTGGGCCAGGGTAAGGAGAAAGCGCGTAATTTCCTGAAGGATAACCCGGATCTGGCCAATGAAATCGAGCAGAAGATTTTCCAGAAGCTCGGTATCGGCGAGGCCGCGGCCGAAGGTGAAGAGGGTGCCGCGATGGACGTTCCTGGAGCCGATGATCCATTGACCGACGAGTCCGTTGGTCTCGTTCCAAACGTCGATTTTGATGACGACTAAAACGTCTAACCCGTCCCCACACACTCCGCGTACCATTTGAATCTGCATCATGAATCAGCCCGCTCCCGAAAAGCTCGCCAAACTCCGTCAGGTCCTCGAGGCCTATGAGAATGGAGCGGCAGGGGGCGGGCTTTTTGATCGAGAGGCAGAAGAGGCCAAGGCCAAGGTCCGCTTTCGGGCGCTGGGTCTTTTGGACCAGCGTTCTAGGTCCCGGAAAGAGCTCTATGACCGTCTAGTAAAGGCCGAGTTTGAGCCAGATGTCGTTGAGGACGTGCTAGATGATTTAGCCCACGCGGGGCTGGTGAATGACGCAGCTTTTGCACATGAGTGGGTGCGCCAACGGCATAAGCGGCGCGGCAAGTCCAGCTCGGTTCTCAATAGGGAATTGCGGGAAAAGGGCGTGAGTGAGGCTGACCGTGCTGAGGCTCTCGAGCAAATCGACCCTGCCGATGAACAAGCTATGGCACAGGCCCTTGCGGAAAAGAAGGCCCGCTCCATTAAGTTCGTACCGGAGGATCGCAAGGAGCGCGACAAGGCTCTACGCCGCATCGTGGGAGTGCTGGCACGCCGTGGCTTCAATGAAGGGATGTCGCTGCAGATTGCAATCGCGGCGCTTGACGCGCGGTGCGCGGAGCTGCGCGCAGAGGACTGATACGGCCAAGGCAGGGCAGCACCGGAATGGCCAAGTCCGGCAGTTATGAGATGCCTAGCTTCATGGCTAAACTATGCCGACGTGGAGCAGACAATCGCAGATAACCGTACTTATGAAGTCCGAACTTTCGGCTGCCAGATGAATGTGCACGATTCGGAGCGCATCTCTGGTCTCTTGGAGGAGGCCGGCTACGCGGCCGCCGGCGAAGGTGTGGAGCCCGATCTCATCGTCTTTAATACCTGCGCCGTGCGCGAAAATGCCGATAAGCGGCTCTACGGCACCTTGGGTGCCTTGAAGAAGACCAAGGAAGATCATCCCGGCATGCAAATTGCCGTGGGCGGTTGCCTGGCGCAGAAAGACAAGGACACCGTCCTAGATAATGCCCCGTGGGTTGATGCTGTCTTTGGCACCCACAATATGGCGGCCCTGCCGACGCTGCTGGAGCGCGCCCGCCACAACGATGAAGCCCAGGTGGAAATCGTTGATTCCCTCGAGGCTTTTCCGTCGGTCTTGCCAGCCAAGCGTGAGTCTGCCTATGCCGGCTGGGTTTCTGTTTCCGTAGGCTGCAATAACACCTGCACCTTCTGTATTGTTCCTTCGTTGCGCGGCAAGGAAGAGGATCGCCGGCCTGGCGATATCTTGGCCGAGGTTAAAGCCTTGGTGGACCAGGGCGTATCTGAGGTCACCCTGTTGGGGCAAAACGTCAATGCTTATGGCGTTAATTTTGCCGATCCCGACATGCCACGCGACCGTTTCGCCTTTTCTAAGCTGCTGCGCGAGGTAGGCAAGATCGATGGTCTTGAGCGCCTGCGTTTTACCTCCCCGCACCCAGCGGAGTTTACTTCCGACGTCATCGATGCCATGGCCGAGACCCCGGCCGTGTGCCCGCAGTTGCATATGCCGCTGCAGTCTGGCTCCGACAAGGTCCTTAAGGACATGCGCCGTTCCTACCGCACTAAGAAGTTCCTGCGGATTTTGGATGAGGTACGGGAGAAAATTCCCCACGCCGCAATCACGACCGATATCATCGTGGGCTTCCCAGGCGAGACCGAGGAAGACTTCCAAGACACCATGGAGCTTGTGCGCCGCGCTCGTTTTGCTTCGGCCTTTACCTTCCAGTATTCACCGCGTCCGGGAACCCCGGCTGCGGAAATGGAGGACCAGATTCCCAAGGAGGTCGTCCAGGATCGTTTCGAGCGTCTCGTTGCCCTGCAAGACAGCATTCAGGCAGAGGAAAACAAGAAGCTCATTGGTACGGATGTGGAGCTTTTGGTGCAGGCCGAAGGCGGCCGCAAGAACGATGAAACCCACCGCATGACCGGCCGCGCGCGCGATGGCCGCCTGGTGCACTTTACCCCGGTTGATTCGGACGGCACGGATATCTCGGCGGAGATTCGCCCGGGTGATGTGGTGCATACCCAGGTCACCGGTGCGGGCTCCTTCTTCTTGCTTGCCGACGCCGCCGTGACCTCCCACACCCGCACCAAGGCCGGCGACATGTCTGCTGCCGGCGAAACGCCTACCACCGCACCCATCGGCGTCGGTCTGGGTTTGCCGTCGATTGGCAAGCCCGCGGCGGCCGAATCCGGCGATTCTTGCGGTTGCTAGCAGGGGAGTAGGCTAGGGAGCCATGACTGAGGAACATTCGACCACCGCAGCCCACAATGCAGCTAACGCTGAGCGTAGAGCAGCACAAACAATGGACCTCGGCGGTCACAAGGTGACGCTGAGTATTGCAGTGGTGGTCTATATCCTCTACCTGATTTTGCCCTACGCCGGTCCAGCCCATGGTTGGGAGGCCTTGACGTTCGGCACCACGTCGAGTGGCGTGAGGATTTCCATCATGGAAACCGTCTCCGCGTGGCTCGCGCTCATTGGGTTGGGCATTCTTACTCCGGTGACGCTGTTCACCCGTCGCGCTACGCCGGGGCTCATCGCGTGGATGTTGGTGACGGTGTCCTTTTTCGCCAACCTATGGGGCTTCTGGTTCCGTGGTTCTACCGCTGATGGGGCGACGCTGGGAATGTGGGTAGGAATGCTGGCTACCTTCCTAGCATTTCTGGCCTATAGCATGGTGGCACTGCGCCGCAGCCCAGAGCAGAAGGCTGCCGAAGCCCGCGTGCGCGCCACCGCCGGACAGCTCGATGAGGTGGGCGAATTCCAATCCAGGATAGACGCGTCACCGCGGCAGGAGCCACTGGTGGACAATCGCCGCAAGCAAGCCGCCGAACGCCATCGCGCCCAGCGCGGCGAGCAGTAGGCCTACCACCGTCACTAGTCCCGCAGCCGCAACTCCCACGCAGAAGAGCGGGAAAGTTCCCGGGCGCCCAGGCTGCGATAAATGGCATTCATGGCCGCGTCCTTGGCGGCAACGGAACAATAGCAGCGCCGTACCCGCGGCCAATAGCGCGCCACCTCATGCAGCGCTGTGAGCTTGGCTAGCTGCGCAAGTCCGCGGCGTCGGTGCGGGCGATCGGTTACAGTCAGAGTCCACTCGCATACTTCAGGATTCGCGTCCTCGTGCCGAGCCATTTCGGTCAGTGCGAGAATGCTCCCGTCCTCGGCGGTGAGTGCGATAAGAAGCGTGTGCCCGCGACGTGAGCGCAGCCGGCTGTGCGCTTCGCGCAATCGGGCACGCGTCCACGCGATGGGCTCCACCGTCAGATCACCAGTTTCCGCGTCTGTGGACGCTAGGCTAAGCAGCCGCATGACCTCGTCGAGGTAGCCCTCAGGGATGTCGTAATCCGGCCAGACTCGGGCCGTGATTCCCGCTGGGAGCAGTGCTGCCACAGGGCTTTCAGGGATGTCCATCACCAGCTGGTGCTCCGCATGCCTCTGCGTAAATCCCAGCTCGCGGTAGATGCTGCCCATAGCGTCGTAGTCTGGGTCCGCGCCCGGCGGGTGCAATAGTCCCACGTGCGCTACGGTGCGGCCGAGTTTCCGGGCCAGCTCCAGCGCCTTTGCACCCATCCACTCGGCAACCTTGCGCCCTTCCTCATCCAGTTGCTCGCCAGGAAGGGGCAAATCACACAGCACGCATTCAATCTCTGCTGCCTCGCGCTCTTCCAACAGCGGCAGGCTAATGTGGATGAACCCGAGGTAATCCAGCTCCGGGCTCGGCTCCACCGAGGGGATAAGCGGCAGGCCAAGATCAGAAACCTCACCAAGGGTGGAGTCGCCGTCCACTACGGCAAAGAGATAGGTCTGTGATTCGCTAGAACCCTGCAGACGCTGGACCACACGGCCCGGCGACGTCGATGCCGCGGCATCGCCGCTGGCTTCTTGGGCCGCCAAGTTGGCCCAAAAGACGAAGCTGCGAATACAGTCCGCAGGTTCGCTGGGCTGGGCGTGAGCGGTAGGCGAGTGCGCCGGCCGCGGTGGCCGCGCAATGTGGACGAGGTGCACTACTTGTCATTGACGGCGTTAGCGGCGGCGTCGGCAAAAGCCTGCCACTGTTCAGCCTGCGCACGCAGATCAGCGGCCTTTTTCGCATTGCCCTTGGCCTCAGCTGCCTCGGCTTGGGAGTTAAACTCATCGACCTTGGCCTGGAACTGTGCCACGCGTGCTTGCGCCTCTGGGTCGGTGCGGCGCCACTCGGACTTTTCTGCCTCGGTGACGCGCTGCTCCAGCGCCTCAATCTTGGACTCGTACTCGCGCACCTGCTTGCGGGGAACGAAGCCAATTTCTTCCCACTTTTCCTGCAGCTCGCGCAGCTTGGCCTTCGCACCCTCGATGCCCTTGGACGGGTCGATCTGCTCGTCGTATTCCGCGATCAAGGCGTCCTTGGCCTTGGCATTTTCTGCAAACTCGCGGTCGCGCTCGTCATTGACGGCATTGCGGGCATTGAAGAACTTGTCCTGGGCGGCGCGGAAGCGGGCCCAGAGCTTATCGTCCACCTCGCGCGGGGCGCGGCCGGCGGCCTTCCACTCGGTCATCAAATCGCGGTAGGCGCGGGCGGTGGGGCCCCACTCGGTGGAATCCTGGATGGCCTCGGCACGCTCGACCAGTTCTTCCTTCTTCTTGCGGGCAACCGCACGGGCGCGGTCCAGCTCGGCAAAGTGGGAGCCACGACGGCGATTGAAGGAGTCGCGGGCGCGGGAGTAGCGCTTCCATAGGGCATCGTCGGTCTTGCGGTCAATGCCCTTAATTTGCTTCCACTCTTCTAGGATGGCGCGGATGCGGTCACCAGCGGCCTTCCACTCGGTGGAATTTTCTGCGATGTCTTCTGCTTCCGCCGCAAGCTTCTCCTTGGCAGCAATAGCTTCCTCGCGGCGGCGCTCCTTATCGGCCTGCGCCTGCTCGCCGGCTTCTACCGAGTGCTCAATGACGGCAACAAGGCGGCGGTCAAGTGCTGCGATATCACCGATGACCGCAGCGGTAGGCAGGGTGTCGCGCAATTGCGCTGCGGTCTTTTTAATGCCAGCGGCCTCGCTGGGGTTGGCGCGCAGGCGAGCCTCGAGCAGTTCAATTTCGGTGGAGAGATCGTCGTAGCGCGCGCCGTAGTGCTGTAGGCCCTCCTCGGGGGTGCCGGCCTGCCATTCGCCAATCTTGCGTTCGCCCTCCGGAGCGGAAACGAAGACGGAACCATCCGCGTCGACGCGGCCCCATTTAGCCGGGTCGTTCTTGCTTGGTGCCTGCACGGGAACAGGTTTTGCGGTGGGGCGAGGGCCCTTCTTGGGCATGGAACCTGGGGTAGGGATGGGAGACATGACAAGCCCTCCTATGCATAGATCGCCGCGCGTCACGGCTGCCGAATAAAATCACTGGATACATTACCGCGAATATCCCGCGCGTGCCCAGATTCTATTTAATTACCTCCACTTGGGTAGATAGTATGGAGGAATAATGTTCAATCTCATGGTAATGCCTGCGTCACCGGCGCTGGCCGTGGAGCTTTCCGCCAATAACGCTGCTTCCCGCGCCCTGCTTGCCGCTGCCCGTACGCTCGCAGTGGAGGCTGCGGCCGCCGGAATAACGGAAGTAGATATCGTCGGCAGCCAGGATAAGCGCTGGTATACCGCCCATTCCGGAAGCTTACGGGCCTGGGGTGCGGCCACTGACCTGGGCGGCGGCAACTTCCTTCCGGAGATCATGGCCCGGTACGTGCTGCACAGCGTGCCGCAGCTTAACGCCCGCGCTAGCCGGGAGCACATTGGCCAGCCGGATCCGGCGGCGCTGACCATCGTTGTGGCAGATGGCAGCGCGGGCCTGACCGAGCGCGCCCCCTTGGCGCTCGTTCCCGGTGCCCAGGAAGCGCACGAGTGGTGCGAGGAGGTGCTCATGGGGGCGTCGGCAAGCAAGGCAGGCGAATGGCTTTCCCAGCGCGGTGTGGTAGAGCCCGCACTGTGGGAGGAGTTAGCAGGACTACAACCAAAGAAGGCGCAGTTGCTGGCCACCGACGCCACCCTGGGGGTTGGCCGCTACGTTGCAGGGTGGGAGGTCTAATGCGCCCGATTGCAGTGTTTGGGCCCACCGCCTCCGGCAAATCTGCGCTGGGCTTGGCGCTGGCGCAGGAGCTGGACGGTGAGGTGGTCAACGTCGATTCCATGCAGCTCTACCGCGGTATGGACATTGGCACCGCCAAGCTCACCCCGGCCGAGCGCGAGGGAATCCCGCACCACCAGCTCGATGTGTGGGACGTGACCGAGACCGCTTCTGTGGCGCGCTACCAGCGCGATGCCATCGCGGACGTGGAAGGCATCATGGCCCGCGGCAAGACGCCAATCCTAGTCGGCGGCTCCATGCTTTATGCCCAAGCGCTGGTCGACGACTGGAAGTTCCCACCCACCGACCCCGCCGTCCGCGCCAAGTATGAGGCCCGGCGCGTAGAAATCGGTACCGATGCCCTGCATGAGGAGCTGGCGCAGGTGGATCCGGCCGCGGCCGCCATCATTGAAGATAAGGACCCACGGCGCACCGTGCGTGCCTTGGAGGTCATCGAACTGACCGGTAAACCTTATAAGGCTAGTCAACCGCCGAAGGACGCCCCGCCGCGGTGGGGCACCCGTTTGCTCGGCCTGCGCACCACCGCAGATTGGCTTAATCCGCGCATCGAGCTACGCACGCGCCAGATGTTTGAGCGCGGGCTCATCGAGGAAGTCGAGGGCCTCCAATCCCAAGGCTTGGTGGCCGATTCCACGGCCGGGCGCGCTATAGGGTATGCGCAGGTATTCCAAGCCCAGCGCGGCGAACTTACGTGGAATGAGGCCGTCGAGCGCACTATTACCGGGACACGGCGCTATGTGCGCCGCCAACGTTCCTGGTTCAACCGCGATAAGCGGATCATGTGGCTGGATGCCGCGGGCGATACGACCGCCCAGGCGCTGCGCGCGCTAGGGTAGGGAGCATGAAATTTGCCAAGGGTCATGGAACTGAGAACGACTTCGTCATCGTCGAAGACCACGCGGCCACCACGCCGCTTGCCCCCGAGCGCGTAGCGGCGCTGTGTAATCGCCGCGCCGGTATCGGCGGCGACGGATTGCTGCGCGTCGTGCGCGCCGAGGCCTTGCTCGCGGCCGGGGAAATCGAGTCGCTGGCCGAGGGCATCGCGCCCACTGACTGGTTCATGGATTATCGCAACGCTGACGGTTCCGTGGCCGAAATGTGCGGAAACGGCACCCGCGTTTTCGCCCACTGGCTGCGCTCGCGCGGCCTCGTGGAAGAAGACGAGTTCACCATCGGTACCCGCGCCGGCGCCAAGCGCGTGACGGTGCACTCGTGCGATGAACACGCGGCAGAGGTGACCGTGGAGATGGGACCGGCCGACGTAACGGGTGTATCTACCGCGTCTATGGCCGGGGAGAGCTACGCCGGTTTGGGCGTTGACATGGGCAACCCCCACCTCGCGGCCGTGGTGCCGGGGCTGGACGCCGAGGGCCTTGCAGCCAAGACATTTGAGCAGCCCATCATCGATGAGTCTTTCTTCCCCGCCGGCGTGAATGTTGAGGTCGTGACCCCGCTGCGTGATGGCCACGTGCACATGCGCGTCTTTGAGCGCGGGGTAGGAGAGACCCGCTCCTGTGGCACGGGCACCGTGGCGGCCGCGACCGCCGCGCTTGCCGACGCCGCCGTTGACCACACCACCACCCCTCACGGCACCGTGCACGTACACGTCCCCGGCGGGGAAGTGACGGTGGACATCTACGAGGGCGGCTCACGCTTGACCGGCCCGTCCGCGATCGTCGCCACCGGCGAGACCTCCCTTTAGACCGCGTCGGGCCCGACGCGCGGTGCGCGGTACACGGTGAGTGCTTAGGCGCTGCGTCCTTCGCCTTCCTCTTCCTCGAATGCTTGCTCTTCGAGGGCTTGGCGGCGCAGGGCGCGATTTTTTACTTCGTTCTTTTCATACTTCGGCCCGAGCGCAAAAGCGGCGCGGCGGGCCGATAGCCATGTTTCCTTGAGCTCGCGCGCTCGTTCATCGGTCACCTTGAGCAAGGATTCCAGCTCGTTGGTGCTGACCTCTTCTGCGTTGACGCGCAGGTGCAACCGGCGCAGGAATCGCCGAGCGCCCGAGATCTCATAATGGAAGGCTTCGATGGTGGGGTCGGAGCAATCCAGATCTAAAAGCGCGGGCCGGTAGAGCGTGCGGTCCGCGATTTTTTCGGCCGCCTCGGAGGACCGGAAGTCTTCGTATTCGGCCAAGACGTCCTGAATATCTTCGGCAGAGAGCCGAATAGAGCTGCGCAGCGCCGCCTGCTCCGAGGCATCCGGCCGGGCGTGGAGCATGAGCAGTGCTGCCGCGATGAGTAGTGCCGCGATGAAAACCCCGGGGAGTTTTAGGGTTGCCACAACCGCCACTGATCCCACCAGGATCAGCGCGAGAACCAATACACGCCGGTTCCTCGCATTTTCCGGGAAAGGCATCCACACAGCTATTCCACCAGACCTTTGCGTCAACTCTTAGTGGCCGCCGCAGCCACAGCCTCCGGAACCACAACCGCAGCCAGCGCCGTCGCCGCAGCCACCGCTGGGCATTTCAATAGAAGCCGTCAGCAGGGCGGTGCCGGCCACGATAGAGTCCTTGGCAGGCAGCTCATCTCTGCCTGCAGGCAGGCAGAGATCGAAGGGGAAGAGGCCATCCATGACGAGGTGGGCGAATTTCTCGCCGGTGAGCTCATTGGTACGCCACTCGGATTCCATGACGCGCGCCGCAAAGGTAGCAGCCGGGGTAGGAACCTCCGCGCCAGACCCGGAGGAAATTACCTTCGCCCCCGCGGACTCAAAGAGCGCCGGGAATTCGCCCTCGGCCGCCTCATAGGCATCGGCAGACTCGTAGGTGCGGATATCGAGGCCCATGGCGGTGAGGGAGATTTGCTGCCATTGCTGCAAGGGTTCGTCGGCAAGCAAAGGCCCCTGCGCCAAGTTCGCGGTGGCCTGGGCGATGGTGGTGCCGAAAGGATCGATAATTTCCAGCAGGGCAAGAACATCGTTGACCATCTCTACGTGGGCGAACCCTTGCGTAACCGCATTGAAGCCAATGTAGGTAGCAAAAGGTTCCACCGCGAGAATATTGAGCTGCGCGCCCGATGGATCGGTGAACTGGATCAGCTGACCACCGCGTACCTCACCGGTAACGGCCAAGCGATCGCTCGCGATAGCGGCCTCGACGGCATCCTGCCAGCGTTCGAAATTGAGGCCAATCGCCTGCATCTCGGTATTTTGCTGCGCCCCAGTGTCCTTAACGTTCATGCCCGCCATTGTATCGCCTTGTGCAGCCAGCTAAGAATCCGCAATTCCCGCTTTTGGCCGCAACGTGCCAAAATGAATGGTAGTATGACCGAATTTTCCCAGCACAATAACGACGATCTCCTCGCCCGCGCGTTCCGCGATAACGACGCCCCGGCCACACCAGAGGCGACGCCCACCACCGGTGACCTTGACCTGGCAGAGCGCAACGCCTTCCGCCGCGTCACCCGTGAGACCACCATCCGCGCCGAAGACACCACCGATGGCTATGAGGTGGAGTACCGTAAGCTGCGCCTCGAGCGCGTCATCCTGGTTGGCGTGTGGACCGAAGGCACCGTGGCCGAGGTGGAAGCCACCATGGACGAGCTCGCGGCGCTGACCGAGACCGCCGGCGCCGAAGTAGTAGAGATGATCTACCAAAAGCGCGATAAGCCTGACTCCGGCACCTTCATTGGTTCCGGCAAGGTCAAGGAATTGCGCGACATCGTTGAAGCTACCGGTGCCGATACCGTGGTGTGCGATGGCGAGCTCAATCCTGGCCAGCTCACCGCTCTCGAGCGCGCGCTTAACACCAAGGTCATTGACCGCACGATGCTCATCCTTGACATCTTTGCTCAGCACGCCAAGTCCAAAGAGGGCAAGGCACAGGTCTCTTTGGCGCAGCTGGAATACCTCTACACCCATACCCGTGGTTGGGGCGGCAACCTTTCGCGTCAGGCGGGCGGCCGCGCCGGTTCCAATGGCGGCGTCGGCCTGCGTGGTCCCGGTGAGACCAAGATTGAGACGGACCGCCGCCGCATCCGCACGGAGATGGCCCGGCTGCGCAAGGAGCTGCGCGCTATGAAGACCGCCCGTGAGGTCAAGCGTTCCAAGCGCCAGCGCTCAACCATCGCGCAGATAGCCATTGCCGGCTACACCAACGCCGGAAAGTCCTCGCTCATTAACGCCATGACCGGCGCCGGCGTGCTGGTGGAGGACGCACTCTTTGCCACGTTGGACCCCACCACTCGCCGTGCCACGCTTGCCGACGGCCGCCAGGTCGTCTTCACCGATACCGTCGGCTTTGTCCGACACCTGCCCACGCAGCTGGTCGAAGCCTTCAAATCCACCCTGGAAGAGGTGCTGGCCGCCGATATCATGTTGCACGTGGTCGATGGCTCTGACCCATTCCCGCTCAAGCAGATTGAGGCCGTCAACCAGGTCATCTATGACATTGTCGCGGAAACTGGGGAGCAGGCCCCGCCCGAGATCATCGTGATCAATAAGATCGACCAGGCCGACCCGCTAGTGCTCGCCGAGCTGCGTCACGTACTCGACCATGAGGACGTCGTCTACGTATCCGCGCGCACGAGCGAGGGAATCGACGAGCTGACCGCGCGCGTGGAGCTTTTCCTCAACTCCCGCGATAGCCACGTCAAGCTGCAGGTTCCCTTCACCCGCGGCGATGTGGTGGCCCGCGTACACGCCGAGGGCACGGTGCGCCACGAGGAGTACACGGCCGATGGCACGCTTGTCGACGTCCGCCTTCCCGCACCCACCGCCCGCGAACTTGCCGAATTCATCGTGGAGGAAGTTTCCTAAAACCAGCCTGGGTGATCCATAATTAAGGCTCGTGAGCTTAAAAGGTTGGACCGTCCACGGAGACGGTAAAAGGATTGCACCGGGCGCGGTCGTAGCGCCGGAAGAACGACTCAGCTGGGGCCGAACCATCGGCATCGGAATGCAGCACGTGGTGGCCATGTTCGGCGCTACGCTGTTGGTTCCTACCCTGACCGGATTCCCCGTCAATACGACGCTGCTCTTTTCCGGCCTCGGCACCATTTTGTTCCTGCTTATCACGCGCAACCGGTTGCCGTCTTATCTCGGCTCCTCGTTTGCATTCATCGCACCGCTTTCGGCGTCGCAGCAGTACGGAATCGCCGCGCAGGCGGGCTCCATTTTGGTCACCGGCCTCGTCTTGGCTGCGGTGGGTGTGGCAGTCAAAATCGCCGGCCGCCGCGTGCTTGATGCCGTCATGCCGCCGGCCGTCACCGGTGCAATCGTGGCCCTCATCGGCCTGAACCTAGCGCCGAATGCAGCCGAGAACTTCGCCTCCCAGCCGCTCGTGGCCGCGGTGACGCTGCTCGTCATCCTGCTGGCCACCGTCGCCGGCCGCGGTATGGTCTCGCGCCTATCCATCCTGCTCGGCGTGGTCGTCGGCTGGGTCTTCGCTGCGCTGACCGGCAACCTCGGAGATGACGCCGTCGCGGCCATCGATGCCGGCCCGTGGGTAGGCCTGCCGGAATTCCACGCGCCTTCTTTCAACGTCTCCGCCATTGCCGTGGCGCTTCCAGTGCTGGTGGTACTCATCGCGGAAAACGTCGGCCACGTCAAGGCCGTCTCCGAGATGACCAAGCGCGATCTCGATGACCTGGCTGGTGACGCGCTGATCGCCGATGGCCTTGCGTCCACCCTTGCTGGCGGCTTCGGCGGCTCCGGTACCACGACCTACGCCGAAAATATCGGCGTGATGGCCGCAACCCGTGTATATTCCACCGCCGCCTACTGGGTGGCGGCCTTTACCGCCATCCTGTTGGCCTTCGTGCCGAAGTTTGGTGCGCTGATTTTCACCATCCCGACCGGAGTTTTGGGCGGCGCCTGCATCGTGCTGTATGGACTCATCGGCATGCTGGGTGTGCGCATCTGGATGGATAATAAGGTTAATTTCAATAACCCGGTCAACCTGACTGCGGCCGCGGTGGCGCTTATCGCGGGCATCGGCAACCTGACCCTCACCGTGGGTGGGGTTTCCCTCGAAGGCATTGCGTGGGGCTCGGTAGGCATCATCGTGGCCTATCCGATCATGAAAAAGCTCTACGATTCCGTCGGTGAGGGCCACGGCGCCAAGTACTAATTTTCAACCTGTGGATAACTGCCCGTCGCGCGCCCGCGGCGGGCAGCGTTGTTGACGGACCAACGCGGGTTATCCACAGCGCGCCGGTATGCGGCTCGCTTAGGCGTGCGGGGTCTATTTAACTTAGCGGTATGACCGCATTGGACGCATACCTAAACGCAGTGAACGCCGGCATGGACATTGTCGCCGCCGTTCAAGGGCTTAGCGATCGCGAGCTCATCGCACGGGGTGCCTCCGACATAGCCGCGCGCGACCTTCTGCGTCTATGTGATACCTATTTCGGCCGGTGCGGCTTTGCTGCCAAACAGCGAGCGGCGCGGCAGACTAGGCATTCCCTCGACGTGTTACTGCTGATTGAAAAATACGCCTTGCGCTTGCCGACGCAGCGCGACGCCTGGACCCTACGCACCGAGCTGTGTGCCTTTCGCGGCAGCGCCACCGCCCTGGAAAAGCGTGCCCGCGCTTTGGTACGCGAACTGCGACCGCGCCGCGCGCCCGAAAAGGGAGTGCGCATTACCCGCCGCTCCGGCGGTCCGTGGTCACTGACTATTACCGGGGATTCAGCCGATGTGGCGGATATGCACGCTGCATTGGATGCCAATAAGCCCCTGGAATCTGCCAAAGACCTCTTCTTTGGCAAGGCGGATGCGACGCGGTCGACGGTGACGACTCAGGTGGTTCTCACCCTTGACGAGCTCGACCGAATAGTCGACGGAGGCGGCGAGGAAATCACCCTCCAACTCACCAACGGCGCTCGAATCACCGGGGCGGAGCTTGTCGCGCGGACACTGAGCGACCACGGCTATGTCACGCTCGTCCATCCCCACGAGGGGCCGGTCAACCTCTACCGGACCTCGCGCGTGGCCAACGACAAGCAGCGGCTCATGGCGGCTGCGGTCAACCCGGTATGCCCGTGGGAGAGCTGTAACTATCCCGCCGACAAGTGCCAGATTCACCACCTCAAAGCCTGGAAGCATGGCGGCGAGACCAACGCTGCGAACCTTGTGACATGCTGTCCCTATCACAACGGCGTCAATGACGATGACCCCAACGCCCCGCCGCGCCGAGGCCGGCTAGCCCGGGTGCGCGGGCAGGTGACGTGGGTGCCACCGTGGGGATAGGTGGCGTTGGAAAGCGAAAAGCTCCCCACCGCAAGGGTGGGGAGCCTAGAGTCGAACCGTTTTAGGGCTTAGGAAGCGTCCAGGTCCTTCTCGATGAGAGCAGCAATCTTTTCCACTGCTTCTTCGTTTTCGGAGGTAACGGTAACCTCATCGCCCTGTTCTGCGCCAAGAGCCATGATCATCAGGGAAGAGGCCGCATCGGTCTCATCCTCATCATCATCGCCGACCAGGTTGAGGAAAATATCCTCATCGAACTCGCCGGCAGCGTCCGCGATAATAGATGCAGGACGTGCGTGCAGGCCTACAGAGGAGCCAACCTTTACAGTCTTGGAAGCCATGGAAAATATCCTTTCTTACGGGGATTTTTACAATCCAGTGTACGAGTGTTTGGTTTATACTGCCACGTTCTGGGCGGCTTCTTCGACGGCCTTGTTAGGCCAGAACTGCTTCATCGCCAGCACCGCCGCAGTGGAGACAACCACGCCGGCCGCGATGGCCACGAGGTAGCCCCAGAACGGGTCGATGGCGAAGAAGACGAACACGCCGCCGTGCGGAGCACGGGAACCGACCGACAGGGCCATCGAAATCGCGCCCGTCACCGCGCCGCCGGCCATCATCGAAGGGATGACGCGGAACGGATCGGCCGCCGCAAACGGGATGGCACCCTCCGAGACGAAGGACAGACCCAGCAGCCAAGCGGACTTGCCGTTCTCCTGCTCGGCCGGTGTAAACAGCGACTTGCGGATAAACGTAGCCAGCGACAACGCAATTGGTGCGATCATGCCGGACGCCATGACGGCGGCCATGATCTGCATGGAGGATTCGTCGCCGGTAGACAGTCCGGCCGTGGCGAAGAGGTAGGCCGCCTTATTGACTGGGCCGCCCAAGTCGAAGCACATCATCAGGCCGAGAATGATACCCAGCAATACAGCCGAAGAACCGGACATGGACGATAGCCAATTTTGCAGGCCTTCCATGAGGTTTGCCAGCGGTACGCCGAGTGCCAGGTACATGGCGAGACCGACAACCAACGATGTCAGCAGCGGAATAATGACAACCGGCATGAGCGAGCCTAGCCAACGCGGTACCTTCCAGTTGCCAATCCACATCGCGATGAAGCCTGCCAGCAGGCCAGTAACTAGGCCGCCGATGAAGCCAGCGCCCAAGGTAACTGCGATCGCTCCGCCCGCGAAGCCTGGGGCGATGCCAGGACGGCCGGCGAGAGCGTAAGCGATATAGCCCGACAGCGCAGCGACGATGAAGCCCATTGCCGCTTGGCCTACGGCGAAGAGAACAGCGCCGAGATAGAGCAAGAACCCGGAGCGCTCGAAGTGCATGAGTTCGCCGTCAACGGTCACGTCATGGCTGGGGAGGTTGCCGAGCGAAAACTCCGTCGATAGTGTCTGCCAACCATTTGCCATATCGGCGCCACCGAAAAGGAAGCCGAGGGCGAGCAGCAGACCACCGGCCGCAACGAACGGGACCATATAAGACACGCCGGTCATAATGGCTTGCTGGATGCGCTTGCCCCAACCAAGAGACTTGCCTTCTTCTTCCGCATCGGCGCGGGTAGCAGTGCCGGAGACCTTGTGCGCGTGGGGGTTGTGCGCGGCTGCGATCGCCTCGTCGAGCATCGTGCCAGGTTCATTGATGGCGCGTTTGACTCCAGACTCGATAACCGGCTTGCCGGCGAAGCGTTCGCGGTCGCGCACGCCGACGTCCGTGGCGAAGATGACCGCATCGGCCGCGTTGATCGTGGATTGGGAGACAGACTCATTATTAGACGAGCCCTGCGTCTCAACAGTCAGAGATACGTCATCACGCTCGGCCGCGGTTTGGGTGAGGGCGTCGGCCGCCATGTAGGTGTGGGCGATGCCGGTGGGGCAGGCGGTGATGGCCACGATGCGGGTGACATCGGCCGAAGGTTCTGCGTTGGTAGGGGGTGCGGCCGAGGGCGCGGCGGCGGAGGGGCCGGCGGCATCGGTACCGGTTGCGGCAGTGCCGGCAGCAGCGCCTTGGGCGGCCGGTTCCTCGGCTGGCTTCTTCTTCGGCTTTTCGGCATTGACTACCTCCAGCACAAGCCGAACGATTTCTTCCTTGGTGGGCGCGTTGCGCAGGGACTCGAGGAAGTCCTTGCGCACTAGAGCGCGGGCCAACTTGGACAAAATCTTCAAGTGGGCTTTGCCGCCGCCGGCCGGAGCAGCGATGAGAAAGACCAGCTGGGCGTCACCGTCAGGGCCGGAGAAATCCACGCCACGGCTCAGGCGGGCGAATGCGAGGGTGGGTTCGGTCACTGCCTCGGAGCGGCAGTGCGGAATAGCGACTCCGCCAGGGACGCCGGTACCGGCCTTGGTCTCGCGGTCGATGGCGGGCTGGGCCAAGCCGGCGATGTCGGTGGCTCGGCCGGTGTCATAGACCAGCGTGGCCAGGTTGGTAATTACGGAGTCAACGCTGTCGCCGAAGTCGGCGTCGAGCGCGACTAGGTCGGTAGTGATGAGGTCGGAAGCCATGATTAGGCACTCCTTAGGCTAGCGATTGTACGGGGGTATGTGCGATATCGAGTTCTTCTGGGCGAGGGAATTGGGTGCCCTGTTTGGATGCAGCCGCAGTTCCGTAGGCAACCGACTGCGCGAGGCTATCGGCCGGCGACTTACCGGCGGTGCGGCCGAGGAGGTATCCGGCGAGTGCGGCGTCACCGGCGCCTACGGTGGATTTCACCGTTGTTGGCGGGGGAGTTGCAGCCCAAGCGCCATCCGCGGTAACCAGCACCGCGCCGGCACTGCCAAGAGTGACGAGTACTTCTGCGATGCCCTGCTTGACGACGTCTCGGGCCGCCCGAACAACCCCTGAGTACTCGCCGTGCGCGGCCTGGTCTTCCAGCTCGCGGCCGTCGGTTCCGGTGAGCTGGCCGAGCTCTAGGCCGTTCGGCTTAATGAGATCCGGCGCAGCAGAATTGAGATTTTCGCCAATGGCCTGCATTGGAGCATCGGATGTATCGACGGCAATGCGGGCCTGTGGTGCGGCCGAGCGAACCGCGGAGATGAGGTCGCAATACCAATCGGTATCTACGCCACGCGGCAGCGAGCCGGCTAGAACCACCCAGTCGGAGGCAAGGGCGCGGGCGGTGAGCTCGGAGGTAATGGCGTGGGAGTCGGCGTCGGAAAGCGCAGGGCCTGGACCGTTGACCTTGGTGGTGGTGCCATCAGGCTCAGTGATGGTGGTATTGACGCGAACTGCGCCGTCCATGGGGATAGCAGAGGAAGGCAGCCCAGCCGAGTGAATGAGATTCAGGAAAGAATCGGAGTCGTGGGCTGGGAAAAGAGCCAAGGATTGCTCGCCGGCCAAGTGCACGGCATGGGTGACGTTGACACCCTTGCCGCCAGCAACCTGTGTGACCTCGCTGGCGCGGTGGACATCACCGGAGGTCAATGGCTCTCTGAGCACAAGGGTGGCGTCGATACTGGGATTGGGGGTCAGCGTGAGAATCAAGTCGTCCCTTTCGCAGGTTGTATATTGGGGGCCGAATGCCGTTGGAGAGAACCGTACGGGCAAGGCCCGCCCTTAATGTTGATTCTTGTCCGATTGTGTCCGAAAGTCAACAGAATTCCTGTGGTATACATTGCTTTTCTATCCGATTTGTGGTGTTCTGGAAGTTAACAAACCGCTATCTTCGAAGGAAGTACGCTCATGGAAAACGCGTCTGAGTCCACAATCAAAGGAACCGGTGTCGTTGCCGGAGTCGCCTACGCCGAAGCCGTGTGGGTCCGCCCTCGCCCCGCCCTGCCTACCGAGGGAAGCATCGACCCAGAGCAAGCGAGTGATGTTGAATATGACCGCTTCCTTGCGGCCGTAGATACTGTCGCTGGCCGTTTGGAGCAGCGAGCTGCTGCCGCAGAAGGCCAGGCTGCGGAAGTTCTGACCGCAACGGCCGGCATGGTCAAGGACCGTGGCTGGCACAAAGCCGTGCGCAAAAACATCCGCACCGGCCAGGATGCGGAGTTCGCTACTGTCGGCGCCACCGATAAGTTTGTCACCATGTTCGAGGCCGCCGGCGGCGTGATGGCCGAGCGCACCACTGACTTAAAGGACGTGCGCGACCGCGTAATCGCAGAGCTGCGCGGCGAGGACGAGCCGGGGCTGCCGCTCGTAGACGGCGAGGCCGTGCTCTTCGCGGATGACTTGGCCCCGGCCGATACCGCGACGCTGGATACCAAGCACATCAAGGCCCTTGTCACCGAGCTGGGGGGACCTACCAGCCATACGGCCATTATCGCCCGCCAGCTGGATATTCCATGCATCGTTGCTGTGGGCGCCGCGCTTAGCGATATTGAAAGCGGCACGCTGGTATTCGTCGATGGAGCAGTGGGTGCCGTCACTCTTGGGGCCGACGAAGAGGCTTCCACAAAGGCCGTGGCCGAATATCGCGAGCGTGCAGCACGCGTTGCCCAGTGGCGCGGCCCGGCTGAAACCAAGGACGGCCACCGCGTGCAGCTGCTTGCCAACGTCGCTGATGGCAACGCCGCCCGCATTGCTTCGGATTCCCAGGCAGAGGGCATTGGTCTCTACCGCACGGAGCTGTCCTTCCTCTCTGCTAGTGAAGAACCGAGCGTGGACGAGCAGGCAAAGATTTACGGCAAGGTTTTTAATGCCTTTCCTGAGTCAAAGGTTGTCGTGCGTACGCTGGATGCCGGATCCGATAAGCCTATCTCTTATGCCACGCTAAGCTCCGAGGAAAACCCAGCATTGGGTGTTCGTGGCCTGCGTATTGCACGCGATAATGAGGCTTTGCTGACCCGCCAGCTGGATGCGATTGCGCAGGCGGCTGCGGCTCGCGATGACAAAGCATCGACTTGGGTGATGGCTCCTATGGTTGCCACCTCTACCGAGGCCCAGTGGTTTGCTAGCCTGTGCCGCGAGCGCGGCCTGACTGCTGGCGCCATGATTGAGGTTCCGGCCGCAGCGCTTATGGCGGATAAAATCATGCCGCACCTTGATTTCGTGTCCATCGGCACCAATGACCTGACTCAGTACACGATGGCTGCGGACCGCTTGTCTCCACAGCTGGCCTACCTGACCGACCCGTGGCAGCCGGCTGTCCTGCGACTCATTCAGCACACTTGCATCGTGGGCCAAGCCAATAACGTTGCGGTTGGCGTGTGCGGTGAGGCAGCAGCCGACCCGATGTTGGCCTGCGTGCTTACCGGCTTGGGCGTAAATTCGCTATCCGCAGCGTCAACGGCGGTAGCGGGCGTCGGTGCACAGCTGGCAGAAGTTACCTTGGAACAGTGCCAGCAGCTTGCCGAGGTGGCATTGGATGCGGAAAGCCCTGACGCTGCCCGTACCGCAGTGGTCGAACGCATGGAGTCCTTCGCCTAAAGTAGGCGAAGGATCGGGGGATTATTCGCTGGCGAGCACGACCTCAATTTCGCGCTCGCGCAACGCTTCCACGAAGGAATCGGGGGCAGCAGCGTCAGTAATGACGACGTCGATATCGGCGGCAGAGGCGAAACTTACAAGGTAGTCATTGCCTAGCTTGCTGGAGTCACACATGACCACTACCTTGTGGGCATTGGTGACGAAGGCGGATTTGATGGCTGCCTCTTGGGAGTCGGCCGTCGACAAGCCATGGTCTAGGGTGAGGGCATTGGTGCCGATAAAGGCGACGTCGGCACGCATCAAAGCTAGGGTGCGCAGTGCGGTATCGCCAACGACGGCCTGGGTAATCGCGCGGACCGTACCCCCAAGTAGCTGGACGTCAGGCACGCCGTTGCCTGCTAGAGACAGGGCAATAGGCAAGCTATTGGAGACAATGTTGAACTGCGCCTGCGGGTATTGCTGTCCAATGAGCTCCGCGAACGCATTGATGGTGGTGCCTGCGTCCAAGAAAATACTGCCGCCGCCGTGGGGGAGAAAATCAAGGGCCGCGCGGGCGATAGCCGCTTTTGCGCCGGAGGCGGACCTCTGGCGGGTATCCAGGGTAAGCTCCGCGGTCTGGAAGGTTTGGGAGGCTACTGCGCCGCCATGCACGCGATGGACGACACCCTCACGGTCAAGCACCGCAAGGTCGCGGCGAATGGTCTCGGCCGTAACTTCGAAGCGTTCTGAGAGCTCAGTGACGTTGACGCGGCCTTCAACGGCGGTGAGGGAAGCAATTTGGCGACGCCGCTCTTCTGCGTACATGATTCCTCCTTGAATCTAGAGACATCGCGTCATGGCGCGGGGGTAAAAATTGCCATTTTATGCGGAAGTGAAAATCTGGCGATGTTGTTTTGCTTAGTCTATTGTCTCAAAAATCGGGAATAAACGGACTAAAGCAAAAACTTGCACAGCTGCATTTTAGAGCCGGTACCTTGAAATGCCTGGTTATCAGGAAAAGTGGGAAAGTGGGATTTTCGTCTCTTTTGGTGTCCGGGTCCGAAATAGAGCCAAAATGGGGGTGGCAGGATACGGGCTGCGTCAACGAAGGGTGTACATAGATAGACCCCGCGAGGGCCACGCTCGGCCCTTGCGGGGTAATGGAATCTGCGTCAGGTGAGTGGTTAAAGCTTACGGAATACCGATACAACCTTGCCCATGATTTCCGCATCATCGCCGTTGATGGGAGCGTAGGCATCATTGTGGGGAAGCAGCCACACGCCGGAGGAATCACGGTGGAACTCCTTGACGGTAGCTTCAGAACCTTCGAGCAGGGCGGCGACGAACTCGCCCTCCTCTGCAACTGACTGGGAACGAATGATTACCCAGTCGCCGTCAAGGATGCCGGCATCCTGCATCGAGTCGCCGACTACTTGCAGCATATAAAGGTCGCCGCTACCGACCACCTCGTCAGGCATGGGGAAGTATGTGTCGACGTTTTCCTCTGCGGTAATGGGTGCTCCCGCGGCGATGCGGCCGACCACAGGAATATAGGAAACGGCACCTGCATCCTCGGGAACTTGCTGCTCAGACTTGGCCGGCTTGCGGCCCGGCTTTTTGGTGCCTTCATCCGTATTAAGGTGACGAACATCTACAGCACGCGGCTTATTAGGGTCCCGGCGCAAAAACCCCTTCTCTTCCAATTGTTTTAGCTGGTAGGCAACCGATGATGTGGACTGCAGGCCTGCTGCGTCACCAATTTCGCGAATGCTTGGTGGGTAGCCACGCAACATAACGGCGTCACTAATGACGTTGAGAATGCGTCGCTGGCGGTCGGATAGGGAAGCGTAGTCGGTCTTCTCGGTAGTCTTCTTTGGCTTGCGGCCCATTGCTGGCTCCTCGGAGGGGGTCGGGTGGATTTATCGGTGGTCTGTTAGCTGGCGGCGCTGAAAAGTTGCCACACGTCATTTGTAGCACGAAAAGTACAGATGTTCGAGATTTGCGCGTTGGGGTGGACAAGCATTCGAAGCGATGCTATAAATCGAACGTACCAACTAAATCGAACATTATGGCGACTGGGTGTCATGGCGTGTCGAATGAGGCGCCTAAGGTGGTTTCAGTCGTCGAAAGGAAAGTCATGTCTCTGCTGATCAATTCTCGCAATAACCTGGTAACACGCAATGCTGCTGATCCTGTAGTGGTGCCTTCTGCATCCGTGTGGGATGTGGAGCGTGGCTACGGTTCTGTGGCCCGCGGTACCGCAAACTCTCGGTATGTTCGAACTCTACGTGTGGAAGATTGCACGACCTATCGTTCGAACCGTACGTCGCCCGGAGACTCTGGGAACAGATCGAATAGGGGCCGAAACAGCGTGGGTGAGTCGAACACAGGTAACTACGCATTGGGCGCAGTGTTTGGTGTAGCGGTCTTTGTGGGCACTTTGCTAGGCGGACTAGCTGGTACTGAAGGAAACGGTGCACCGCAACCGCCGGCTTCTAATGTGCAACAAGTAGAGGCTGCAGTAACACGATAGGGGGAACGGTGGGGCGAAGGTCGGTGGTCGCACGAAATCGAAGGTGAGTAAACTACTGGCGTAACAACGTCAGTGAAAGGACCACCGTGTATTGCCCTTTTTGTCACAATGAGCAATCCCGCGTTATCGACTCGCGTGTGGTCGATGCTGGAGCGTCGATTCGTCGCCGGCGCGAGTGTGCTTCGTGCAAGGGCCGCTTTACCACGGTTGAGAAGGCCGTGCTGCTTGTGGTGAAGAGAAACGGTCTGGCCGAGCCTTTCAGCAGAGATAAATTGATTCGCGGTGTGCGCCGTGCCTGCCAGGGGCGAGATGTCAGCGACGATGCCCTAAAGAAGCTGGCGCAAGAAGTGGAGGAGACCGTGCGCAGTCATGGCTCCTCGCAGGTCAACGCGAACGAGATTGGCTTGGCCATCCTAGAACCACTGCGGGACCTTGATGAAGTGGCCTATCTGCGCTTCGCCTCTGTATATAAATCCTTTGAAAGCGCAGATGACTTTGAATCCGAGATTCGCCTGATGCGAAGGCGCGATCGCGAGGACTTTTAGCGCAGTTTGTCCACCGCCTTTTGGATACGGCGGAGTGAAACGGCATGGGCTGTGCCAAGGCGCTGAGCGAAAAGAGAAACTCGAAGTTCTTCAATCATCCAGCGTACGTCCTTGACCTCGCGCGTCTTTTCGCGGCCTGCCGGGAGGTTGCGAAGGCGGTTAGATAGGTAAGCCTTGGCGTTGTCTACCTCGGCTTGGCGGTCCGCATCGCGGTCCGGGTCAAGGTTCATGTCCTCTAGACGAATTCGCATGGCTTGGATATATCGTGGTAGATGACGCAGATGGGACATTCCATGGACAGTGATGGCGTTTTGGGGTAGGAGGAAGTCCAATTGTGCGCGCATGTCATCTATTGCTGGGCCGTCCCAATGAGCGAGCTCCGCTCGCAGGTTGGAGTACTCGGCGAGTCCCGGTGCAATAGCTACCACTGCCTGGCGTACGCGTCCTGGGACCTGGGGTTTGACGGTGTCTTTAAGCTTCTGGAACGCCGCGGGGGTGCGGACGGGTCCGCCGGCTTCGAGCATCAGGTCGCGGATCGCGGCGACGCGGGCGTCATTGACAAGGCCGTCGGCGCCGCCGTGCGGATAGGAATCGACGGCGACGCGCTGTTGCAAGGGCAGGCCCTTGACCATTTGTGAGGCGTTGACGGATATCTCACGCATGAGGAGCGTAAGAGTTGTCGTGACCATGGCGGCATCTGCGGCGGCCTTGGTGGGATGGACCTTGAGCTCGACGCCGTCCTTGGTAGCGACCAAGGCGGGGTAGGCGGTGACTTCGTGGCCGTCCACTGTGGTCTTGACCGTGTCATCGATGGTGCCGAGGGTGTCGTCGGTCCATTCGCTGACGGCGGTGGACTCGGAGGTGCGCGAGACGCGGGATACGGAGGACTTGATGTGTCCGGCCTGACGTCGGACGAGCGCCGCGAGGTCGCGGTCGGAGTCGACGATGTTGCCGCGCTTATCGATGGCCCCGTAGTTCATCCGCAGGTGGGCGGGTAGCTTGCTGGCCTGGAAGTCGGTGGCGTTGATTCCTTGACCGCCGAGTTCGCGGAGGACGTCGGCAAGTTGCTGGGTGATGGGGCCTTCATAAGGGATGAGGCGGTCGATGGCGCGCTCGGCAAATTCGGGCGCGGGTACAACGGTGCGGCGCAGGGCCTTGGGCAGGCTGCGGATAAGCTCGGTGACGAGCTCGAGGCGAAGACCTGGAACGAGCCAATCGAATCCTTCGGTATCCAAGCCGGCGAGCATAGGAATGGGAACCATTACGGTGACGCCGTCGAGTGGATCGCCGGGCTCGAACTTGTAAGTCAGTTCGTAATCGATAGTGCCCTTGCGCCAGTGGTCGGGGAAGGACTCTTCAGTGACGTCGTGGGAGTCGTCGATGAGCTTAGCCGGATCGAAATCCAGCAGATCCGGGGTGCGGCGGCGCTCCTTTTTCCACCATGAGTCGAAGTGGCGGCCGGTGGTTACCTTCGCCGGAATGCGCTGGTCGTAGAAGTCGAAGAGTGTATCTTCGTCCACGATGAGGCCGCGGCGGCGGGCCTTTTCTTCGTATGCGGCGGCGTCGTCAAGCGCTTGGGCGTTGGCCTTGAAGAAGGCGTGGTGGGTGTTCCAATCGCCGGCGATAAGGGCGTTGCGGATGAACATATCGCGGGCAGCGGCGGGATCGACGCGGTGGTAGGGCACGGTGCGGTCGGCCACGATGGGCACGCCGTAGAGCGTGGATTTTTGGTGCGCGATGGCGGCGGCGCGCTTGCGAGACCAGCTGGGCTCGGAGTAGTTGTGCTTGAGCAGGTCCCCACCGAGCTTTTCCACCCAAGCGGGATCGATGGCGGCGACATCGCGCGCCCAGAGACGGGACGTTTCCACCAGCTCGGCAGCCATGAGGAACTCGGGAGGCTTTTTAGCCAGGGCGGAGCCGGGGAATACCAGGAAGCGGGTGTTGCGCGCGCCTTGGAACTCCTTGGAATTGCCATCGCGGGCGCCGATATTGGATAGCAGGCCCGAAAGGAGGGACATGTGGATGTCATCGGAGCGGCGCTCGGTGCCTTCCTGGTAGGTCGAGCCCAGCTGCTTGGCGACGTCCTTGAGCTGGCGCACCAAGTCAAACCACTCCCGGATGCGCATGTAGTGGAGGAACTCCTGTTTCATGCGCTTGCGGAACTTATTGCCGGATTGCTCATTGCGGGTTTGCTTGATGTAATCCCACAGCTTGAGCATGGACAAGAAATCTGAGGTCTTGTCCTTGAAACGGGCGTGGGCTTGGTCGGCTTGGGCTTGGAAGTCGAGGGGGCGCTCGCGCACATCTTGGATGGTCATGGCGGCAACGATGACCATGACATCATCGAGGCAGCCGTTGGTATTGGCCTCAATGAGCATCCGAGCCATGCGCGGATCCAGTGGGATGCGGGCAAGATCGCGGCCGATGGTGGTGAGAGAGGGCTTGTCCTGCTTGTCGTGGAGGGCGCCGAGCTCGTGGAGGAGTGTGAGGCCATCGCGGATGGCCTTGTGCTCGGGAGGTTGGATGAAGGGGAATTGTTCGATATCGCCGAGCTTGAGCGAAACCATTTGCAGGATGACGCTGGCAAGGTTGGTGCGCAGAATTTCTGGGTCGGTGAACTCGGGTCGGCTTTCAAAGTCCTGTTCGCTGTAAAGGCGGATGGCGATGCCGTCGGCGACGCGGCCGCAACGGCCGGAGCGTTGGTTGGCGGAGGCCTGCGAGATGGGCTCGATAGGCAACCGCTGGACCTTGGTGCGCGTGGAATACCGTGAGATGCGGGCGGTGCCGGTATCGACGACAAAGCGGATTCCGGGTACGGTAAGCGAGGTTTCGGCGATATTGGTGGCCAAGACGATGCGGCGGCCGCGGTGCTCGCTAAACACGCGGTGCTGTTCCTGGTTGGACAAGCGGCCGAAGAGGGGAGTGACCTCGACGTTTTTCCACTTCTTGCCTTCGATGGCTTCCATGGCATCGCGGATGTCTCGCTCGCCAGGGAAGAAGCACAGGATATCGCCGTCGCCTTCGTGCATGAGCTCTTCGATGGCCTCGGTCAAGCCGTCGAGCGGGTCTTGGTCCACTACTTTTCCGCCGGCCTCGAACTCGAGTGGCCGGTAGCGGATTTCTACGGGGTAGGTGCGGCCGGAGACCTCGATAATGGGGGCGGGGTTGCCGTCGGCGTCGGCAAAGTGGGCGGCAAAGCTTTCTGGGTCAATGGTTGCGGAGGTGATGATCACCTTGAGGTCTGGGCGCTTAGGTAATAGGCGCTTCAAGTAGCCCAAGAGGAAGTCGATATTGAGCGAGCGTTCGTGGGCCTCATCGATGATGATGGTGTCGTACTTATTGAGAAAGCGGTCGCGCTGCATCTCGGCGAGCAGGATGCCGTCGGTCATCAGCTTGACGGCGGTGGTCTCAGACACGCGATCGTCAAAGCGGATGGCGTAGCCAACGGACTCCCCGATTTTCTGGTCCAATTCCGCTGCGATGCGTTCAGCGACGGTGCGCGCTGCAATACGGCGCGGCTGGGTATGGCCGATGAACCCCCGCCGGCCGCGGCCCAGCTCGAGGCAGATCTTTGGGATCTGAGTTGTCTTACCAGAACCGGTCTCACCAGCGATGATGACGACCTGGTTGTCCCGAATGGCCTCGGCGATATCGTCCTTGCGGGCGGTGACAGGGAGGGCGTCCGGGTAGGTGATGGCGGGAACGGCGGCGTCGGTAAGCGCGACGCGCTCGGCCGCGGCATGGATTTCAGCGCCGATTTCTTGCAGCGCTTTAGGAGCGCGAGCCTTTTTGAGGCGGCGACGGAAGGAGCGCGCCTCGGCCAAAGAGACATTTTCGAGTGCGGCGAAGAGGTCCTCGCGAGAAGGGGATTCGTTCTTAGTCATGACTAGGCAACGAGTGTACCCGTCCACCTGAAATGAGGAAAAAGTTGTTAAAGTTAAAATACTTATCCATTTTTCTATGTGCATTCCTGAAGGAGGAGCACCGCCTATGACGAACCCGTATTCGGGTGGAAATGACGATTTTCCTCGCTATGAGCCGACCAACCATCCTGAGGATCGGCCGGACTACGGCCAGCTTCCATCGTATGGTGGCAGCCACGAGGGTAATGCCCAAGGCTACGCCGGCTATCATGCGGGCCAGCCTCAGCACACCGGAAAGGTTTCGGCCATAGATGCTGTTTCTTGGGCTTTTCGCGCTGTTTTTAGCAACTGGAAGCTATGGATTTTAGGAACGTTGCTAGCTGGCTTCCTCGGCGTAGTCTTTTTCGCTATTTCTGGCGGAGTGGGCGCTGCGACGGCGAGTGCCGACGGTGATCTCACTGCTAGTTCCACGATCATGCAAATCATTTCCTGGGTGATTGGCATCGTGCTAACTCTGGCGCTTATGCGCCTAGCGCTTTTTCAGATTGATGATTCTCGCACCGGGTGGGGCTACCTATTTAAGAATGTGCGCTGGTGGCAGCCACTAGTCATAATGGTCGTCATCGGCCTTGTGGGGGGACTGATTTCCTTCGTCGCTGTGCGCGGTTCTGCGGAGGGGCTGGCCGGCAATGCCGAGCAGCTTTCCGATGAAGAAGCCTTCGCCGCCGTCATGGGCATGCTTGGTGTCATGGCTGTGATTTCGCTGATTAGCTTCTTTATCCAACCATTCTTCTCGCTGATGCAGTGGTTCGCGGCCGATGGCGATAGCGTTGGTGACGCCGTGAAGAAGGGCTTTCAGGCAGGTAAGAATAACTACGGCCAAATGTTGCTGCTGGCAATTTTGAACTTTTTCATCATTATCGGTGGCTTCTTGCTTTTGGGCATCGGCCTCATCGTGGCGTATCCGGTTACCCTCTTGGCACAGGCGCATATGTACCGCCAGTGCGCGGGGCGCAATACTCTCCCGCAGGCGTAGCGCAGCATAGTTAAAGGCCACCGTTCCAATTTGGGGCGGTGGCCTTTGGCGTGCTTGGCGACGCCCCCGTGTGGGGCCGCCGGGTGAGACTACTGCCGGGAACGCTCAATCGCCTTGTTATAGGCAGAGGTGATGAGCGTGCCGAATTCGCGGAATTCCTCGGCGCGGGCGGCAGAGGAACGGAACACGAGGCCGACCTCGCGCTCGGCAGTGACATCGGAGGCAAAGTGGGCGATGGCGACGTCCTTGCCATGGCACTCGGTGGCTAGTGCAGATTCGGGGACGAGGGTGCAGCCCAATCCGCCCATGACCAGCTGCATGATGGTGGTCAGGGAGGAAGCACGGGTGACGGAATTGGTGGCCTCGGCCGGGTTGATATTGGCGTGGCGGCAGAGATCGACGACCTGATCGCGCAAGCAGTGGCCGTCGTCAAGCAGCAGCAAATCTAAGTCCTTGAGCTCCGCAAGCTCGACATCCTCGCGGCCGGCGATGGGGTGATCGGGCGGGCAGACAATGGAGAATTTCTCCGTGTAGAGCGGGCTATCGACCATGCCGGTGGCCTCAGAAGGAAGGGCCATGATGGCAAGGTCCAGGTTGCCGTTGCGCAGGCGAGTAATGAGGTGCTGGGTTTGCTCTTCGACGAAGCGCGGCTCGAGATCCGGGTAGGCCTCAACAAGCATCGAGAGCAGATCGGGAAGGATGTAGGGAGCAATGGTGGGGATAACGCCGATGGTCAGTGGGCCGGCAAGGGTGCCGTTGGCGCCGCGAGCGTGGGCCAGGAAGGTATCGGCGGCTTCAAGAGTGGCCTTGGCGTAGGGGAGGAGGGTCTCACCGGCCGAGGTGACGATGACCTTGCGGGTGGAGCGCTCGATGAGCTGCAGGCCCAAGCCCTGCTCGAGGGCAACGAGGCCCTGAGAGAGGGAGGGCTGGGAAATTTCGAGTTTGGCGGCCGCGGTACCAAAGTGCTTGTTTTCCGCCACGGTGACAAAGGTGCGCAGCTGAGCAAGTGTAGGGCGATACTCTTTATTATGCATGCCTATCACTCTAACACTTACCTATAGGATTTGCTATTGACGCGAGCGGAAAAGATGGTATAACTGATCGTGTTGGGCCGGACACGGTCCGGCCCCGCTGCTTGTACGTCAAGCGGCAGGAAACTTAGAGGAAAAGCCTTTGCTAAAGGAGTTGAAGACTATGCCTATTTTGACCGTCGGCGAAAAGTTCCCAGAGTTCAACCTCACCGCCCTGACCGGTGGCGATCTGCACGACGTCAACGCTAACCAGCCGGAGGACTACTTCGAGCAGGTATCCTTGGACAAGTACGAGGGCAAGTGGAAGGTCGTCTTCTTCTACCCGAAGGACTTCACCTTCGTCTGCCCGACCGAGATTGCTGCCTTTGGCAAGCTGGACGAGGAATTCCAAGACCGCGATACCCAGATCCTCGGCGGCTCCACCGATAACGAGTTCGCTCACTTCAACTGGCGTGCAACCCACCCAGAGCTGAAGGAAGTTCCTTTCCCGATGTTCTCTGACGTACGTCACGACCTCATTCGTGCACTGGGCGTCGAAAACGCTGATGGCGTTGCTGACCGCGCCACCTTCATTATCGACCCAGATGGCGTTATCCAGTTCGTATCCGTTACCCCGGATGCTGTCGGCCGTAACGTAGACGAGGTTCTGCGCGTGCTCGACGCCCTGCAGTCCGAAGAGGTCTGCGCTTGTAACTGGGAGAAGAACGACCCAACCAAGAACATCAACAAGATGGACGTCGTTCAGTCCGCGCTCTAAATCTCACTGAGATGCAGGTTCACCCCGCTTTCGTGGCGGGGTTTCCTTTTAAATCCGACGCAGTAAATTCCTATCAAAACCTCAAAGGAGAAAAGCTATGTCTATTGATAATCTGAAGTCTTCCCTGCCGGAGTACGCCAAGGACCAGAAGCTCAACCTGGGCGCCCTGACCCGTTCCAAGGACCTCAATGAGGAGCAGCTTTGGGGCTGCCTGCTGGCATCGGCTGCTGCAACCCGCAATGACACCGTGCTGTCTGAGATTGCGGAAGAAGCAAAGGAGCACCTCTCCGAGGAAGCTATCGAGGCAGCCTACGGCGCAGCCACCGTTATGGCTATGAACAATGTTGCCTACCGTGCCAAGGGCTGGTTGGGCGATGACTACGCACAGGTTAAGTTCGGCCTGCGCATGAACATCATCTCGAAGCCAGGCGTAGACAAGGCCAACTTCGAGCTGTGGAATACCGCAGTTTCCGCCATCAATGGCTGCGAGCACTGCCTGGGTGCCCACGCGCACGAGCTCAACGAGGCTGGCCTGAGCAAGGAGCAGGTCTGGGAGGCCGTCAAGGTAGCGGCTGTTGTCCAGGCTGTGGCACAGGCTGTCCAGATCGAGGCCGCACGCTAAAATAGCCGGCCGATAGCCGCCCTCGCGCTTGCCGACGTCCCCCTCTTATTCCGGGGCGAGGCAACCAGGGTGGCTTTGTCGTTTTCGCTGGCTAATACTCCACGCGCAGGTCCGCTAGGCGGACTTCGCCGGCTTCATCGGAGGCATCGAGATCTACCGTAGCCACGAACTGGTAGGCGTGGTCTCCGTCTGGGTCCTTGATGATCTGGCGCACCGACCAGGCTCGCGAGTCAGTATCGCCAAGGCGGAAGAACTCCGGGCCGCGGGCCTCGGGGCCGGAATCGATGTCATCATATTCATCGAAATAGTCATCCAGGATAGCGCCGAAGTCTGGCACCTCGTCCAAGTAATCGAGCAGCTCCGCCAAGCGCTCTTCCTTTTCCAAAGCAAAGAGCTGCACCAAGCGGAACATGTAATTGCGCACCATAATGGTAAAGGCGCGGCGATTGGCCGTGAGCGCGGTGGGGTCCTCCACGCCAAAGGCCAGCTCGCGGTCCACCGTGTCTTGGTCGATGGGGGAGTCTTCGCCGGCCATTTGCGCCCATTCGTCGACAAGCGAGGAATCCACCTGGCGGATAAGCTCTCCCAGCCAGACAACGATGTCCTCGAGCTCCGGAGTGTTGTACTCATCGGGAATGGATTGCTTCAGGGTACGCCAGGCGTCGGTCAGGTAGCGCAAAATCACGCCCTCGGAGCGGGCCAAGCCGTAGGTTGCGACCAGATCGGAGAAGGTCATGGCGTTCTCGAGCATGTCGCGCACCACGGACTTGGGCCGCAGCTCAAACTCCTTGACCCACGCATTGGTCTCAGCGAAAGTATCGTAGGCCTGCTCCAATAGCTCTTCGAGCGGCTTCGGCCAGGTGATGTCTTCTACGATATTCATGCGGTCGGTGTAGTCCACCCCGTCCGCCTTTAGCGCGGCTATCTCTTCGCCGCGGCGCTGCTTCTGCTGGGCGATGAGCACCTGGCGCGGGTCATCCAGAATGGCCTCGAACACGGAAATGACGTCCAGGTTATAAGTCTCCGCCTCCGGATCCAGCAGCGAGAGCGCCGCCAGCGCGAATGGACCCAGCGGCTGATTGAGCGCAAAGTCCCGCGGCAGCTCTCGCACCAAGTGGTAGGGGCGGCCGTAGATATCCAATCCCTTGGTCGATTTTTGCACCACGCCGGAATCCACCAGCCCGCGGAAGAGATCGATAGCGGTGAGAATGTCCTTATTCTGTTTGCTGCGATTATCGTGATTGTCTCGCAGCAGGTGGCGCATGTGGTCAAAGCCATTGCCATGGCGTGCCAAGACGTTGAGCAGCATGGAATTAGAAACGCGGAACTGAGAGGTAAGCTGTTCCGGTTCCGCCTCAGTAAGACGCGCGAAGGTCTTCTCGGACCAGGACACCTCGCCTTCACGAGCGGACTTCTTCTTCAGCTTCTTCAAGCGCTTGGGGTCGTCGCCGATGCGGCGGCGCTCCTTAGCATTTTCAATCTCGTGCTCGGGGGCCTCGACCACCACAGTGCCCTCGGTGTCATAGCCGGCGCGGCCGGCGCGGCCGGCAATCTGGTGGAATTCGCGCGACTTGAGGATGCGTTGGCGCTGGCCGTCGAACTTGGCAAGCCCGGTCATCAGCACGGTGCGGATGGGTACGTTAATGCCCACACCCAAGGTATCGGTGCCGCAAATGACCTTAAGCAGGCCCTTTTGTGCCAAGCGCTCTACTAGACGGCGGTATTTGGGCAGCATTCCCGCGTGGTGGATGCCGATGCCCTTTCGCAAGAGCTTGGACAAATCTTTGCCAAAGGCAGTGGTGAAGCGGAAACCACCTATTTCCTGGGCAATCGCTTCCTTTTCTTCTTTAGTGATGATCCCCGATAGAGAGGTGAGCGCCTGGGCGCGCTCGGCCGCTTCACGCTGCGAGAAGTGCACCACGTAGATGGGAGCCTTCTTATCGGCCAAGAGCTCCTCGATGGTCTCGTGCACCGCGCTAAAGACATAGGAAAAGTCCAGTGGGACGGGACGCGTAGTGCCGGCGACGAGGTTGGTGGCGCGGCCGGTGCGGCGGGTGAGATCTTCTTCTAGCCACTGAGTATCGCCCAAAGTGGCGGACATGAGCAGGAACTGCGCCTTGGACAACTCTAGCAACGGCACCTGCCAGGCCCATCCGCGATCTGGTTCGGAGTAGTAGTGGAACTCGTCCATAACTACCTGGTTGATATTGGCCTCGGCACCATCGCGCAGCGCAATATTGGCCACAATCTCGGCGGTGGCGGCGATGATGGGGGCATTGCCGTTAACGGTGGCGTCGCCAGTCATCATGCCCACATTCTCGGCGCCGAAGATATCGCAAAGGGCAAAGAATTTCTCGCTCACAAGGGCCTTAATCGGCGCGGTATAGAAACTGCGCTGGCCACGAGCTAGGGCGATGAAGTGTGCAGCATTAGCCACCATGGACTTTCCTGAGCCAGTAGGCGTAGCGAGGATGACATTATCGCCGGCCAAAATGCCGAGCGAGGCTTCCTCCTGAGCCGGGTACAAATTAATACCCCGGCTGGTGGTCCACGAGGTAAAGGTATCCCAGATCGCCTCGTCAACGAGGGACTCGGGTACTTCCGTCAAATCTGGCAGCAGCTGAGATAAGTTCACCCCCACCACCTTAGCGGCGATGGGGGCGGGTTAGTTAGATATCGTCACCTAAGTCGCCCTCGCCCGAAGCAGAATCAGGGCCGTCCTTGCCATCATCGGACTGCGGGCCTTCCTCCTCGGCGGAATCTTCGCGGTCATCGATCTCTGTATTGATGATCTGCTGGCTTTCTTCTTCATCCAAGGAAGCCAAAAATGCTTGGAACTCCTCGCTGATTTCCTCACCGGTAGGCATAGGCTCCTCGCCGGGCATGATCGCCTGCGGATGCTCCTTGCGGTAGCGCTCCATATAAGCGTCATACTGTTGCTCGAGTTGTTGGACTACGCCTTCAATCTCATCCGAGCCACCAACTTGTTCCTCCAGTTGGTTTTCCACGCGAGAAATATCGGCCTCAATGCTGCCCAAAGGAATATTGAGGCGCGCCGCCCGCGCCACCGAATCCAGCAACTGGAACGTGGCCTGCGGATAAGGCGAAGCTGCCAGATAATGCGGCACGTGGACGGTATATCCAGCCACCGTGCGGTGCTTATCCGCTAGAGCCTTTTCCAGATACAGCGCGGCGGAGCCTGGGACCATCATGGTGGAATCCATCGAGAGCATGTGCTCGGTCAAGCGGGAGGAGGTGCCATGGGCCGTGACCACCGTGGGGCGGGTGTGCGGCACCGGCATCGGCGCGGCATAGAGCATGATGGTGTCTTCGATGTTGAACTTTTCCACCAGCTTCACCACGGCGGTAGTAAACGCCTCCCAGCGCATGTCCGGTTCAGGGCCAGACAGCAGTAGGAAGGTCTTGCCGGAATTATCGCGCAGCACCTTAATACCAAGATCCATGGACTCGATTTCCAGCGCCCGATCCTTATCAATCGTGATGGCTGGGCGGCGCGAGCGGTAATCAATCAGCTCATCAGAGTTAAATGACGCCAGCTGACGGCCTTCCAAAGCGGCTTTCAGGTGGTCAGCACTTGCCTCAATGGCCTGGCCAGCGTCAGCATAGCCGTGCATGGCAACAATCATGGTGGGGCCTTGTCCGTCACCGGAATCATCCCTAATCACCGGAGCCGGATATTCCAGCTCATACATGCGGCGATCTTCTTCGTGCATGTTGTGTTACCTCCTTGCTTTCTTACCTACCCCAACGCCGCGTGAGTGCTTACTATTCCCGCGCGCACTGCGAGGTTAAATAAACAATTGTGCCCCAAACCGCTGCGCATTGCCAGCGCAATCCCGGGCGGGGTGTGGAAAGCCGCTTGCCGACGCCCCCTTCACCCCACCTATCCACAGATCCCCACCACCTTTCCCTTAGCGGCCTATGCATAGTTGCGCGCGTGGTTGAAGCTGGGGCCATGGACATCACAACACCAACTCAGCCCATCCGTACGCCCGGCGATATCCTCGCCAATATCCCAGGAATCCTCGGATTCTTTCCCACTGAATCAGTGATCCTCATCTCCATCCAGCCCAGCCCACGCGGATACAGCATTGGGCCAGTAGCCCGCCTCGATCTGCACGATGTGCCTGGTGCCCTGCACGAGGTGATGGAGGCGTTTCATTGCGGAAATCCCGAAATCATTTTCTGCTTCGTCCTCTCTCAGCGCGAGGAAGGAGAGCTCTGGGATATTCTGCAGTCTCTTTACCATTTCCACGACCGGTCAGGTATGGGCATCGATGCCTGCTGGCTGGCCGAAGAATCATCCACCGATACCTCCTATGACCTCATCTTTGGCCACGCCACAGAAAGCGGCGAGGGCCCGCTGCAGAATTGGATGGAAGGAACCATACCCGCCATCTCGACGAGCCACACGATGCGCGCCTGCGTGAATAATGGCATGCTTCCGGAACTTAGCCGTCATGACTTGGTCCAGCGCTTTAAAGACCCGAACCCATACTTTGGGGAAGAAGAGATTAGGGCCATGGAGCGATGCGCCGAAGAGATTGCCCGCCAGCTGCGTGCCGGGCACGGGTACGGCACGACAGAACCAGTGCAGGTGGTCAAGCACCTCATTGCCGATGTGCGCTATGTGCTCAGCGAGGTCGAATCGCTGGAGGAAACCCTAGAAAATGAAGAATTGTTGTGTGTGGCAGCCATGTGGATGTCTACCACTTGGACCCGCGACCTAGTCATTACGGAGCTCGTCTCCGCGCCGCAGGAAGCAGGAGACCTGTTATTGGCGGTAGCGCGTACATTCCAGGGGTCTATTCGCTATAACGCCCTAGCTTTGTATGCTGCTGGCCAGGTGTCCCACGAATTCGGAATTTATGCCGGTCCGGCGCTTTCCGTAGTAGTAGAAGAGGCGCCCCATCACAATCTGGGGCGCCTCATAGCGCAGGGTTATCGCAGCGGCATGGGAAAGCGGTTGGTCTCCAGCCTATGCCATGGTTGCGAGCTAGCCCGCGAAGCAGCGGGGCTCCGCGTTGACAGCCCCGCCTAACACGCGCGGCGTCTAGGACCGCTTTGCGGAATGTGCCTTATCGCCAAGCTGTCGGGTGAAGTTCCATGCGTCGGTGACGATGGTTTCCAGGTCCGTACGGGTGGGATTCCACCCGAGCTCCCGCTGAATCTTCTCAGAGGAAGCGATGAGCGTAGCTGGGTCGCCCGCGCGGCGCGGGGCCGCCTCAGCCGGAATGTCGTGGCCGGTTACCTTGCGACACATCTCGATGACTTGCTTGACGGAGTACCCATCGCCAGAACCCAAGTTGTAAATGTGGTGCTTGCCAGATTCATTGGACTCGAGAGCAAGCACGTGGGCGTCGGCTAGATCGCGGATATGGATGTAGTCACGCACTGGGGTGCCGTCTGCGGTATCCCAGTCATCACCGAACATGAAAATCTTATCCCGGTGGCCCAAAGCAACCTGCAACACGATGGGGATGAGGTGGGTTTCTACCTCGCGGTTCTCGCCAATATTTCCGTAGGCGCCAGCCACATTGAAATAGCGCAGCGAGGTAGCGCCCAGGCCGTAGGCGTGGGCAAAGGACGTGATCATGTAGTCGATGGCCAGCTTGGTCGCACCATAAGGATTGGTGGGCTGGGTTGGCATGTCTTCCGTAATCGGGACCTGGTCGGGCTCACCGTAGGTTGCAGCGGTGGAGGAAAAGACGAGGTTTTTGACGTCGTTATCCCGCATGGCATTAAGCAGCGTCAGGGTAGTAACGACGTTGTGCTGCCAGTACTCATCTGGTTTTTCCACGGATTCGCCCACCAAGGAGCGCGCAGCGAAGTGAATGACGCCTTCGAAGCCACCTTCGCCCAGGACATCGGCAGCCTTGTCCGCGACGTCGCCCTCGATGACGCGGGCGGCTTCCGGAACGGCCTCGCGATTGCCGGTGGAGAAATTATCAATAATGGTTACGTCATGGCCCTGTTCGACCAATACAGCAGCGCAAACGCTGCCTACATAGCCCGCGCCACCTGTGACGAGAAGCTTCATGGGTTATACCTCCACGCGCACTGCGTGCGCCAAATCGTCGGAAAGCACGACGCTTCCGCCTTCCGGTGTCGACAGTGTAATCGTGCCGCTGTTATTGACCACAGACACCTTGGCGCCCACTCGGATTCCAGCATCGGTGAGTTCTTGGAAGGTGCCATCATCAACCTGCAGGATTTCATTGACCTGGATGACGGTCGCAGAGACCTGCTCGCCATTGGGGAGATCGACCGCGCGGGTGCCCTGATCCGGCTGTGGAACATCGAAGCCAAGTGCAGATAGCGCCGGAATAGGATTGCCAAAGGGCGACCGCGTCGGATCATCGAGAACAGCGACCATGCGCTTTTCCACCTCTTCGCTCATCACATGCTCCCACCGGCAGGCCTCGTCGTGGACCTTGGCAATGTCGAGCCCCAGGACGTCGGTAAGCAAACGCTCTGCCAAACGGTGCTTGCGCATGACTGCGGTTGCTAAGTCGCGGCCCTTGTCCGTGAGATCCAAACTGCGGTCGGTGCGCACGTGCAAAAGGCCATCGCGCTCCATGCGAGCCACGGTCTGAGAAACCGTTGGCCCGGACTGCTCCAAACGCTCCGCAATGCGGGCGCGCAGGGGAGTGATGCCTTCTTCCTCTAGCTCGTAGATGGTCCGCAGATACATCTCCGTTGTATCAACTAGGTCCCTCACGTGGGCATACCTTTCTGTGTGAATACGGTTACGCGGCTATTGTCCCGCCCAAGAACGGGAAAGCGCTTTCTAGACTCTGCAGTCCAGATTAGCCTACCCAAGGCTTGGTTCGCCGCTAAGAACCAAGCCGATGCCTTATCAACGCCAAACCCCGAGCCCATGGCGGTACGTTGCCAAATGGGCCCGGGGAGAGGATGTGTTGCCGAATGCGGTAGGCGTGGATTACAAAGCGTACTCGCGCAGGCGATCGGCGCGATTGCCATCGCGCAGCTTTGCCATAACTTCGCGCTCAATCTGGCGTACACGCTCGCGCGAAAGACCGAAGCGGCGACCAATCTGATCCAAGGTGCGCGGAACACCATCATCGAGGCCATAACGCAGGCGGATGACATCCTGCTCGCGCTTTTCCAAGGTGTCAATCACGCCGCGGATATCAGAGTGGCGCATAGATGCGACGACCGCGGTTTCAGCATCGGTAGCTTCTGCATCTTCAATGAAATCGCCCAAAGGAGCTTCTTCATCGGTACCTACCGGCATATCGAGAGAGACCGGATCGCGTGACTGGCGCAGCAGCATTTCAATCTTGTTCTCGTCAATACCGGATTCTTCCGAAAGTTCCTCGTTAGTAGCTTCGCGGCCCAAGGATTGATACATCTCGCGCTTAATGCGGGAAAGCTTGTTAACCTGCTCAACCAAGTGGACTGGGAGGCGAATGGTGCGGGACTGGTCAGCCATGCCGCGGGTAATCGCCTGACGGATCCACCAAGTGGCATAAGTGGAGAACTTGAAGCCCTTGGCGTAATCGAACTTCTCCATTGCGCGGATAAGGCCTAGGTTGCCCTCTTGGATGAGATCCAGCAGTGGCATACCGCGGCCGGTGTAGCGCTTTGCTAGCGAGACGACGAGGCGCAGGTTGGCTTCGAGCAGGTGGGAGCGTGCCTTCTTGCCTTCGCGGGCGAGGATCTTAAGGTCGCGCTTTTCTGCGCGGGTGAGCTTTTCTGCGTTATTGAGCTTGTACTCCGCGTACAGTCCAACCTCGATGGTCTGAGCGAGTTCTACCTCATCTTCCGCGCTGAGCAGTGCGGTCTTGCCAATGCCGTTGAGATAAACGCGGACGAGGTCGGCAGAAGGATTATCGTTGGTTTGGTTGCGGCGAGATCCGCGGTCTACTTCCTGTTCTTCATCAGTAGTGGCACTTGAAGTGCCCTTGGCGGTGGTGGCAGATGTCTTCGTCATAGTGAAGCCTCCTGAATTTGTCGCCGGTTTCACAAAGTACAACGGAGTCTTAAGCGATTTAGTTCCCGGTGCGGAGAGAAATATTAAAAACAGTTGTTCCCCGTGGTACAACTCCACCTTTTCGGGGGAGAGGTACCACGGGGAACGGTTACGAGCTGCGAACAGCGTGGAATGTGGAACTACTATCCACGCACCTGGACGAGGTAGCGGTAGATAGTCGGTTCAGATACGCCTAGGCGCGTCGCTGCCGCGGCGATTCCTCCTTTAAGGAGGAAAAATCCTGCATCCTCAAGGTCAGAAACCACCTCGAGGCGCTCTTCGCGCTGCATGCGAGGAACTGGCGTGCTCTGGTTGGAAATCGCAGAGTTCAACATGGAATCGAGAAGGTGCTCCACGTTAGAACGCAAAGACTCGCTGACTTCTTCCTTCTTTGGTTCCTCTTCTGCAGCCTCGTCTTCTGGAACTGGGTCTGGTACCGCTACGGGGCGCTGCGGTTGCTCCTCCGTGCCGGGGTAGCCGCCGAAAGCCTTGGACTTATCAAATGCGGGATCATCTGCGTTGCCGATAAGTGCGGCGGCAGCATCGCGAATGTGTACCAACTCGGAGACATCAACATTGATGCACAGCATGCCGCGCATATGGCCGGAGTCGTCGCGGATGAAGTAGCTTGAAGAGCGGCAAATCTTGCCTTCCGCATTGACGGCGCGGTAGCCGGTCATCATGGGGATTGCTGCGGCATCGCCTTGTTTCATAAACCACAGTGCGAAGTCGGTCACGGGGCCGCCTAGCTGCCGGCCGGAGATGTGGCCGTTGGCGATGGCCATGATGGATTTATCGGGAACGTCGAGATCGTGGAGTACGATTTCGGTGTTTGGGCCCATTGCCTTACCGAGGAATTCGACGAGGGGAATGTACTGCTCGAGGAAATTTTCTTCGGAGGCACTGCCGCTAGGGAAGTTCATTAGCTGAAGCATGTCCTTTAATTCCTGTCAGGTTATAGAGAAGATATCACACGGAAGCGAATAGGCGGAAGGGGGAGTAGCGCCAAGAAAGCCGGATGAACACAAGCGGCTTAGCGCTGTGCTCACCCGGCTCATCGCTTCTTTACAGGGTGGTCTCTATCCACACACCGGAACTGGCGGGTGAACTGCTAGGGCCAGGCCACCTTGTGAGGTTTCCCTGTACTTGGCGTTCATATCCTTACCAGTCTTATACATGGTCCAGATGACTTCGTCCAAAGAAACGCATGGCTTGCTCTCGCGCTCCAGCGCCATGCGAGCGCTGGTGATGGAGTCAACGGCAGCGACAGCGTTGCGCTCAATGCAGGGTACCTGAACCTGTCCAAGGACTGGGTCACAGGTCAGGCCTAGCTTGTGCTCCATGCCAATCTCGGCTGCAATGCAAACCTGCTCTGGGGTAGCGCCCATGAGCTGGGCGAGACCGCCAGCAGCCATGGAGCACGCTACACCAACCTCACCCTGGCAGCCGACCTCAGCGCCAGAGATGGAAGCGTTCATCTTGTACAGGGAAGCAATCTGGTTGCAGGCGAAGATGTAATCAGCAAACATCTCGGTGGTAACGGGCTCAACGAACTTGTCGTAGTAAGCCAGTACTGCCGGGACAACGCCGCAGGCGCCGTTCGTAGGTGCGGTGACAACGCGGCCGCAGGATGCATTCTCTTCAGAGATAGCCAGTGCGAACATATTGACCCAGCTGAGGATGTTCAGACCATCGTGCGGTTCAGACTGCTCCAGGCGGCGCCTGAGGGCAGCGGCGCGGCGGGGGACAAGCAGGGAGCCTGGCAGCGGGCCGTCGGTAGCGGAGCCGCGCTTGATGCCGGTGTACATGACATCGCGAACCTTGCGTAGGTGCTCGTTGACCTCATCTTCGGAGCGCAGTGCCAGCTCGTTGGCAAGTCCAAGCTCCGGGAGGGTCATGTTGTTCTTCTCGCACAGCTCGAGCATCTCTGCGGCGCTGGCGTAGGGGAAGGGGATATCAACCTTGGCGTCGGTGCGCTTGGCAAAGTCTTCCTGCTTGACGATGAAACCGCCACCGACTGAGTAGTAGGTCTTGTGCAGGATGTCTTCCTCGCCGGCGAAGGCGATAAGACACATGCCGTTCTCGTGCATTGGGAGGTACTCATCGTGGAAGTAGAAGCCGCCGTCCTTGGGGAATTCTACCTCGTGGGAGCCGCCCAGCATGAGCTTCTCGCTGCTGCGGACGTTCTTCATGAATTCGGAGATGCCGTCGATATCAACCGTCTCTGGCTCTTCACCAGCGAGGCCGAGGAGGATGGCCTTGTCGGTGGAGTGGCCGATGCCTGTGAGGGAGAGGGAACCGTAGACATTTGCCTGAACTCGAGTGACCTTGTCAAAGAGGTCCTTTTCCTTGAGCTCGTCCACGAAAGCCTTGCCGGCTTTCATTGGCCCAAGAGTGTGTGAGCTTGAGGGGCCGATGCCAATCTTGAACATATCGAAGATGCTGATGAACATTGTTCTTTCCTTGAATCCTCTGCGATTTTCTCGTCTGCGGCGGTGCTTAGAAAGCCTGGACGATGGAGTAGATGATGGTTGCTAGGGCGACGAGGCCCATGAAGAAGACGAAGTAGTTGGAAGCCTTGCCCTTGTAGCGCTTCAGCGCAGGAACCTTGTGGATGGCGACCATTGGGATGATGAAGAGCATGATGGCAATCGTCGGGCCACACAGGGTTTCAATCATGCCCAGGATGGATGGGTCAGCCCAGGCGACGAGCCAAGCGGTGACCAGCATGAAGATGAGGGTGATGGTATCGAGCTTGTGCGCGGACTCAGCGTCGTCCTTGCTTGCGTTCTTGCTGCCCTTGATGACGAGACCTTCGAAGCCTTCGGCTGCGCCGAGGTAGTGGCCGAGGAAGGACTTAGCAACTGCAATCATGGCGATGATTGGGGCAATCCACTGGATAAGTGGGTTATCGAAGTGGTTGGCCAGGTAGGACAGGATGGTGATGTTTTGTGCCTTAGCGTCTGCCATGTCAGCCGGGGAGAGGCTCAGAGCGCAGGAGAAGACGAAGAACATGACCACGACGACCATGAGGATTTCTGCGCGGAGCAAGGTCTTGCGAGACTTGGCCTCAGCGAACTTGCCGTAGGTCTGGCGGCGGTCAACGGCGAAGGAGGAAATCATCGGGGAGTGGTTGAAGGAGAAGACCATAACCGGGACCAGCAGCATCAGGGTAACGCCCATGCTGTGGCCAGAAGCCTCGCGAGCAACGTTGAGGTCGAAGGAATCAAAGAGTGCGGTATTCCACTTCGGGATGAGGTAGAGGGAAAGTAGAACCAGGATGCCGATGAATGGGTAGACCAAGTAGGACATGACGTGAACTACGACGTCCTTGCCCATGCGGACGATTAGGATAAGGCCGCCTACCAGCAGTAGGGAGGTAAGCCAGCGGTCCGGCGGGGTGATTCCGAGCTGGTGCTCCAAGAAAGAGTTGACCGTGTTGGTGATGGTTACCGAGTAAACCAGCAGGATGGGGTAGACCGACAGGAAGTACAGAATGTTCATCAGAACGCCGGCCTTCATGCCAAAGTGTTCCTCGACGACGTCCGTGAGGTCACCGTCTGGCTTGGAGCTGGACAGGACCAAGCGAGTCATTCCGCGGTGGGCCCAGTAGGTCATGGGCAGTGCTACCACCGTCATGATGATCAGTGGGATGATGCCGCCGATACCGGCGTTGATGGGGAGGAAGAGGACGCCGGCGCCGATTGCGGTGCCGAACAGGGAGAGCATCCATACGGTGTCTTCCTTATTCCACTTCGGTGCACCCTTCTGGCCATCAAACGGAGTGTCAATGCCAGGGGCTGGTGCGGATTCTTTGGAGGAGGGAGCTGCCTTGGAGGTCTTGAGGTCCTCAGGCATCTCAGCCTGGTTTTCTGGGTGCTGGGCTTTGTTGCGCCGCTTGATTGAGTGGGACATTTTCTTTCCTACATCTAGTTGGTCGGCCGAAGCGTTTGGGCTTCTGCAACCATGATTGAGAAAAACTTTCTCACTCAATTTTGCGTTTGTAGGACTTTGAGAAACTGTCTCTCATCCTGCATATACAGCCCTTTTGCTTCGCTGTGCCTTCAGTATAGAACAAAATCTTGCAGAGTGATAATAAATTATTGCACTGCGGGTAGGGCATTTATCACTCTCTGAGGATTTGCATTCCGTAGCGCTTCATGGCTTGCTCGACACAAAATCTGGAAAAGTGGTTTAAGTCACGAAAGCGTTTGTAAAAGGGCCTGCTTAACACGATTTTCAGTTCTCGTGGGGCGGAAATAGAGGGTGCGGGCTAGGTCTCTACTAAGACGGTGAAAGGTCCTTCGTTCACAGAGGAAACGCGCATTTTAGCCCCGAATTGGCCTGTTTTAACTGATACGCCGCGTTCCCTGAGGTTCGCAATAATCGCCGCGATGACCGGTTCGGCTTCGGGGCCTGGAGCGGCATCCGCCCACGAAGGGCGCCGCCCTTTGGCAGTGCGGCCGTACAAAGTAAATTGGCTCACCACAAGCACAGGCGCTGCGGCATCAATGACTGACACTTCGCCATCAAGAATGCGCAGTTCTGCAATCTTGCGTGCCATTTTCTCAGCGCGGGGACGCCAATCATCCATATCCTCGCGCGAGACCCCAATTAGAGCGAGAAGGCCACCGGTTTCGGGGCAATCGATGGCACCCACGGTTTCTCCATCGACGGTTACTTTGGCCTCCGATACCCGAGTCAAAACTGCGCGCATGGTTTACTTCTCCTTATATAACGAGTGGGGGGACAGTGTGGATCTAGCTGAGGTCCGGAGAATCGGTATCTAAGAGGAGATCAGCTGGGATAAGCAGGCCATGTCGGACCATATCGATCACGGCGGGTAGGGCAGCAGTAGTAAGTTCTGCTTCGTCGAATCCGTGTGCCGCTGCATACAGGCCAATGGTTTCTTCCAGGTTCAAGCCCTGTGGGTTGAGTCCGGCGACAATGGCAGCGATGTGTTCATCTACTTCGTGGCTCCAGCGCGGACCGTCGGTGCGAGTAAGGCGTAGAGCGGCCCGAGTAAAGCCCTGGCCTAATTCCCCGTCTGGGGTACTGATATCTTCGCGTGCCAGCCCTGGGCGTACGTGGAAGTGCTTTCCCTGTAGCTCGCCGGGTACAAGGTCGCGCAACCACGCCACACGGGCAAAGTATTCTTCTACTTCAGGGCCAAGTGGGTCGCTAAAGGCCTGCGGCATTTCTTCGGCCAAGATATCGGCAGGTTCATCGTCGCGGATCCGTTGGATCGCGACAAAACCAAAGCCAATGCCATTGACCTCATGTCGCTGGAAATGTTCCAGCCAGGCGCGAGAGCGCTCTTGTCCTTCAGGGGAGCGTACATCCAGGGATTCATCCTCGAGCCAGGTGGACACATAGAGTGCGGGATCGGCTACGTCGCGCTGAATGATCCAGGCGGCAATTCCTTTGTCCGGCAGCCAGGAAGCAACGCGTTGCTGCCAGGTCTCGCCGCTGGTGTGTACCCAAGCGGCCAGAAGGTGAGCCGTTCCGCCAGGGGTTAGGTGATCGGTGGCACGAGAGACAACCAGCTCGCTAGCACCGTCCAGATTTAACCCGGAGTCGCGGTAGACGTGGCCAACTTCCGGAAGGCCAACAACAAAAGGTGGGTTAGCTACAAGGCGGTCAAAGCGGCGGCCGGCTACGGGGTCGAACCACGAACCTTGCAGCAATTCCACTTTCTCGCTATCGCCAGTAGCGGCAATGGTAGCCTCGGCCAACTCCAATGCACGCTCATGCACGTCGGTGGCGGTAATCTTTTCAGCGCAATCGAGCTGCCCCAGCAATTGGACGCCCGAGCCAGTGCCTAGATCTAAGACGCTGCCCACTGGGCTTACTGGCGTGGATTGCAGCAGCGAAAGGCTTGCCGCACCAACGCCAAGCACATGGTCTGGGCCGGGTACGTGGTCGACCAAGGATGCGTCGACGTCGGAGAAGATGAGACGGTTGGCGCCAACGATGATGTGGGGGCGGATATCGAGGGCAATGTAGGCCTTGCCATGGGCGTCGGCAAGCGCAACATTGGCATCCAGCAACTGGGTAGCCAGGCGCGCACCTACCGCCTCGCCTAAAAGGGTCGCCGGTAGGTGTTCATGCAGGAGGAAGAAGCGGATCAATAAATCCAATTGAGATTCGCTGTGCGCGGCGAGCGTAACTGGTGCGGGTTCGCCGCGGAAGAGGGCCTCGGTAACTTCCGGACCTAGGTGCCCGGCTATGCCATCGGTAGTAAAACCGGCGGCGGTAAAGACATCGGAAAGCTCTTCGGCCAGCTTGGCTAGCGCGGTGGCATCAAAGTCGGGGCCAAAAGCGGTCGTCATGAAAGCAGGAATCCTTTACTTTTCTTCGTGATCGATGATGTCGTGGTGTGCCTCAATAGGTCGGGCGGTGCCGCCGGATACCTGTGGGGCGTGGGCTTGGTTATAAAGCTGCCGGTTCATGGCTGGCTTGTACACGTTTTTCTCGCGCTTATCCTTCTTTTCACCTCGGCCGTTGCCAATCACCACTGCTATCCAGGGGAGGGGAAACGTCACGCCCACAATGATGGCGGCTAGAAGCCACCAATGCATATAGAGGAAAAAGCCGGCGATGAGCAGGGAAGGAACGCGCAAAAACTGGAAGATTCCGTACTGAATTTCGCGGCGCTTGCGGTCCTGGCCAGGCGTGAGCTTGGCATCTGTGATGAGATAGCGCTCTTTTTTGCCAAACAACCTAGATTCGGCTCCCCTCGTGCGCGTCGGCGTTCCCTCGATAAGGGGAGAGGGGCGCAGTGGCTGGCGTGCATGACGTGTACATGTTCTCCAAGGGTAGCCGCCTGACTCGCAAAGTTCGATGCCGATGCGGCAAAATGGAGTGCGTGACTACGACTACGAAGACAATTGAACGGCCAGATATTCGTGAAGACACTTCGACGACGGATAATGACACGCCGAAGTTCTTCCACTACGTCAAAAAGGATCACATCCTCGATTCCGCGGTGAACGGCAAGTATGTCGTTGCGCTGTGCGGCGAAACATTCCCGGTGACCAAGCAGGCAAAGCCGGGTTCTCCGGTGTGCCCCGATTGTGAGCGTGTGTATAAGGGTCTGCGCCGCAAGTGAGGACTTTTAAGAAGACTAACCTTCGCGCCTGGCAGCAATCCGCCCTCGATAAATTCCTCGCTACTAAGCCGCAAGACTTCATGGCGGTGGCGACCCCAGGCGCCGGAAAGACTACCTTCGCCCTGCGCATTGCCACCGAGCTCATGGAAGACCGTACGGTCGAGCGCGTAATCGTGGTGGTGCCTACCGAACACCTCAAGACCCAGTGGTCTAGCGCTGCCGCACGCGTAGGTCTGGCTCTAGATCCGGCGTTTAGCAATTCCTCCGCCGTTAATCCCTCGATGGACGGCATTGTGGTGACTTACGCGCAGGTGGGTATGCACCCCTTTAAGCACCGCGCTGTGGCCTCTGCCCGGCGCACTTTGGTGATCCTTGACGAGATTCACCATGCAGGCGACGCCAAGAGCTGGGGAGATGGCGTCAAGGAAGCTTATGACGATGTCAATCACCGCCTGGCTTTGACCGGTACGCCTTTCCGCTCCGACGACTCGCCCATTCCATTCGTCCAGTACGTGGACGATGGGGAGGGGCACAAGGTATCCCGCTCGGACCATACCTATGGCTATGGCGATGCGCTTGCCGACGGCGTCGTGCGCCCCGTTGTCTTTCTTTCTTACTCTGGCGAAGCCCGCTGGCGCGATTCGGCGGGTGAGGAACATGCAGCCCGCTTGGGCGACATTATGAATGCGGAGCAAACCGCCCGAGCGTGGCGCACCGCGTTGGACCCCAAGGGCGAATGGATCCCTGCAGTGCTGCAGGCAGCGCATACCCGACTCATGCAAATGCGGCGCAATATGCCGGATGCCGGTGGCCTCGTGTTGGCATCGGATACGACGACCGCACGCGCGTACGCCAAGATCCTCAAACAGCTGTCCAATACTCCGGTGTCGGTGATTTTGTCTGATGATCCCGGCTCCTCTGATCGCATTCAGGAGTTTTCTGAGTCCACCGATGAGTGGATGGTGGCAGTCCGCATGGTGTCTGAGGGAGTGGACGTCCCGCGCCTAGCAGTGGGCGTGTATGCGACGTCCGCATCGACCCCGCTATTTTTCGCCCAGGCCATCGGCCGCTTCGTGCGCTCGCGCATGCCGGGTGAGACGGCGTCCGTTTTCCTTCCCTCGGTGCCTGTTTTGCTGGGCTTGGCGGAAAATATGGAAAAGTCCCGCGATCACGTTTTGGGTGAGGAAAAGCCCGACAAGGAAGGCTGGGACGACGACCTGCTAGAGCAGGCGAATCAGAAAAAGACCGAACCAGACATGCTGGAGAAGTCTTATGAGTCGCTTGGTGCCGAGGCAGAGTTCTCGGGCCTGCTTTATAACGGTTCTCAGTTCAACACTGGGGACATGACCACGGATGAAGAAGCCGATTTCCTTGGTATTCCCGGGTTGCTCGATGCGGACCAAGTCAAGGACCTGCTGCGCAAGAAGCAATCTGAGGAAATGGACCGCCGCGAGGCGGAGGAAAAAGCGCGGCGCGCGGCTGAGGCCGAAGAGGCTCACCGTCGCAAGCTCTATGGCATGGACTATGCCCCGGCCTCGCGGAAGAAGGCTGTGGAAGCTGAGTCAAGCGATACTGGAGTCGTCGATGAGCTAGGCCAGCTGCGCAAAGAACTCAACACGGTAGTCTCCATCGCTGCCCAGCGCTCGGGCCGCCCGCACGGTGCTATCCATACTGAGGTGCGCAAGGCCTGTGGCGGCCCGCCCACCGCGCTGTGCAATGCCGAGCAGCTGCGCGAGCGCATCGAATACCTGCGCAAGTGGTAGAACAGCCCACGGTGGCTAGAGAGTAGTTACGCAGAAAGCCCGCACCGAAAAAATTGGTGCGGGCTTTCTGCGCTCCTGCAGCTGCAGCGATTAGTCGAGGTAATCGCGCAGAACCTGCGAACGAGAGGGGTGGCGCAGCTTCGACATCGTCTTGGACTCGATCTGGCGAATGCGCTCGCGGGTAACTCCGTAGACCTGGCCAATCTCGTCTAAAGTGCGCGGCATACCGTCGGTCAAGCCAAAGCGGAGGCGAACCACGCCGGCTTCACGCTCGGACAGCGTAGTCAGCACGTCTTGGAGCTGATCCTGCAGCAGGGTGAAAGATACGGCGTCGACCGCAATGACGGCCTCGGAGTCCTCGATGAAGTCACCCAACTGGGAATCGCCTTCGTCACCGATGGTCTGATCCAAGGAAATAGGCTCGCGGGCGTACTGCTGGATTTCGAGCACCTTTTCCTCGGTGATATCCATCTCCTTCGCCAGCTCCTGCGGGGTAGGCTCGCGGCCCAAGTCCTGCAAGAGCTCGCGCTGGATGCGGCCCAGCTTGTTGATGACTTCCACCATGTGAACTGGGATGCGGATGGTACGAGCCTGGTCAGCCATGGCACGGGTAATGGCCTGGCGGATCCACCAGGTGGCGTAAGTGGAGAACTTATAGCCCTTGGTGTAATCGAACTTCTCCACCGCGCGGATAAGACCCAGGTTTCCTTCCTGAATGAGGTCCAAGAAAGCCATGCCACGGCCGGTGTAGCGCTTGGCCAAGGAAACCACCAGACGCAGGTTGGCCTCCAGCAGGTGGTTCTTGGCCTTGCGGCCATCGCGGGCGATACTGCGCAGGTCGCGCTTTTCCATGGGGGAGAGCTTGGCAGCTTTATCGCCTTCGGCGCGGGCCTTCTCCATCTCATCCATGCGGTGCTGTGCGTACAGGCCAGCCTCGATGCGCTTGGCTAGGGAAACCTCTTGCTCGGCGTTGAGTAGGGCGACCTTACCAATCTGCTTGAGGTAGGCACGGACGGAGTCAGCAGAGGCGGTTAACTGCGCATCCTTACGTGCCTGACGCAGCGCAGCGGACTCTTCCTCATCCCAGACGGAAGAGGAGTCTTCCTCTTCTTCCTCATCGTCGTCGTCCAAGTCCTCTTCGAGGTCATCGTCCTCGAGGTCTTCGCCGGCGTCGAAGTCATCATCGTCTTCGATGTCCGCATTGGTGGGATCGAAGTCGACGTCTTCGTCGTGCTCGTCCTCCTCGAGCTCCTCTTCTGCTTCCGGCTGTGCCTGCTTTTCGGACTCGGCCGGGGATTCCTGCTTCTTTGCCGCGGATTTGCGGACCGTCTTCTTAGTGGCCTTTTTGGCAGACTTCTTAGTGGTCTTCTTGGCCGACTTTTTGGCGGTCTTCTTTGCCGTCTTCTTGGCTGTTTTCTTAGCGGTCTTTTTGGCCGTCTTCTTAGCCGTCTTTTTCGCGGTTTTCTTTGCCGTCTTCTTGGCGGTCTTCTTTGCAGGAGTAGATGCCTCAGCGGCGTTTTCGCCCTCGCCGAGTGCCTGGTCTGAAGATTCAGTGGCTGCCACGTACGCCCTTTCGACTAACTTCTTGATTGAAACAGCTCTGTGCGCCCTACTCGGACGCTCGTGCATCAGTGTGATGTTAGCGCGTTGTGGCCTTATGCAGGCCAGACACGCCCTAGAGCTATTTAACTTAGGATCGACCGCCCAGTATAGAGGATCTTTCCAATCTGCCGGTGGATAGGGTCACCTGCAGTGCGTAAGCATTACGGTTTCAAACCGTCTACCGCCGCCATCGCAGCTCCGACAATTCCTGCGCGATTGCGCAGTTGTGCAGGCATGACGGGGGTTTCAATATCAAGGTGTGGGCCCCACTTTTCAAACTTACGGGAAATTCCACCCCCGATGAGGAAGGCCTGCGGGTTAAAAAGCTTTTCATATTCCGCGAGGACCTTGTTGAGTCGTTTAGTCCACTGCTTGTACTTGAGTTCCTCGCGGTCCTTCACGGCCGAGGACGCAATTTTCTCAGCCTCGTCATCGCCCACCATCAGGTGCCCCAGTTCGGTATTGGGGAACAACTGGCCGTCGAGGAAGAAGGCCGAACCGATACCGGTGCCCAGGGTTAGGAAGATTACGGAGCCTTGCTTGGCGATGTCCTCTCCGTAGGCAACCTCGGCTAGTCCCGCCGCGTCGGCGTCGTTAAGCACGGCAAAATCCGAATCCAGGTAGTCCGCAAAGAGTTCTGTGGCGTTGACGCCAATCCAATCCTTGGAAATATTTGCCGCAGTCTCGACTTCTTGGTTGCGAACCACGGAAGGCAGGGTGATGCCAACGGGGCCATCCCACTGCTTTTCCTGCACGATTTGAGCTACTACCTTGGCAACATCATGCGGGGTAGATGGCTGTGGGGTGGCGATCTTCATACGCTCGCCCACGAATTCGCCGGTGGCGAGGTCCACCTCAGCGCCTTTAATGCCGGAGCCGCCGATATCGATGCCAAAGGAATGGCCAGAAAGAGTAGTCATGCCCGACAGTCTAGAAGAAGGCACAATAGTTGGCATGACTGAGCAGATCGATTTTTGCCAATTGCGGGATTTTGCCGTTTCTACCGCCACCCGGGCTGCGGAATTAATTACTGCGCGGCGCGCAGAACTAGTCGCAGGTGACGGCATCGCGGCGCATACCCACACCAAGTCCAGCGACGTAGATCCAGTAACGGAGGTCGATACCGCGACAGAGGAGTTCATTGCCACCACCATTCGCACCCAACGCCCCGGGGATGGAATTTTTGGCGAAGAAGGCGCCAATGTGGAGTCAACCAGTGGCGTTACCTGGATTGTCGATCCGATTGATGGCACCGTGAATTTCCTCTACGGGGTGCCGGACTACGCCGTATCCATTGGTGTGGAATACCAAGGTCACCTCGTCGCTGGCGCGGTGGTCAACGTGGCGCGCGGGCGCACCTATGCGGCCGCAGCTGGGCAGGGCGCTACGGTCACCGGACCAGACGGAATTGAGCACGCACTGCGGTGCAACCAGACACAAGCTCCTGCGTTGGCCTTGGTAGCCACCGGCTTTGGATACGAAGCTGACCGGCGAGCAGCCCAAGCCGAGCTCCTCACCAAGCTCCTGCCTAATGTACGTGATATTCGCCGCATCGGCGCTGCCGCGCTCGACCTATGCAGGGTGGCAGAGGGAACCGTTGACGCCTACTTTGAGCACGGCATCAATGCGTGGGACTTCGCTGCCGGGGCAATCATTGCTCGCGAGGCAGGTGCGGTGGTGCGCCATCCAGGCTTTGATAAAGGCTCCGCTGACGGTGAACTTACCTGGGCCGCGGGGGCAGATTTGGCCCCCGCATTCGAAGAGCTTTTAGCAGCGCACAGGGTCACGGACGTGCTGCGGGGGTAATAGTTTCCCGCGCCGGCGAGCGGTGATATGACATCTAGCCATTTGTGCTTTACTATGCGCGATCGATAAATACCATTCCTTAGAGCAACTTGACCATTAGGGGCGTGCATTATGGCCACCGATTATGACGCACCGCGCCGGCGCGCGGAAGATGAACTCGAAACTGATTCCTTAGAAGGACTCAAGGCCGCTGAGAGCGATAACAACGGCATGGACGATGACGGAGAAATCGTCGAAGCCTTCCAGCCGCCAACAGTAGACCTCACGGGCGAGGAGCTTAATGTTGAGGTAGTTCCACGTCAGGAAAATGAGTTTACCTGCGGTTCGTGTTTCCTAGTGCAGTCCAATAAGCGTTACTCCCACGAAGAGGACGGCCAGCCAATCTGCAAGGATTGCGCCTAAAAGGAATACGCAGCAGAAACGAAACCCCGCACTTGGCAACCTTCTACGTGCCGAGTGCGGGGTTTGCTGTAGCAACCACCAAAATTTTGGTGGTGTGCAAAGTCATTAAAGATTACTGCTGCTCCGGGACAAAGGCGTGGAGCAGGGCCTCCGGATCCTTCGAGGCGATGAGCCAATAAGGAGTATCATCTTCTGGATCATCGAGCACCATCATGGCGTGCTCATCCACCCAAGCGTGGGAAACCAAAAACGCCGCGGGATCGAACTGCGGACCCAGCGCGTTGCGCCGCGCAGATTTGGGAACGGTGATAGACCGCGACACGACGTCGTTAGGCAATTGGGCATCTTTGACCGTGAGCCAACGCGTTCCATCCGGGTCCCGCTCTACCTTGATGACTGTATTGGACCAGGTAATAAGTACCCACACGGCGATAGCACCAAGGAGGATCGCGGGAATAATGGTCCACCACATGGAGCGGTTAAGGCCAGCGGTAGCGGAAGTAAGCCCCACGATGGCGGCTGCAAAAAGCCAAAAGTACCAAGGGACCCATTGGCGTTCGCGGTAGAGCACCTGAGGGGCCACCGTGCCCTGTGCCGAAGCGGCGCTTGACGGTGCCGGAGTTGCGGAAGTAGCAGATGTATCAGACACGTCTAGTCAGTCTAGACCACACGTGCCGCAGAATGAACCTCCCAAGGCAGGTAGGATTGGCCAGGTGACTGACTCGATTCCGCATTCTCAGCCAGAAAGCCCCTTTGGGGACGTTAAAGTCAAGCGCCTGGATAAGGAGCTTCCACTACCGCACCGTGCCCACCGTGGTGACGCCGGTGCAGACCTCTACGCAGCCGAAGCTCTTACCCTGCAACCCGGCGAGCGCGCCCTCGTCGGCACCGGGATTGCTATTGCGCTGCCGCTAGGAACGGTCGGCTTAATTCACCCGCGCTCCGGACTAGCCGCCAAGCAAGGGCTTTCCATTGTCAATACCCCGGGCACGGTAGATGCCGATTACCGCGGGGAGATCAAGGTCTGCCTCATCAACCACGACCGGCACACTCCCATTGAGATCGAACGCGGAATGCGCATCGCTCAGCTCGTGGTCCAGCGCGTAGAGCTGGTGGGGTTTGCTGAGGTTGAAGAATTGGATGACACTGTCCGCGGAGCCGGTGGCTATGGCTCTACCGGTGTGTAGTTAAAGCAGTAGAGACTCAACGAAACTTTTAGAAAGGACGTAGCACTCATGGGAATCTGGCCCTTTGGCAAGAAGAACGACGAAGAAAAGAAGGCTCAGGACAAGCCTGCAGCACAAAGTGAAAAGCCGGCGGACCCCACTTCCGCGGATGCGGAGGCGCAGGAGACTTATGCTCCAGTAGGCGACACCGCAGCAGATGCCGCGGCGGCTTCTGGCAATGAACCTCGCGAATTCGCTCATGATGCCATCAATGGCCAGACCGGTCCCTTTGATGGCGACTCCGTCGATATCGAGACCTTCGATTTCAGCGACTTTTCCATTGGCGTATTAGATCTGGGGTCCCTGCGCATCCCACTGCCAAAAGAATCCCAGGTACAGGTGGAGATGGGTGAACAAGGCCCACGAATGCTGCACATTGTGACCAAGGTAGGCCGAATTACTCCAGTAGCCTTTGCTGCCCCACGTAAGCCAGGCCAGTGGGCAGAATCCGTGGAGGAAATTAAGGAGGGCATGAGCCGCGACGGCCTTACCGTAACTACCGAGCCAGGGCCTTGGGGTGCCGAAGTCGTGGGCAAGAACGACAACGGCCAGGTCCGCGTCATCGGCGCAGATGGTCCGCGCTGGATGCTGCGCATGACCCTGGCCGCGCCGGCCGGTATGGAAGCCGACCTCGCTGACATGGCCCGCGAGGTTGCCGCCCGGACCTTCGTCTACCGCGGGGAAGACCCCATCTTGGCGGGAAATGCTTTGCCGGTCATCATGCCTGAGCAGCTCGTAGAGCAGGTCAAGCAGGCTATGGACCAGCGCCAGCAAGAACAGCAGGCAGCCGCTAATGCTCAAAACCACCCAGAAAACGGAGTGGGCGGCCCTGATCCTGCGGCAGAAGCAGAGGCGGAGCAACACTTGCGCGATTTGGGCGGTACCCCACACCAGGGTGAGAATGGATCGTCCCCGCAGAATCCCGATGAGGGCTCTGCACCTAATTCCAAGAACTAGGCAAAGCAGTAAACCACGTGACACATTCTTCCTCGCCGCAACCTTACCCGGACGCTAAGAACCTGGACTCTGAGGAGTCTGCTGCCGAACCCACCCTGCTGGAGCAAATGGGAGGCTTGTCAGGGCTCATCTCGGCCACCTTGCCGGTCATTGTGCTGATTCCTGTCAATAACTTCTTTGGGCTGGGACCAGCCTTGGCGGCGGCGCTCGGCGTGGCCGTTGTTATTGCACTCTGGAGGGTAATCCGTAAAGAGACCCTGCAGCCAGCCATATCGGGTCTGCTGGGAGTGGCCCTTTGCGCAGCCATCGCCTGGTTTACCGGTGATGCCAAAGGGTATTTCTTGTACGGCATTTGGATGTCGTTGGCGCTGTGTATTGCCGCGGTACTATCAATCCTCTTTCGGTGGCCCGCTGTGGGTGTCATCTGGAAGGGGATTAATGGCGAGGAAATGCAGTGGCAAAAGGTTGCCCAGGCGCGCCGGGCCTATGCCATCGCTACTGGTGGGTGGGCGGTTATCTTCCTGGCCCGTTTTGTTGTTCAGCGCGCCATTTATGATGCGGATGCAACCACGGCCTTAGGGGTGACCCGAATCTTGATGGGGTGGCCATTGACGCTTCTAGTTACGGCGCTGACCGTGTGGATGGTGCGCCGCGCGGATGCAGCCGTTGACGCAGCGGCGGGCGCAGGTGAGCACACTAACGCAGAACGAGAACCAAAGTCTGAGGCAGAAGATGACTGAATCAACGATGAGCCGCGGCGATAGTCTTGAGGTCACCATTGACCGCATGGCGCACGGCGGGGAAGGAATTGGCCAGGCGCCGGATGGGCGAGTGGTATTCGTTCCTCGCGCTTTTCCTGGTGACGTCGTAAAAGCTACGGCCGGCCGTGTAAAGAAGTCGTTCATTAAGGCAGAGCTGGAAAGTGTACTAAGTCCTGGGTCGTTGCGCGTTCCATCGTCTTGTCCTGCAGCCGCGCAAGGAGCAGGCTGCTGTGATTTCGCCGAGCTGGATCCCGCGGCCGAAACAGGAATCAAGGCAGAGATCTTGTCGGAGCAGCTGCGCCGAACCGGCGTTGTCACCGGTGAGGAACTGAAAAGTGAGCAGCACACCCTAGAGCCGGTTCGGGGATGGCGCACGCGGGTGAGGTGGGGCGTCGATAAGCAAGGGCGCGCCGGAACCCGTCAGCGTCGGTCCAATGAACTCATTACGGAAGCTGCGTGTACGCAGCTGGCTCCGGGATTGGCAGAGGGGCTCGTTGGAGAGGGCGCGCGCCGGTTTACCCCAGGTGCTGAGGTTATCGCCGTTCTCGATGGCGAGGGCAACCGCCACGTGGTGGAAACCCGCAAGGCCCCGCGCGGGCGCCGCGTGGAGATCATCCGTGAGGCGGTAGAAGGCAGCGGCAAGGTGCACGAGCATGTCGACGGGCGGACGTTTAGCTTTCCTGCTACCGCCTTCTGGCAGGCCCACAGCCACGCACCGGCCGCGTATACCGATCTGATAGCGGAGTGGCTCGGGGGCCGCGAGTACCAAGAGCACACCGCCTGGGATCTCTACGGTGGCGTTGGCCTATTCGTTCCCGCACTGGCCCATGCCGTGCAGGGCAAGGTTATCTCCGTGGACTACTCACCGGCGGCTACAGCGGGGGAACAGGCCGGTCTGGCAGACTGCGAGGTGGAAGTAAAGTCCGCGAAGGTGGAGCAGGTCGCCGCACAGCTTCCCAAGCCTGGCGCTGTAGTCCTTGATCCGCCGCGCACCGGAGCAGGGGAGGACGTGATTCGTTCCGTGGCGGCCGCTGCACCCCAGGCGGTCGTTCACGTGGGATGTGACCCCGCTACTTTCGCGCGCGACATGGGATACTGGAACCAGCACGGATACGGAATAGAAAAGATGGCACTCATTAACGCGTTCCCTGGAACGCACCACTTTGAAACGATTGCTCTCATTACCCCTGCCTGATGAGCCTTTATGGCTCCGAGGCGGGGTGCGGCACGGTGCCGCGCCGTTCTCGGAACATTGACCGATATAATATTCACCGCCCGCCGCGGGTACGGTAGAAAAGAAGAACTAAGCACAGAAGGAGTTGAAGGCCGCTCCATGACTATCTTGGATACCATTAACTCGCCGCAGGACCTCAAGGCACTGTCTGCAGACAAGCTTGAGGAGCTGGCGGCAGAGATTCGGCAGCGCCTCATTGACAAGGTCTCCGTCACGGGCGGACATTTGGGGCCTAACTTGGGCGTGGTGGAATTGACCATTGCGTTGCACCGCGTATTTGATTCTCCGCGCGAGCCGATTATTTTTGACACTTCGCACCAGTCCTATGTGCATAAGATGTTGACTGGGCGCACGGATCAATTCGATACCTTGCGGCAAAAGGACGGCCTTTCGGGGTATACGGACCGCGGCGAGTCCGAGCATGACTGGACCGAGTCCTCCCACGCTTCGGCGTCGCTGTCTACGGTCGATGGCTTGTCAAAGGCCTTCAAGATTCGCGGCAACGGTCACCGCAATGTCATCGGTGTTGTCGGTGATGGCGCCCTCACCGGCGGCATGTGCTGGGAGGCGTTAAACAATATCTCGGAGGATAAGGGGCGCAATGCGGTCATCGTGGTCAATGACAACGGCCGTAGCTATTCGCCCACCATCGGTGGAATCTCTGAGAATCTTGGCCGCATCCGCTCCCAGCACGGTTATGACGAGCTCATGGAACAGGGCAAGCGTCGCCTGAAGCAAATGGGATGGGTAGGCGAGCGGGCCTTTGATGCCTTGCACGCTATGAAAGAGGGTGTCAAGTCCACCGTCTTGCCTACCGAGATGTTCCCGGAACTGGGCATGAAGTACATCGGCCCCATCAATGGCCACGATATCGATAGTTTGGTGCATGCCCTGACTTATGCCCGCGATTATGACGGGCCCATCATCGTGCACGTGGTTACCGAAAAGGGCCACGGATTTGCCCCGGCTGTCAATGAGCCGAAGGACCAGATGCACTCCACCGGTGCTATCGATCCGGTCACCGGCGTGGCTAAGGGCACCAAGCAACCTGGGTGGACGGCTGCCTTTTCAGAGGAGCTGTTAGCCGCTGCCGAAAAGCGCGATGACATCGTGGCCATTACCGCTGCTATGGCCGGTCCTACTGGGCTCGCTCCCTTTCAAGAGCGCTTCCCAGAGCGATTCTTTGATGTGGGAATTGCCGAGCAGCACGCAATGACCTCTGCCTCTGGTCTGGCGCTTGGCGGGATGCACCCCGTCGTGGCGGTGTATTCCACTTTCTTAAACCGCGCCGTGGATCAGGTCATTATGGATATTGCGCTGCTAAAGCTGCCGGTAACCATCGTGCTTGACCGCTCTGGGGTTACCGGTTCCGATGGCGCTTCGCACAATGGCGTGTGGGATATGGCGCTCATGAGCATTGTGCCAGGAATGCATATTGCCGCCCCGCGCGATGGCGCGCGCCTGCGGGAGCTCTTCCGGGAGTCGCTAGAGATTGAATCTGGCCCGTCCGTGGTCCGCTTCCCTAAGGGCAATCTGCTGCCGGATATGGAAGCGGTGGATACCTTGGGCGATGGCGTAGACATCCTGCACTATGGCGAAGCTGATGCCGGGGAGGACACCCCTGAGGTACTCATTGTTTCTATCGGGGCCATGTCCGCGCGCAGTATCGAGGCTGCGAAGCTGCTGGACGAGCAGGGCGTGAACGTTACCGTTGTTGACCCGCGTTGGGTAGCGCCGGTGGCAAGCTCTGTGGTGGCTCTCGCCGCTGACCACGACTTGGTGGTTACGGCAGAAGACGGCCTTGTACGCGGCGGTATTGGCTCCATGATTTCGGAGGCCCTCAGCGCAGCCGAGGTCGATACTCCTGTGCGCCGACTCGGCGTTCCGGGTTATTTCCCTAAGCACGGCTCCCGCGGCGAGGTTTTGGAAGAGTTCGGGTTGACGCCTGAGCTTATGGCGGCGTCAATAAGCGAGTGGCTAGAAAATCTCACTGCTGATGCCAACGCGCGAGGAGAAGAGAACTAAACCTAGCCTGCTAAATATTCCTAGAAAAGACCGTCCACGATAATCGGGGCGGTCATTTCTATTTGCCATTCGCGCGCGCCCTCCGCGCGGAGATACGCAGCGACGTCGCCTGGCTGCCGGATGGCGCCGGCGACAGAATCAGGTCCGCGGTGGCGCTTATTGGCGCGCACACCTACCTTCGCCCATACCGCTGCACGCACAGCGGCAGGGCGGATAAGGAGTTCGGATGGCATGCCGAGCTCGGTGGCGAGATCGGCGATGTCCGCGCGGATAGTTTGGTATATCTCCCATAGGTCAGGGTAGTCCTTGGCCCAGATGGTTTTGGAAGGAACTGATTGTGGGGCGCGATGGACGCGAGGCCGTTGCTGCGGGGGAACGGCGCGGGCCTGGTGAAGTACAGCCATCCACTGGGCGGTGGCGCCTTTGCGCCGGCGGGGAAATCCCTTGACTCGGGCAAGGTCGCGGGCGGTGGTGGGAAGGGTGCGCGCAATTTCTACCAGCGTCCTATTTGCTAATACCCGGCCGGGCGCAGTGTCCGTGCGCCGAGCGATAGCGTCGCGCTTGGCCCACAGCGCTCGAGCAGCAGCGAGCTGACTGCCGCTGCGCAAACCGGAGATGCCCCTCAGATCGCGCCACGTGTGCGGCTGGGGAGCGAAGTCTCCGGAATGTTCCTGGACTATGGCGGAAAACTCTTCTAAAGCCCAGTCCATCTTGTCTTGTTCGGCCAAAATATCGCGCAGGGCGTCGGCTAGCTCGAGAAGCAGTTCCACATCGAGCGCGGCGTAAGCCTTGAGTTCCTCGCTGAGCTGCGGGGTGGACCAGTCGGCGTCGCCGTAGCCCTTTTCCAATTCGACGTCAAAAAGCTCTGTGACCATAGTGCCCAGATTGGGCCGTTCAAATCCCGCGAGCCGTGCCGCCAGTTCCGTGTCAAAGATGGAGCCGGGAAAGAGACCGAGCCACCCGAGACAAGGCAAATCCGAATGGGCAGCGTGAATAATCCACTCCGCGCCGTTGAGCACTGGGGCAAGGGCGGCCGTAAGCTCCTCGCGGTGGCCTTCAGGGGCAAAAAGCATCGTACCCGCGCCGCGGCGGCGAATTTGCACTACGAAGGCGCGATCATCGTAGCGATAGCCGGAGGCACGCTCGGTATCGATGGCAAAGGGGCCCGTACCCGCGGCGAGGCGGGCTGCGGCAGCGATGAACTCCTCCGGGGTAGCAAGAACCGGCGGGACGCCTTCGAGTGGCCGGCTGCGCAATTCTGGCATATTAGCGGCCGAGCTCAGTGACGCCCTCAGGGGGTAGTCCGGCAACGTTGGCCAATACCTGGGCAAAGGCCTGTACGTGGGGTGCGAGATCGAGGCCTTCGGCAGTCCACGAAGCGCGCATTTCGATCTGGTAGGCGCGCGGTGGCCCGCCAATCTCGCCAAAACGCACGGAGGCGGTGGAGGTGACGGTACCGCCCAAATTCGTGTGGTTGGCACCTTCCTTTTCCAAGCCTTCGTTGAGCCATTGCCACGCCACATCGGGCAAGAGTGGGTCGCCAGCTACGGCGTCGTCCATATCCGCCTGGATATAGGCCACAAGGCGCATGGCACCCTCCCAAGCTTCCTCAGCGCCCGGATCGTGGAGCAGGATGAGGCGACCAAAGGCGTCGCCCTCTGCATCGGTGGGCACGATGTCCGGGTCATCTTCGTTTCCCACCTCGAGGCCGATTGCGTGGCTAAACGGCGCAAGGCGTTGCGGTGGGCGAATGGAGCCTAGGGTGATCTCAGGGCGCAGGTCGGCCGCGTGCATGGACTCCACTGCTTGGGTGAAAGCGGCGGGGGTAGCTGGCTCGTGGGTTTCCGCCTGCCCGTGCAAAGGGGTGGGGGCGGAGGCCTCGGTGCTGCGTGGGGTGGTCGATTCGGAATTGCTCACGACGTTCAAGCTATAGTTTCGCGGCCTCTAGCTGGGGGAGGCGCGCCGATGCGTGGGCGTGTCGTCCTCCTCGTGGCCGGAAAGTGACAAGGTTTCATATCCAACTTATGATGGATATGTTCGTTTACCCAAAGGCTTCTGCAAAGGAGAACGCAATGGCGAAGCTTGACTACAAGGAACTCAACGCGGTTCAGCAATATTCCCAGCACGCAGTTTTTAAGGTGATCCCGGGCGCGCTCGGCACCGAGCGAGCGGAGATCATCGCCCAAGCTCAGGAGTTCTTTGCCGGCGTGGAAAAGGCCGGAAAGGTAACCGTGCGCGGCATTTACGACCTCACGGCTATGCGTGATTCCGCCGACTTCATGATCTGGTGGCACGCCGAGGAATTCTCTGACCTGCAAAAGGTCTTCGGGGACTTCCGCCGCGAGACCACCCTGGGCCAAGTCAGCGAAGTGACCTGGGTAGGCAATGCCTTGCACCGTCCAGCAGAGTTCAATAAGTCCCACCTGCCCTCCTTCATCATGGGCGAGGAGCCCAAGGAGTGGATCTCGGTATACCCCTTCGTGCGCTCTTATGACTGGTACACCATGGACGATGAAAAGCGCCGCCGCATCCTCATGGAGCACGGTATGCAGGCGCGCGACTACCCGGATGTGCGTGCAAATACCGTCCCAGCCTTTGCCCTGGGTGACTATGAGTGGATTTTGGCCTTCGAGGCGGATGAGCTCCACCGCATCGTCGACCTGATGTACCTGATGCGCTACACCGAGGCCCGCCACCACGTGCGCGAGGAGATTCCCTTCCACACCGGCCGCCGCGTCAAGGACGTAGCAGAGCTCATCGCAGTACTGCCCTAAAAGAAACGCCGCCTAGCAGTAACCCTGCTTGGCGACGTCCCTTTGTTGCGCCCTGTCACTAGCCTGCAAGTTAGGCTGCCGACGGGGCGCTCTTTCTTGTGCATGCCACCTTAGGCGGTGCCACCTTCTACCGGCTTTTCCTCCAAGTCCAGGCAGATGGAGTTGATGCAATAGCGCAAGTCGGTGGGGGTATCGTAGCCCTCGCCTTCAAAGACGTGCCCCAGGTGAGACTCGCAGTTGGCGCACAGAACTTCTACGCGGCGCATGCCTAGCGAATTGTCTTCGCGCTCAATGATTTTGTCCCCTGCGAGTGGGGAGAAGAAGGATGGCCAGCCGCAGTGGGACTCAAACTTTTCCGTAGAGCGGAAAAGCTCGGTTCCACACGCGCGGCAAGAATAGACCCCCTCGGTGGTGGTATTGGTGTACTCGCCTACGTGGGGCGGCTCGGTGCCGGCCTCGCGCAGGACGTAGTATTCCTCGGGGCTTAAGCGCTGGCGCCATTCGGTATCGGCAATGAGCTTGAAATCGGTCATGGGCCGAGTCTAAACCGTGCTGCGCGCGGCACGCCACCAGCCGGCGACCGTAGCGAAAATTGCGACGATAAGCAGCGCCCATCCCACCGTTGCCGTGAAAAAATTCATCCAGCGACCAGCATCCGGGTGCGCTGTAGACGCCCAGGAAACGGGAGCCAAATAGAGGAAGGCCGCAAACCACGCGCCCGCGGAATGGAAAACCGAACGCTTGAGCACAACGGTAAACATCAATGGGAATAGCCACATGGAGTAATACTGCTGGCCAAGGGAAGACAGGAAGAAGATACCCACCATGATCGCCCCGCTAGTCGTCAGTGCCCACAAGGTCGGGTCGGAGTTGCGCCAGCGCAAAAGTCCGAGAATCGCTGCGGCCGAAAGCGCGGCAAAAATCAACCACACGGTCCAATACAGTCCCGCGCCAAAGTCAACGTAGGCGCGGAAGCCTGCCCAGGAAGAATTGGCATAGTCACGGGTTTCTGAGAGGTAGGGCAGGAGGTTATCCACAAAGCCGCTAGCGCCCGGCACCAGCGGCCACGCTAGGAGGTTGAGAATTACCGGTACGCCAATGCCAGTCGCGAGACTGCGCCATTGCAGCTTGACCAAGGGCAGGAAGAGCAACGGCGCAAATTGCGGTTTAATGACGATGGCCAAGCCAATGACCACGCCTGCCACCCAGCCCAGCCATGGGGTGCGCTCGGCGCGCAAGAAAGACCACAAGAACACGGCCATGCATAGCAAGAGAATGCCGTTGATATTGGTAAATGCGAGCGTATTGGTCACCGATTCCGTGACAAAGGCCAAAGCGATAGATACTGGCCACACTGCCGAAGTAAGTGTGCGGCCCACCGTAAGGGTGAGCACCGCTAGCGCTGCCACGATTGCAGCCGCGTTGGCGACGATGAATAGTCCCCGTGCCAACGAAAAATCCATGTGCGCTAGTGGTGCGAGCAGCAACGTGGCTCCCGGGGTATACAGGTACAGCGGGTCAACGTGGTTATAAGCCTGCTCATAGACCGGCTGGCCAGTGGCCATGCGTATCACAGCGTTATACACGGTGGTGAAATCATCCGTCGGCGTGCCATTGCGCGCGATGATGAAAACGCGATGCACAACAAGCAGGATGGCCACGGGCCAGGCGGCGGCATTGATTCGGGAATTCACGGCCCCTTAGTCTACGGCCTAGCGGGCGCGGGAATACCGCAGAAACACCGTGCCATCCTGATCAGCCGCGACATTTTCTAACTGCATGCGGCGATGGGAATGCTCGCCCTTAAAGGTCGCCATGGGAGTTTCCACGCCGGTAGATAGATGTGGGTCCAGGGTCAAATACATCTGGTCGATGGCATCGATGTCTACCAGCTGCCCTATCATTCCTGGCCCGCCCTCGCACAGCACGCGCTTAAACCCGCGGTCCTGCAAGACGGAAATGTAGTCCTGCACGGTTCCTTCGCCAGCATCGCAGACTTCTGCGCCTGTGGATTCGATGGTCGCGATGCGCTTTGCGAGCTCTTGATCGTCCCTGCTGCTATGGGGGACCAGGATGATGGGAGGGGTAGTAAAATCCGTGAAGAAGTCCGAGGTGACATCAAACTCAAGGCTGCGGGAAGGCACCGCAATCGGAGCCGGCCGCGAACCATCCCCGTTAGGTTCTACTCCGGAGTAGTCCTCCGCGCGCACCGTTTGCGCACCCACCAGCACGACGTCTGCCCAGTTACGTAGCGCAGCAAAAAGCTGCCCATCAGTGTCATTTCCCATGGCTTCGGAAACGTGGTTCATGGTTGCCGATCCAGTTAGTGTGCTGACCATATTTGTGCGGACGGTGAATACTTCACCGGAATCGGGGCCCAATAGCGAAGAGATATCCATGTCTTCCCAGCCTAGTCAAGGCACCAGATACCCAGCACGGCAAGGTACCGGGCATAGCCACAGGAGTGGGGCTTACACCAGGCGGATGAGTATTACACCAAGCAAGATCACTGCAATGCCGGCTACCTGGCGCATTGCGACTCGCGCACCCCGCAGGCGATCAATGAGCACGGACCCCAACATGGAACCGAGAAGGGTTGCCACCACAGTAAGCCCAGTGCCAATTTGTGGTACTAAGGCCGCGTTGCCAAAGACAAACATGGCTCCCAAGGCGCCGCCTGCCCACATCCACCACGGATTAGCCTTACCCTCGGGACGCTCAATGTGAGGGCGCCAGCGCAAAACAATATTGAGCATCACGAGCGCGGAAACGCCGATGCTAAAAGAGACCAAAGCCGCACTAACGGGCGATCCGGTGATCTGCCCCAGGTGGCCGTTGATGGCGGATTGGCATGCGGTAAAGCAACCAAAGACAAAGCCGGCGAGGCGCCAAAGCCACAACGCCATAGCGCTGTCTTCTTGCTTCGTCGGCGCGCCGGGGCTAGCGACGATAGAAATCACTCCGCCGAGAACAACTAGTGCCCCTAGAGCGCGAATAAGGGACAGTGGGGAAGTGGGGGAGTCAAACAGCCCAAAGTGGTCGATGACAAGGCCCATCATGATTTGGCCCGCGATGGGAAGGACTACGGTCTGAACCGCACCCAGATGAGGAAATAGCAGGATATTTCCAGTAAGCGCAACCACGCCGAGCAGACCACCGAACCAAATCCACAGCGGTTCCCCAAAGGCACGGGAAATGCCGAACTCGCCGCCGGTCACGGCTGTAGCAATGACAAGCAAAGTCATCGTGCCCACGGCAAACGAAATGAGCGATGAGGAAAACGGCGTGCCAGTAGACGCGCGAAGGCGCGTATTAACCAGGGTCTGAACGGGCAGAACGAGTCCGGCGATAATGCCTAAGAGAATCCACAACACGTCGGGACACTTTACAGGCATATAAAGAAACCCGCCCAAGCCCCTATGGAGTGGAGCGGTGGGCGGGAAATTGTGGTCCTAACTGGGATTGAACCAGTGACCTTTCCGGTGTGAACGGAACGCTCTCCCACTGAGCTATAGGACCTTGCGGTGGCTAAATCTACACCGCACCAAATTCAAACACCTAATTGGCTGGGCAGGAGTGCACATCAGAGGGAGGTGGCCTGTGGTCCACTGCCTTCGGAGAATCACACCAATGTGTTTTGGGATGGCCCGAATGTGAAAAACGGGTGCCGGAAAGAATGCCGCTGGGCTGGGGATTTGGAAACTGGCGCGGAGCACGATAATGTTTCTTCTCGCACCGCAACGGTACAAAGTTTGCGGGGCAATGCGGATGTAGCGCAGTTGGTAGCGCATCACCTTGCCAAGGTGAGGGTCGCGAGTTCGAGTCTCGTCATCCGCTCCACGCTTTTCTAGGGGTTCGCCTGTGAAGAGTGATTCTAAATGAATAGCGCGCGATTAGCTCAGTGGGAGAGCGCTTCCCTGACACGGAAGAGGTCACTGGTTCAATCCCAGTATCGCGCACAAGGACTTTGTCCTAGAAACCGGGCCTGGTTTCGCATGCGGATGTAGCGCAGTTGGTAGCGCATCACCTTGCCAAGGTGAGGGTCGCGAGTTCGAGTCTCGTCATCCGCTCCAGCACTGTATTGTGTGAGGCGGTATCGCCACGGTGGAATGGCCGAGTGGTGAGGCAACGGTCTGCAAAACCGTGCACACGGGTTCGATTCCCGTTTCCACCTCAACTTCTTAATGCCTTCGGGCATTAAGCGCGATTAGCTCAGTGGGAGAGCGCTTCCCTGACACGGAAGAGGTCACTGGTTCAATCCCAGTATCGCGCACAGGGTTCCTTTTAGAACCCGTGGCAAACTTATGTTTGCCACGCGGATGTAGCGCAGTTGGTAGCGCATCACCTTGCCAAGGTGAGGGTCGCGAGTTCGAGTCTCGTCATCCGCTCCACATAGCCGCTCCAGAAATGGAGCGGCTTTTTCTATGTCTACATGTGCTCGTTCTCAGGCCCGCTCTTGGGTTAAGGGTCAAAATGTGTGTCTGGTTCGGCGTGTCGGTGGGGGTTAGATTTGCCAGCTTCCAGGCCGGCTGACT
>NZ_JASPHM010000014.1:0-75014 GCF_030229215.1 Corynebacterium sp. MSK150
GTCAGCCGGCCTGGAAGCTGGCAAATCTAACCCCCACCGACACGCCGAACCAGACACACATTTTGACCCTTAACCCACTAACCACGGCGAGGCTTAACGCGCTGTCCCCAAAACCGCGAAAGGCCGCAGGCAATAAAACCTGCGGCCACTGTGGAGCCGCCTGCGAGAATCGAACTCGCGACCTTTTCATTACGAGTGAAATGCTCTACCGACTGAGCTAAGGCGGCGCGCTGCTTGGCATGCGCCAGTGCAGCAAGAGAGAGTTTAACCTAGGGGCGCCGCGGAATAGAAATCGGGTCCCACCTACAGGCACGCACGGCGCAGGCGGCCCACCAACCCGTCGAAGGCAATCTGCGTGCCGACGTTTTGGGTCAGCTGCTCGCGGCACAGCGTGATAGCCGCCTGGCAGTCCAGCAGTCCTTCCTCGCTCACGCGCTGCGCGAGCTCACCAGAAAGACCGGCGAAGTCCGGGTGGGTCAGATCCACCTGCGCCCCCACCTTCTGCATGAGCGCATCGCGGTAGACGCCGGAGAGATCAACAAGCACGAGGTCCAGGTTGTCGATCACGCGGCGCTTGGCCCGCTTCTTGTGCTGATCTTGTAAGTCTTTAATGGCGGAGCGGGCGTCGCGCTGTGCCTTGGCCGCGCCCTTGCCCTTCGCGCCCACGCCGAGGGTTTGTTCCAACTTCGCCAGCTCGGCCTCTTCTTGTTCCTTGTGCGAGTCCTTCGCCTCCGCGTCCACCATCTTCAGCAGCGAGGTCACCGCTTGGAAGCCCTGAGAGCCGTGGAAGACCTCTTCTGCCAGGTTGATAGCCACCGCGCGGCGCTTTTGCACGGCCGGATCGTTGACTAGGCGCCGCGCCCTGCCGACGTGGCGGAGAGAGGTAAGGGCGGCCAAGTGGGCGTCGTGATCCGAGGCGCCCTCGCTGACCAACTGGGCGGTAATGCTCTCCACCGACGGGGAGGGGATGTAGAGGTGACGGCAGCGCGAGCGGAGGGTTTGGGAGAAGTCCTCGGGGGCGTCGGAAGGAGCGCACATGATAATTACGGTGCGCGCCGGCGGCTCCTCCACCGTCTTGAGCAAGGCATTCGCACCGTTATTGTTCAGGCGGTCAGCATTATTGAAGATCACCACGCGCCATGGCGCCACCGTGGGCAGGCTCGCCGCGCGGCCGATGACCTCGCGCACCGTATCCACGGGAATGATGACCTCCTGTGGATCCACGAGGACTAGATCGGTGTGCTGCTTGGTCTCCAGCACCGCGCGGCAGGCCTCGCAGCGGCCGCAGCCCGGCTCCTCTGGGTCCGTGCACATGAGCGCGGCCGCAAAATCGATGGCGGCCAGGGAACGGCCGGAGCCCGGCGGGCCGGTAAACAGCCAGGAATGGCTCATCGCCCGCGGGTCTGCCCCCGGCATCCCCCGAGCTGCCCGGGCGGCGCCCAGGATGGTGCGAGCCACACCTGGGGTATCTGCCAATCTTTGCGCAACGCTTCCGGTATTCACTCGCCCTAGCCTACTGGTCTTACTAAAGTATGAAAGCATGAACAGACTACTGCGCGGCGCACGATGGCTCATGGGTACCCAATGGCCGGTCTACGCCGCCTTAGTCCTTGGCGCGAACCTCATCGGTGCCATCGCGATCATGACCTTCGTCCTTTATTTCTTGCCGATGCCGGAGATTAAGGACTTTGCCGCCGAGCTGCCCAGCCTGATGGGCGTCGCCGCGGTGTACCTCATCTTTGCCGTGGTCATCGGCATCGCCGTCACCCTGCTGCTTTTCCGCCCGGTGCTGGACTGGCAGCGCAACCCGGACGAGCACGATCCGAATATGGTGCGCAACTTGGTCATGCGCATCCCCGTCTACCAATCCGTGGTGGCGGCCGCGGTGTGGCTCATCGGCATCATCCTGGCCGTGGTGATTTCCGGCCGGGAATCCGGCCGTCTCGGACTCGTCGTGGGCGTGTCCGCCACCCTGGCCGGCCTCGTGGTGGTCATCCTGACTTACCTGCAGGCCGAGCGCCTCGTACGCCCGGTGGCTGCCCAAGCAGTGGCGCGCCGCTTCGAGGACGCCACCCTGGAGCCGCCCATCAAGTACCGCCTCATTTCGGCCTGGCTGATGACCTCCGGCGTGCCGCTGGTCGGCATCTTGCTCGTACTCATCGCCCAGCGCACCGGGCTCTTCTCCGGCACCGCAGGAGACCTGGTTCCCGCCATCACGGCCCTGGCACTTACCGCCCTGGCCACCGGTTTTATCGGTACTAGCTTCGCGGTGATGAGCGTGGTGGACCCGATCGTGGAGCTCCAAGACGCCATTAACCGGGTGCGCCGCGGCGAGAACAATGCCGAGGTAGATATCTATGACGGGTCAGAGCTGGGCGTGCTGCAGGCCGGTTTCAACGAGATGATGCGCGGCCTGCGCGAGCGCCAGCGCGTGCGCGATATCTTCGGCCGCTACGTCGGCGCCGAGGTGGCGCAGCGCGCCCTAGAGGAGCGCCCCGAGTTGGGCGGCGAGGACCGCAAGGTCGCGGTGCTCTTCATTGACGTCATCGGTTCTACTACCTTCGCCGTCAACCACTCCCCTGAGGAGGTAGTGGAGGAGCTCAATAAGTTCTTCGAGCACGTCGTCAAGGTGGTGCACCGCAACAAGGGCATCATTAACAAGTTCCAGGGCGATGCCGCGCTGGCTGTCTTTGGCGCGCCGCTCAATGTTTATGATTCCGCCTCCATGGCCCTGCAGGCCGCTCGCGAGCTGCGCGGCGAGTTGCGCGGGCTGGAGCTGCAAGCGGGCATCGGCGTGGCGGCGGGGCACGTCGTCGCCGGGCACATCGGCGGCGCGGATCGCTTTGAATACACCGTCATCGGTGACGCTGTAAACGAGGCCGCGCGCCTGACCGAGCTGGCCAAGGACACCCCGGGCCAGGTGCTCACTAACGCCGCCACGCTCAAGACCGCCAATGAGGCCGAGCAGGCCCGCTGGACTATGATGAAATCCATTGAGCTGCGCGGTCGTCACCGCATGACCCAGCTGGCTCGCCCTATCCGCGCTACCCTGGCAGAACGTTCCGAGGTATAACGAGGTTTTTAAGTGAGCTCAGCTTCCCGGCCCCGCATGATCGTGCCCGATGTGGCGCGCGGCATGGCCCTTCTAGGCATCGCCATGGCCAATATGACCACGGCATGGATCATCACCACCGACCGGCCGGGCAGCTATTTCGGCGGCATCATTGATGGCAGCGCGTGGGATAAGGCGGCCGTCGTCTTCGGTGCCTTCTTTGTCCACAACCGCGGCCTGCCCATGTTTTCTACCCTGCTCGGCTTTGGCGTGGGGCTCATTGCGATGAGTCTGTGGCGGCGCGGGTTTCCGGTGCGGGCGGCGCGCTGGGTCATCGCCAAGCGCTATGCCTTCTTGGCGCTCATGGGCGCAGTGCACTTGGTGCTGCTGTTTTGGGGCGACATTATGTTCTTCTATGGCGTGGCGGGAATTATCATCGCCTTCCTGCTGCGCAAACGGGATTCTACCCTCCTGCGCGTTGCCTATATCCTATTCGCGCTGTGCGCGCTGGGCGGGGTGGTGGCCTTCATTTCCGGCGCTGTGGATCCCAGCGGCGTAGTGTCCACAGAGGGCATTGGCACCATTGAGTCCTACCCCGATTTGCTGCTCAGCCAGCTTATTACCCTTGGCAGCCAGGCTGTTGCCACGCCGATCATTGTGCTGATGTACCTGCCCGTCATGCTGGTGGGCTTTGTGTGGGCGCGCCAGAGCGTGCTTGCCGACGTCCCCTCTCACCGCCCCACCCTCCTGCGCTGGGTCGCCATTGCGGTGGCCATTACCGTCGTAATCGGTAGCTTGTGGTCTTTGAGCACGCTGGGGGTCATCGGGCAGCGCTGGGCCAATGCGGCCAATAATGCCAACGCTTTCATCGGCGTCTTTACCGGGCCTGGCATCCTGGCCGGGCTCGCGCTGCTGCTGCAGCCGGTGCAGGAGCGGCTTTCAGCCGGCGCGCCGCTGCCCGCAGTGCTGTGGCCCTTTGCGGCGCTGGGCAAGCGCTCCATGAGCGGCTACGTAGGGCAGTCCATTCTCTTTTTCTTCCTCGTGCACCCATTCACGCTGAACTTCGGCCACGATCTGGGCGCCTTCGGCCAGGCCGCGCTGGCATTCGCGGTGTGGCTGGTCACGCTTATCGGGGCCTGCGTGCTGGAAGCCTTCGACCTCCGTGGGCCGTTCGAGGCGGTGCACCGCCGGCTGTCCTATGGTCCGACGATGCAGCCGCAGCTACCGCGTGCGGCACAGGCCATCAATGAGCAGCAGGTGGCCAACAACTAGGGCGCCCGCCTCGGCCGCGCCCACTAGGCGCGCCCCCTGCTTCCGCTTACCGCTATGTTGCTGCGCGAGCGCCGCGCGCAGGGCCGTCAGCCCCTCGGCCGCAACGAGCAGGTTGGCGCCGTGGCTGATGCCCTTGCCGGCATCGGTGCGCAGCGCTGGATCTCCCGCCAATGCCGAGGTCGTGAGCACCGCCGCGCCGCCCACCGCGACCGCAGCGGCCGTCGGCTGTGTGCGAGTGGCGGCAACGCCCGCGCCCCATGCTGCCACGCGCAGGCCCCAGCCCAGGGCATCGTTGCGCGCGCCGCGGCGATAGAGGCTCCATGCATAGGCGGCGTGGTTCGCTGTTACGGCCGCCACGCCGAGCGCCGAAGGACGGGTCAGCCGGCGGGCCTTTTCCACCTGGCCGATGGCTCCGGCTGCAACTCCGGCGCCAATGGCGGGCTCTTCGCGAACCGAGGCCAAAACCTCCGGCCGCGCGCTGATGTCGGTAACGGCGCGCCACAGGGCCGCGGCGCCTTCTTGGGTGCGGGCAAGAAAATCGTTCATGCCCGCCACCTTACGCGGTTACTTCTTGCGCGAGCCGGCCTTTACCACGTTCTTCGTGCCGGGCGAAGGCTTCTTAGTTGCCTTCTTGCCAGCCTTCTTCGTGGACTTTTTGGTGGCCTTCTTGGTTGCCTTCTTCTTCGTCGTCTTCTTAGAGGACTTCTTCTTGGTCTCGCCGGAAGCTTCCTTGGCGCGGCGCTCGGAAAGGAGTTCGTTCGCGCGGGCGTCGGTAAGCTGCTCCGGGTCATCGCCGCGGCGCAGGGAGGCATTGGTGGTGCCGTCGGTGACATAGGGTCCGAAGCGGCCGTCCTTGACGGTCATGGGCTTGCCGGAGACGTCGTTATCGCCCAGTTGCTTAATCGGCGGCTGGGCCGCTGCGCGGCCGCGACGCTTCGGTTCGGCATAGATGCGGCGGGCCTCGTCCAAGGTGACGGTGAAGATCTGCTCTTCCTTGGCCAAGGAACGCGAGTCATTTCCCTTCTTCAGGTACGGGCCATAGCGGCCGTTCTGCGCGGTGATCATCACGCCGTCGTCCTCGCCCACCTCGCGCGGCAGGGAAAGCAGCTTAAGTGCCTCTTCGAGGGTGACCGTAGAAGGCTCCATCGAGCTAAACAGCGAGGCCGTACCCGGCTTGAGTTTGTTTTCGATGTACTCCTTGACGCGCTTTTCCTTCTGCTTTGCGGCCGTCTTGGTTTCCCAGTTCTTGGCACGCTTGCCTTCCTCGGCGCGTTGCTTGTCTTCCTCGGCGCGCTCCTTGGCGACGACCTCCTCGGCCTCACCCTCGGCCTTCTCACGTTCATCCTCGCGGACGATTTCGGTGACATACGGGCCGAAGCGGCCTTCCTTGGCCACGATCATGCGGCCGTTTTCCGGGTTCTCGCCCAGCTCGCGGCCGCCCTGCGGAGTGGCGAAGAGCTTTTCCGCCAGCTCCTCGTTCAGGCCGTCCGGGGTGACGGTTTCGGACAGGTTAGCGCGCTGATACTCAATGCTTCCGTCGTCGTTAGTGCCAACGGCACGCTCGATATACGGGCCGTAGCGGCCCACGCGGACGAAGACGTCGCGGCCCTCGGTGTCGGTATAAAGCAGTAGCGAGTTGACCTTGCGGGCGTCGATGGCCTCCAGATTGACGTCGATAAGCGACTTCAAGCCGCCGTGACGGGCAATGGAGGCCGCCTTTTGCTCGTTGGCCTCGGCGTTGCCAAAGTAAAAACCATTGAGCCAAGCGGTGCCGTCCTCGATACCGGTGGCAATCTGGTCTAGCTCGTCTTCCATAGAAGAGGTGAAGTCATAATCCACCAGCTCGGTGAAGTTCTCCTCCAACAGGCCCACGACGGCGAAGGCAACCCAGGAGGGCACCAGCGCATTGCCGCGCGAGACCACATAGCCGCGGTCCTGGATGGTCTTGATGATGGACGCGTAGGTGGACGGGCGGCCGATGCCCAGGTCCTCCATCTTCTTGACCAGGCTGGCCTCGGTATAGCGCGCCGGCGGATTGGTGGAGTGACCCTCGGCGGAGACCTCCTTGGCGGTCAGGGCGCGGCCCTCCTCCAAGTGCGGCAGGCGGGTCTCGCCCTTCTTATCACCCTTGGCCTCGTCCGCGCCGTAGGCCTTCAGGAAGCCGGGGAAGGTAATGGTGCGGCCGGTGGCGGAAAATTCCACGTCGTAGCTGCCGTTATCCGTAGTGGCATTGCCCGCCACGGTGACCTTCATGGAGGTTCCCTTGGCATCGGCCATCTGGGAGGCGACGGTACGCTTCCAAATCAGGTCATAAAGCTTAAACTCCTCCGCATCCAATTGGCCGGAGAGCTGGCCCGGGGTGGCGAAGGACTCGCCAGCCGGGCGGATAGCCTCGTGAGCCTCCTGGGAGTTTTTCACCTTGCGGTCATACACGCGCGGGGAATCAGAAACGTACTCTGCGCCATAGATGCTGGTGGCGGAGTTGCGCGCGGCGGACAGGCCCTGCTTGGACAGCGAGGTGGAGTCCGTACGCATATAAGTAATGTGGCCGTTTTCGTACAGGCGCTGCGCAATGCGCATGGTGCGCTCAGAGGTAAAGTGCAGGCGGCGGCCGGCCTCCTGCTGCAGCGTCGAGGTCATAAACGGCGCATAGGGCTTGCGCGTATAGGGCTTGTGTTCGACCCCAGCGACCTGCATATCCGCACCGCGCAGCGCGGTTTCTAGCGCCTTGGCCTGTGGCTCGGTGATGACGATGACGTCTTTGCTCTTGACGTTTCCGCGGTCATCAAAGTCGCGGCCCAAGGCCACGCGCTTGCTATTGACGGCCGTGAGGCGGGCGTCGAAAGTAGCGGGGTTGTCCGCGTCCGCAGCGCCGGTATCTAGCGTGGCGGCCAGGTCCCAATAGTCCGCGGGGATGAACGCCATGCGCTCGCGCTCGCGCTCGACGATGACGCGGGTGGCCACCGACTGCACGCGGCCGGCAGAAAGCCGCGGCATGACCTTCTTCCACAGCACCGGGGAGACCTCATAGCCGTAGAGTCGGTCGAGGATGCGGCGGGTTTCCTGGGCGTCGATAAGGTTGTAATCCAGATCGCGGGTATTATCCGCGGCCTCCAGGATCGCGGACTTGGTGATCTCATTGAACACCATGCGGCGCACCGGAACCTTGGGCTTGAGCACCTCCAGCAGGTGCCAGGCGATGGCCTCGCCCTCGCGGTCGGGGTCTGTTGCGAGGTAGAGCTGGTCGCACTGCTTCAGCTTGGACTTGAGGTCCGCGACCTTTTTCTTCTTATCGGGGCTCACCACATACAGCGGGGCGAAGTCATCCTCCGGGTTCACGCCGAGGCGCGCCCAGGATTCCTTCTTATACTTAGCCGGCACGTCCGCAGCACCGCGGGGAAGATCGCGGATATGGCCCACGGAGGCCTCCACGATGTAGTTATCTCCGAGGTAAGGCTGAATCTTCTTCGCCTTCGTCGCCGACTCGACGATCACCAAGGTCTTTCCCGGCCCGGCTGCTTCTGCCACTTCGACTTCATCCCTTTCGATGATGCGAACAATAAGGTATGCACGCTTTCAGCAATCGCCCCTAGCGTACACAGTTGATCTGCATTTCCTTTCTCGCACCATATACGCGGTACTGCCAAAAGGCCGTTTTCAGGGGCACTATGTACCCCCACGGAACGGGTCTATACTGGCCTACTTAGAACGCCCAGTAGCTGTGAAAGCATTGTGGGGCACAATAGCACACCCAAGACGACGCCCGGGGAGGATTCATGGTTGACACCATCACTATGTGGATTGAAACCGTCATGTCCACAGAGTGGATCTACCCGCTGGTGGGCGTACTGATCTTTGGTGACTGCTTCTTCCCCGTGCTGCCTTCTGAAATCCCGCTAAACATGGCCGGCGCCTGGTCCGGCTCCCAGGGCTTTCCGCACCTGCCCACCATGTTTTTCGTAGCGCTCATTGCCGCCATGATGGGCGATAATCTCTGTTTCCTGCTGGGCACGCGCTTCATGCCCCTGCTCCAGCGCGTACCTAAGGGATCGAAGGCCTACGAGGGGCTCAACTGGGTCAAGCGCAATATGCGCCGCGGCGGCGGTGCGGCCATTATTATTGCCCGCTTCATTCCTTCAGCGCGCCTGTTTATGACCATCCTGCTGGGGTCCATGCGCTTCCCGTGGATCGTCTTTGTCTTCTTCGACACCATTGGCGTTGCGCTCTGGGCGGCCCAGGCGCTCGCCATTGGCTACTTGGGCGGCATGGCCTTTTCCAATTCGCCGGTGCTGGCTGTGGTGATCAGCATCATCGCCGCCGTCATCATCGGCGTGGGCCTGCAGAAACTGCAGAATAAGTTCACCGAGTGGTGGGATACCCGCCGCGGCTACGCCGAAACGCCCTAACTGGAAGGCCTGAGCGGGGGAACCGGCCTCCTAAACTACGGACACGGCCTGGGCCTGCTCGCCCTTCGGACCGGAGCCTACCTCGAACGTGACCTGCTGGTTTTCTTCTAGGGTGCGAAAGCCGCTGCCCTGGATCTCGGAGTAGTGGACGAAGATATCGCCTTCGCCGTCCGCACGCTCGATGAAGCCGTAGCCCTTTTCAGAGTTAAACCACTTAACGGTTCCTTGTGCCATGGTGTGCAGTCCTTTTCTTGATTAGCGGTGCGGCGATTCCGCGCCGAGGGGTTCGGTAAATGCGTCCTTTAGCAGTACCTTAAAGTGTAAACACCGCACCAAGACATCATTGGCCTCATATCAGTGTGACACGTTCCACGCCAAAGCGATAGGCCTAACTCACGAGGGGGTAGAAATTGGCTCACCCGGAAACGGATAATCCCCTGGGAGAAGAGCTACTCGAGTTCATCCAGCGCCGTCTCGATGAGTCCACTCTCACATTTCACACCACCCTGCCACCGCAGCGCGCGCAGTATGCCGAGTGGCCCGAATGGGTGCTGCCGGAATTAAAGGAGAAGCTGGTAGAAGGGGGCGTCGGCAAGCTATATAGCCACCAAGCCGAGCTGGCGCAAGCGGCCTGGGGCGGCGAGGATGCCGTGATTTCTACCGGCACATCCTCGGGAAAGTCCCTGGGCTACCAGCTGCCCATCCTGAGCCGGCTAGCGCAGGACCCAACCACCTGCGCGCTCTATCTCACCCCCACCAAGGCGCTGGGCTCGGACCAGCTGCAGGCGGTGCTCGAGCTGTGTCGGGGCATTCCGGCGCTCAGGGACGTAGTGCCCTCGCCCTATGACGGCGATACACCGCAGGAATCCCGCGCGGGCGTGCGCGATCATTCGCGGTTCATTTTCTCCAATCCGGATATGGTGCATATGTCCCTGCTGGCGGCGCATGCGCGGTGGGCGCGGCTGCTGCGGCACCTGGAGTTCATCGTCGTCGATGAATGCCATTCCTACCGGGGCGTATTCGGCGCCAACGTAGCGCTGGTGCTGCGGCGCCTGCTGCGCCTGTGCGCGCACTATGGCTCGCGGCCGACGGTTATTTATGCCTCGGCCACCATGAAGGACCCGGGCCGGCATGCGCAGCGCCTTACCGGCCGACCCGCCCACGCGATTACGGAGGACACCGCCCCCACCGGCGCGCGCACCGTGGCGCTATGGGAACCGGGTTTTATCGAAGGGGCCGAGGGCGAGCACGGAGCGCCGGTGCGACGCGCCGCCACCACCGAGGCGGCCGAGATGATGGCCTCCTTCATCGCAGAAGGCGCGCGCACCATGACCTTTGTGCGTTCGCGCCGCTCGGCCGAGGTGGTGGCCATGCGCGCGGCCGAGGTGCTCTCCGGGAGCCTCGGCCGCCCCGATTTTGCCCAGCGCATCGCCGCCTATCGCGCGGGTTACCTGGCCGAGGACCGCCGCAAGTTGGAGCGCGCGCTTGATGACGCCTCCTTGCTCGGCGTCGCTACCACCTCCGCCCTTGAGCTGGGTATCGACGTCGGTGGGCTCGATGCCGTGGTCACGGCCGGTTTCCCGGGGACCGTCGCAAGTTTTTGGCAACAGGCAGGGCGCGCCGGCCGCCGCGGGCAGGGCTCGCTCGTGGTGCTCATCGCCCGCGATGAGCCGATGGATACCTACCTGGTCCACCATCCGGAGGCACTGCTGGGGCGGCCGGTGGAGGCCAGCGTGTTCAACCCGGCCAATCCGTATATCCTCTTCGGCCACGTTTATTGCGCCGCGGTAGAACAGCCGCTGGATGATGCCACGATTGCCGCCTGGGGCGCGCAGGATGTGGTTCACCAGCTGGCCGAATCTGGCCTGCTGCGCCGCCGCGAGCGCGGCTGGTTCGCCGTGCCCATCCCCGCCCATACGCCGGAAGAGCTCTCCCCGGAGACGGCACATACCGCGGTTTCGCTGCGCGGTGGAGCGGGCGAGGAAGTCATGATTGTGGATTCCTCCGACGGCCGCCTGCTCGGCACCATCGACGCCGCCCGCGCTACCAGCCAAGTCCATCCCGGCGCGGTATACCTGCACCAGGGCGAGAGTTTTGTCATCGAGGAGCTCATCCTCAGCGATTACCTGGCACTGGCCCGCCCCGAGACCCCGGACTATTCCACGACTCCGCGCTCCACCACGGATATCCGCATCCTGCGCGAGGCCGATAACCTGGTCAATTACTCCCCAGGACTGTGGGTGGCGGACGTAGAGGTGGAGGTCACCGACCGCGTCACCGGCTACCAGGTGCGGCTTGCCGACGGCACCATTGGCGACGATATCCCCCTCGATCTCCCCGAACAGCGCCTGGTAACCCGGGCGGTGGCCTACACCATCGATCCGATGGCGCTTTCCGCGATGGGGGTTACCGCCTCCGATACGCCCGGCACCTTACACGCGGCCGAGCACGCCGCCATTGGCCTATTGCCGCTTATCGCCACCTGCGACCGCTGGGACATTGGCGGCGTGTCTACCGCGTTGCACCCCGATACGCAGCTGCCCACCGTCTTTGTCTACGACGGCCACCCCGGCGGCGCCGGTTTCGCCGAGGAAGGCTTCCGCCGCTTCCCCGAATGGATCGAGGCCACCTTCGAGGCGGTGCGCTCTTGTCCGTGCGAAGCCGGTTGTCCGTCGTGCGTGCAATCGCCCAAGTGCGGTAACGGAAACAATCCGCTGAGCAAGGACGGCGCCATCAAGCTACTGGGTGCGCTGGTCACCATGACGCAGAGCTAGCCGCAACTTAAGCGGTTCTGCCTTTTTCTTCATTTACTCGCTGCGCCCGCGCGTATTCATAGTCCGCGCTGCGCTGCAACAGCTCCTCACGCCGATGAGGAAACCGCTCCAATATTATGCGCTGAATTTCCGCCGCTGCACGTGCGCGAGTGCGCCGCACTTCCGGATTCGGCTCATAAAAAGGCGAGCCTTGCGGATGCCTCATGGAGCATCGCCTCTTTCTTCTTTCGGGGCAGATTTGTCGAGCTCACCCTCTTTAAACTCTTGGGCAAAATCCCATAGTGTGTTGATAAAAGGGGAATCTCCTTCAACGTCCGATAATAATCCCAGAATTGTGGGGAGAAAATACCATCCAGTAATTCTTTCGGCGCTTTCCGCCGAGTCAGTCTTATCGATACACCACTGCACAATTCCCCACCATCTATCTTGTTCCCGCCTATGATCCGCTTTGATTTCTTCGCGTACCTTTCGGCGGTATTCCCGCCAAGCGATGAAGCCTGCTACGGCTGCCACCGCGGTGGGGATAAGGCGCACTACTACTTCTTGCCAGGTCATACCGGCCCGGCCTTCGCTTGAGTGGACCGTCCACGAACCGTGGCAGTGACGATGACGTCGCGGCCGGATTCGGTGCAGGTTTCTAGGGTGGCGTCGTTAAGCTCGGCGGTATCGCGCGCGGCGGCACAAGCATCTTCACCCGTAGCGAGGGCCCAGGCACCGGCAACCGCCGCGAGGTCGGCCGCCACTTGCGCCTCGTGTCGCGCGGCCACGCGCGAGCCCACTGCCGCCACGATAAGCAGCAAGCTCACGATGGCGACGATGATGCCGGCCGCGGCAATGGTGGCATAGCCTTCCTCGCCGCAGCGCTGCGGCCTACTCATTTCCGCCCACCTCGGCCGGAAATACCGCCTCGGAGCGCATGGTGCCGACGGGGGCATCGACGCTTACCGACGCCCTCACCAACCCACCGCTTTCTTCCACGCTGACCTGGGCATCCTCGCGCGGGGGATGGTATTCGACGCCGATGGCGTGCGAACGCGCAGCCGCGCCCGCCATGTCTACCGCGGCGATATAAGATGCCAGCGTGGCAATGGCACCCACGATTCCCGCCGCGACCAAGACCAGGGAGCTTAAAGCCAAGGCGGCCTCGATGGTCACGGAGCCATCGTCATCAAATACCCTGTGCATCATTCCTCCTTTCTGCCGGCAGGCTGGGCCAGCCGGCCGTGGTGAGAGAGCGGCGCTAGCTCGGGGTATTCGAGAGGGCGTCGGTGATGATGCCCTCGATGGCATCGACCACCCCGCCGCCGTTGATGACCATGTAGAGCACCCCGGCAAGCGCGGCGGCCGCCAAAGATCCCATGGCATATTCGATGGTGCTCATCCCCTCGTCATTGCGGATGAGCTGGGAATACTTATTTAGTGCGTGCATGATTAGTGTCCTTTCATGTGAGGTTTAGAGAAGTTGTGCGCCCAAACTGATGACTACGGGCGCAAGGCCTAGAACGATGAATGCTGGCAGGAAGCACACCGCCAGCGGGAGGGCAATAAATACTCCTGCGCGCTCCGCCTGCGCCGTGGCGTGGGCGGATGCTTCCGCGCGCAATGAAGTACAGATTCGGTGGCATCCGGCCGCGATGGTGGCGCCGGATTGGCCCGACATGATGACAAGCTGCGCTAAGTCCGCCAGCCCCGCATGGCCCTTCATGTGGCCCCACGCGGAGTGCGCGGGAACGCCCACGCCGAGCAGCGCGGCGACGGTCTCCCACAGCTGCTTGGTCTGGGCATCCGCGGTGCGGGCCACCGCGGTGGTGGCACCGTGCACGGATAGCCCTGCGGCCAAGCACGCTGCGAAAAGTTCGACGTCGCCAGCTACTGCCAGCGGATCCAGCGGTGCTGCGGGCTTGAGCTTGCTTATCAGTCCCCCGCGCGCGGTCGGGCCATCGCGCGGGGTCTTGGCGGTCGTCTCGGTTGCGCTGGCAGGTGCCAAGCGGGCGGTGTGCGGCGGCAGGCCAACGAGGGCGGCGAGGGCGATAAAGATGAGCGGGGTCATGCGGCTGCCTTCCGGATGATGACGCGCGACCAGGCGAATCCGCCGCAGGCCAGCGCCACGCCCACCACGAGGAGAATGCCACCCAATCCGCCGCCTAAAAGGAAGCCGAGCGAGTTGGCGCCCATGGCCCCTCCCATGGCGATGCCAGCTATGGGCAGGCACGCGAGCACCGTGGCGGTGGCTTGGGGTCCTTGCAGGCTGGCGGAGGTGGATTGCTGGTGGCGTCGGGAAGCGTCGAGGCGGCTTTGCGCTTGGTCGAGCAAGCTGGCCACCGCAATGCCGTGGTAGGTGGACAGCTCTAATAGGTGGCCTAGGCGGTTAAGTTCCGGCAGAGCCTTGCCGCCCCGCGCATCTATCAGCGCCATGTGCGGCGGCGCACCGCGCGCGGCGAGGGCGGCCGTAGATTCTAGTGCTGCGGATACCTCGCGCGGGGTGGTGGCTGGAAGGGAATCCACGCCGCGGGCAAGCGCGCCAGCCAGGGTCGCCCCTGCGCGCAGGTCCGCGGTAACCACGCCTAGGTAGGCGGCCAGCCCCTCGCGGCCGCGCCGCTCCGCCCGCGCGGCCACCAGGTCTTTGACGTACCAGGACACGCACCACGCGATAATGGCGGCGGCGATGGCGATACTGATGCGGCCCACCGAGTAGAAGACCAGGCTGCCGCAAAAGACTGCGCCTAAGATCACCACGGAGCTGGTCTGTGCCCGGCGCGTGGCTGAGGCCAAGCGGCCGGCACTCGAGGGCGCGGGTATAAGCAGCGCAGCGGCAAGGATGAGGTAGCTAAGCATGGCTGGCCTCCCCGACATGCTCCCCCAGCAGCTGCGCGGAGAATTCCGCGAAGCCGTCTGCCGGACCAGCTTCGGCACTCCAGATGATGCGCGGGGTCACTGGGTTTCCCTCGAGCACGCCGATATGGGCGAGGCGGCGGCCCTGTGGGGTGCGCTCCATGGTCAGCACCATGTGCACAGCCGCAGCCAATTGCGAGTGCAGCGCCGCACGGTCCAAGCCACCGAGGGCGGCGAGAGCCTCCATGCGGGCTGGTACTTCAAAGAGGGAATTGGCGTGCAGCGTGCCGGCGCCGCCGTCGTGGCCGGTGTTGAGCGCAGCAAGGAGATCCACCACCTCACGGCCGCGGATCTCGCCCACCACGATGCGGTCCGGCCGCATGCGCAGCGCTTGGCGCAGCAGTTGTGACATCGTGACCTCGCCGCTTCCCTCCGCGTTAGCCCGGCGCGAGACCACGCTGACGCAGTGCGGGTGGTGTGGGGAGAGCTCGGCGGTGTCCTCGATAACGAGGATGCGTTCGCGCTCGGAGACGGTTCCCAAAAGCGCGGAAAGCAGGGTGGTTTTGCCGGAACCGGTGCCGCCGATGACGAGGAAGGAAATCCGCTTGTCCACCACGGCGCGCAGCAGTGCCGCGATGTCTTCAGGCAGCGTGCCATTGTCTACAAGCTGGGGCAGGGTGGTCTGCGCTTGGCGCAGTACGCGCAGGCTCAGGCAAGTCCCGGCCACTGCGGGCGGGCTTAGCAAGGCGTGGACGCGCAGCACGACACCATCGGGGCGAGTAACGCGGCCATCGGCAAAGGGCTGCGCATCATCGAGGCGCGTGCCTGAAGCTGCCGCAAGCCGGCTGGCCAGCTGGCGGACCTCGGCATCATCGCGGAAGGTGATATCGGTGCGCTCAAGGCCTTCGCCGCGGTCCATGAATACCGCGTGTGGCCCGTTGACTACGACGTCTGTGACGCCCTCGCGCCCCAGCACCGCATCGAGCGGGCCCATCCCGGTGGCGTCTTGGCGCAGGCGGCGCAGCAGGTCAAGCACTGCGACGTCACTAATCACGCCGGCTTCTGCGCGAATGCGCCGGGCCAGGGCTGCCGCATCATGCACCACGTCGGGCTCGGCGGCAATGATGCGCTGCATCTTTTCCAGCGTTTCTTGTGTTGCTTTATGCTCGCTCATGCACCAACCTCCTCGAGGACCGCGCGGGCGGCCTTGCGCAAGGGTGCGGGGAGGCGCTGCGGCAGGCCGCCGATTTCTACCGCGCGGGTGAGGCCCCGGAGCGTCGGCAATTCTGCCAGCACCGTGCTGTGGACGATGCGTTCTACTTCCGCCGCGCTTAACGACGCCCACTGGCGTTGCCGCAGCACCACCACGCACCTGCGCCGCGCAGCATCGAAGCGCACCAGAAGTTGCGCGGCCGACGCGGCCGAGCGCACCTCAGCGGCCACCATGATGACCACGTGGGTACAAGCATCCGGGATGGTCTCCGGGGTGCAATCCACCACGCATATCCCTTCGCCCGCATGGGCCGCCCCTACTACCCGGGCAAGCAGGTCCTTGTCCAAGCGGAAGGGATCCGCGACGGTGCTGCGCGCGGCCGAGAGCACCGCTACCCCATCAGGCGTGGATGGCAGCGCGCGGTAGAGATCTGCGGCATCGATGCTGCCATCGCCCACGGTAAGCTCCGGCCAGCGCGCCCCCGGTTCCGCTTCTACACCGAGCAGGAGGTCGAGGCCGCCGGAGTATGGGTGGGCGTCGATAAGCAGGGCGCGACCGTCGGCTGCGCATTGGGTGCGGGCCAACGCGGCCGCGAAGGTCGAAGCGCCCACCCCGCCGCTCGCGCCCACCACGGCGATGGTCGCACTGCCTGGCCGCGCTTCCTGTGGCGCGCCCGCAGCGGCAATGCTCGCCAGCAACTCCTTAACCTGGGCAGGGATGATAAAGGCGCTCTCTGCATGGCAGGCGAGCGCCGCCTCGTAATCAATCGGTCCGGGGTCCGCGGCCAGGAAAAGCACCGGCGCAGGCGCGGTGTCGGTGCGCCGCGCTGCTGCCACCACGCGGGCCATGAGGGAATCAACCAGCACCGCATAGGCGCCGGGCAAGCTGCGCGGAATATCGCGGGGATCGGTTACGGTCAGCACATCGTGGCTGGTAGCAGCCGCGGCGTGAACGGCCTCGGCGCGCAGCGCTTCGTCACCAATGGCGACGACGATGACGGCGGAATCAGGGTGTAGTGCGTTCATGCCTCATAGCTTGAAGCATTCGCGCAACCGCAACGAGGCTCCGGCAGCAGTGCTGTGGATAACCCGCCAGAAGTCACCATGTGGACCTAGTTTGGTTGTCGTTTCAACCAAAAATCTGTGGATAACCGGCGCCGCACGGCGGTAGATATAGGTGACGGCCCGCGCATCGGGGGGGTGTGCGCGCGGGCCGTCAGTAACCCGGCCTCGGGGGGTGAGCCGGGGCAGGCCGCACGGTATATCGGGGCCTTGCACGCATTATTATGACATGTTCGCCACCCAATCACAACAGCTAACAGCAGATTTCCACGGTCACGGCGCTGACCTGCACCGAATACATGTTCACTCAACGCCACCCCCACGCGGGTTCCCAATCCCACATTTGTGACATACAAATCACCGTTAACGTCAACCACTTCTGCACCAGCAAGTACTAAGGACGGCTACACTCGGCAGCACATCATGACTACTTCCCGCGAGCCCCGTCATCCCCGCCGCGCAGCCACCACCCGAGCCGGCGGCGACCCCGCACGCACCGCGGCGTTTTTCGATCTCGATAAGACCATCATCGCCACCTCCTCGGCCTATGCGTTTGGCCGCGAGTTCCTTCACAACGGGCTCATCTCGCCGGCCGAAGCACTGCAGCTATCACTTGCTAAGGCCAGCTATATGTTCTCCGGTTTGACCAGCGAAGGCATGGATTCCACCCGCGACCAACTCACCGCAATGGTCACTGGGTGGTCCGTGGACGAGGTGCGCGCCATCGCCCGCGACACCATGCATCACGTGGTCACGCCCTCCATTTATGCTGAGGCCCGCGAACTTATCCGCACCCACCGCGCCGCTGGCCACCACGTGGTTATCGTCTCTGCCTCCGCGGCCGTGCTGGTGGACATCATCGCAGAAGAACTCGGCGTCGAACACGTCATTGCCACCGAATTGGCAGAGGAAAACGGCCGTTTTACCGGGGAGGTGCTCTTTTATTGCAAGGGCCCCACTAAAGCAGAGGCACTGGAGCAGACCGCAGCGGCAGAAAACCTCGACCTTAATGCCAGCTACGCCTACTCGGATTCCGCTACGGATATCCCGATGCTAGAAAAGGTAGGCCACCCCGTCGCCGTCAACCCAGACAAGCAGCTAAAGCGCCACGCCCTCGCCCACGATTGGAATATCCGCTCCTTTAAGGACCCGGTGCCGCTCCTTCCTGCACCGACCGCCAAGGAAATTGGAATCGGCGCCTCCGTTCTGGCGGGTACCGCGGCAGTTATCGGTGCTGGCCTGTGGCTAACGCAGCATCCGGGCCGCCCTGGCCCGCCCAAGCGGGGCCCACGGCGCGCCTCTTAGGCCGCGCGAGCAATCGCGTCGGCTTCTTTGCCACCGGCGGTCCAGGCGGCGAGGTGGGTTAAGAGGGCGTCGGCAAGCGCGGTGCGATAATTGTCCACCGCGGCGGCATACTCGGCGCGGTGGCGGGTGTAGTAGACCTCGGGCACGGCAAAACCGCGCGGGTCAAAGCCCGTATGCACCGCGGCGAGGCGGGAGGCCACGCGGGCGACGAGGCCACTGCGAGGGCCAAAGAACTCGCCGGCGGCAATCTCGGCATGGACCACACTCGGCAGCAAGAGATCGAAGGCGGGACCGCCACCCTGCGCGATGAGCCGTCCCAACCCTTGCAAGCGCGCACTCTCACCGGCCGGAATGCCGGTACCGCCGGCCGCGACGTCGATGCGCGCCAGCACCTGCAGCGGTGCCCGGGCAAAGGAGCGCACCGTAGCATCTAAGAGTTCCGGGGCGGCCACGGAATAGGCGCTGATAGCGCTGGCCAGCGGCCCTTCTTCCATATCTTCCGGTCCCGGATGTGGGGGGATGGCGTGGCCGTCCAGCGCCACGCTGGCACGGGCGCCGCGCATGAGGGACTCCGCAGAGATAACCTCAAACTTGCGCAATCCTGCAGGTCGGCGGTGTGCACGAGCAATGGCAGCGGCGGCCTTTTCTGCACTTTCTTTTACCCCCGGCAGGCGAAACAGCGGGGATAACGCGTCATTTTCTGACATATCCATTAGGATAGCCGTGGAAGTCCCTAAGTATGCGTGGCACCATGGGATAATAGTGATTCCATTATTGTTGGGGACATTACAAGGTTTAGATAAACGCGAGGAGAATTAATCGTGAGCAACGATGGACTTTTTACCGACGGTACTGATCAATTTGCACCGAAGGTGAACTCGATCCCTTTGAGTGACGTGGATACATCCTCGTCCGAGACCTCGGTAGGCCAGCTGGTCTCCAACGCCACCGAGCAGATGTCCCAGCTCGTGCGCTCCGAGGTGGAGCTAGCCAAGACCGAGCTGGCAGAGTCCGCTAAGAAGGGCGGCATCGGTGCAGGCCTCTTCGGCGGCGCAGGCACCATCGCGCTGTATAGCTCCTTCTTCTTTTTCTTCTTCCTGGCCGAGCTTCTCGCCGTCTGGCTGGACCGCTGGGCAGCGTTCCTGATCGTTTTCTTGATCATGATCGTCCTCGCCGGCATCCTAGCCTTCGTTGGCCTGAAGAACGTCAAGCAGGTCAAGGCCCCGCAGAAGACCATTGACTCCACCAAGGAACTCAAGAACTTGGTTCCGGGCAAGGCGCAGAAGTCCCTGGACCGTAAGAACACCAACGGCCTCTACACCTAAACCGGCAGGCGCCACGCGTACGTGCACCCCTCTATCCGCCCTAGCTAGCCTGGGGCGGATTTTGTGTACTTCCGCCCCCTCTTCTCTACCGTTTCTGCCCCAACTATAGAAAGGCGGCACCATGGCCTTCGCACCCCTGCCCCCCTCAACGGTGGAGCTGGATGGACCTTATGCGCATGAGTTCGTCCACACCCGCGGCATTCGCCTGCACGTCGCCACGGCGGGCGATAGCACGCAGCCACTCGTGGTGCTCATCCACGGCGCCTTCGGCGGATGGTTCGATTACCAGGACGTCATAGCGCCGATTGCACAACGCGGCTTCCACGTCGCGGCCGTGGATATGCGGGGCTTTGGTATGTCCGATAAGCCGCCCATTGATGCGGGGCAGGATATCCGCACTTTAGTGGGCGATATTAGCGGGCTCATTCAGGCCTTGGGCCATGACGACGCCTTTGTGGTGGGCGCCGATACGGGTGGCGCCGTGGCATGGTGCTTGGCGGCAGAACGCCCTGAGCGGGTGCGCGGCCTAGCCTCCATATCCTCCGCCCACCCGGTGGATCTGCGCCGCGCGATTGCCGCCCGGCCGTGGGACTTTGGGTGGATTAACCTGCGCTCGTTGCTGTGCCGCCTGCCGCGCGTTACCCGCGCCCAAAACCTGCTGCTTAGCCCGCGCGCCTACCGCAAGGAGCTGGAGCTGGATACGGGGCCTTCGCTTGCCGACGCCACCCTAGACCGCATCCTCGATCTCCGCCTGCGCGCCTCCCGCATCGGCAGCGTCCGCCGTGGAATCTTGTGGAACCACCGCATGCGCACCGCCGTGGTCCCCTTGACCTGGGTAGAACTGGCAGTAGAGCGCCCCGTGCTCTTTATCCACGCCCAGCAGCGTCTATGGAACCCCGTGGTCCGCCGCGCCGCCTCGCGCGCCCGCCGCGGATTCACCGCCACGACCGTCCCCGGCGCGAAGAACCTTCCGCACCTGGAAGCACCGGCGGATTTCGTTTCCATGCTGGCGGCCTGGCTACAAGAACATAACTAGTGCGCCACGCACTCCCCGGTATCAACCGGGTGGGTAAGCTGCGTGATGTCTCCGATCTGGGCGTTGACCTCATCGGCGGTTAGGGCATAGCCCGTCTCGGAATCATCCACCGAGGCGCCGAAGACCACGCCGAGGACCTCGCCGGCCGTGTTGACCAGCGGCCCGCCGGAATTTCCTTGTTGGATCTTGCCGCGCACGGTGTAGGAATCTCGTTCCACGCGACCATGCGAGTAGATATCCGGGCCGGAAATGGTGATGCGATCGCGCACGCGCGCCATCTCGGCGTCGAAAGGCCCAGAGTGCGGGAAGCCCATGACCATGGCATCATCGCCCGTCTGGGCCGGGGCCTGGGCCCATGGCAGCGGATCGATGCCCAGGTCGCGCGAGTGCAGCACGGCCACATCCACATCCGGGTTGTAGTAGACCACGGTCGCGTCCTTGAGTCCCACCTTGGTATCCAAGCGCACGGTCTGCGTGCCGGCCACTACGTGAGCATTGGTGATCACGTAGTCATCGGCCGCCACGAAGCCGGAACCCATGAGGCGGCGGGAGCACTCTTCGGCGTCGCCAAGCACGTGAATGACAGACGGCCGCATGCGCCGCACCATCTCCGGATCCTGCACGTCTGGGTCCGGCTCTTCTACTTCCTCGGTGCTAATCGAGTTTTGCCACGGCGAGACTAGCGGCGGCAGGCCGGACTCGTTGAGCATCGCCGCCACCCCATTGGGCAGCGACGCTACCTGCGCCGGCGCGGCCGAGTTGAGGTTGCCCAAGATGCGGGAATCGCGGAGGCCCTGACCGGCCGCACCGCCTAAATTGGTGGCCACGGGGATAGAAATGAGCCAAATAACCACCAAGGCGGCAAAGGCTTGAAAAACCGCACCCACGGCGGAATCGAGGCGCTGCGTCTTGCGCGCCTTCATGCGATCGCGCACGCTGCCACCTAACGAGGATCCGATAAGCTGCCCGACGCCCACAAAAAGCACCAGGATTCCCACCAATAGCAGCAAGCGCAGCGAGGGCTGCTCCACCAAGCGCAGGGCGGCCGGGGCCACGGCAATGCCTAGCACTACCCCAGCACCCACACCAATGGAGGCCAATACCGCCGCGAGGGCGCCATTGCGCCACCCACTCAGGAGCGCTATGAGGACGGCGACCACAATCAAGCCGTCAACGATGAGCGCAGGAGTCATGGCTATGGGTTCTTTCTATCTGGGAGTTAAAACGAATACGTACCGCGGCACAAGCGGTTAGGACATCTTCTCATTATTGCGGGAGTTTGTGAGGGAGTCACGCAGGTCCATGACTGAATTGTTATCCCATGGAATGCTCCACCCAGCGTGCTGCAATAGTGCCGAAAGCACGCCGGCGGTAAAGCCCCAAATGACGTAACCATTGGCGTGAAATGCTGGTCCTTGCCACTTTCTAAAGCCCACCATGAAGCGGTTGCGCGGATCGATCAACTCCCGGATAGGCACGAGAAACACGTCATCGGTTTCATCGGGGCTGGCGGGATAGACCTCCCCCGGCTGGGCCCAATGCGCCAAAATGGGGCTCACCGGATTGCCGGTGGCGCGGATATGCAGCTGCTCCCACTGCTCCAGCGGGGTCACGGAGTTGCGCTGCAGATCCGTTTCCTCCCAGGCTTCCCGCAGCGCGGTATCCACCAGGGAGGTATCGGCGGGATCCCGGCGGCCGCCGGGAAAGGCTATCTGGCCCGAGTGCGAGCGCATGGACGGCGAGCGATGCGTGAGCAAAATGCTGGCCTCCTCCGCGCTCTCACCGCTCAGCAGCATGAGCACGGCCGCTTCCCGCTTGACCGGCACCTGCACATTGGTGCCGTTGAGGGACGAAGCCTGGCGGTTGCCAATGAGCTCTTGCACCTGGCTGGGGTCTACCCCCAGCGCCGGCTTGAGCCAATCTGGTGTGCGCTCGGGAAGGAGTTGACTCATGCCGCAATCGCCTCCTCCACGGCCTTTTCAATCTCCGCTGCGGAGCTAAACGGCTGCGCAAATTGCTTGCGCACCTCACCGTCCTTGAGCACCACCGTCACCGGCACCACGCCCGGCAGGCCCAGTTCACCGGCAAACTTATTATCCGAATCCTGGAAGCTCGGCAGCTCCACGCCCAAGTCATTCAAGAAAGCTGCACCATTTCCCGCATTCTTATCCGCATGCACGCCCACAACCTGCCAGTCTGGGTGCGCTTCCGCCACATCCTGCAGATAGGGAAGCTCCGCGCGGCACGGCTCGCACCACCACGCCCACACATTGACCACGGCTACGCCCTCATCGGCGGGCTTTCCGGCGTCCGCACCGCCTAAACACTCCAGCTCTACCCCAGCCACAGTGCCGGCCGGGCAGTCTGGACGCTGCGGGACTTCTTGTGGGGAAGCCTCGCTTGGCGACGCCTCCTCAGATCCGTCCCCACCCCGCAACTGCGAGACCCCAGCTACCGCAATGACGGCAATCAGGATCGCGGCAATTACCGTGCCAAGGACGTAGTTCTTCATACCGTTAGCCTAGCGCCCACGAGCGGCTGGACACATATCCCGCAGAACGCATGCATCGCACTCCGGCGTGCGCGCATGGCAGACCTGGCGCCCGTGGAAGATGACGCGGTGTGAAAACATCGTCCACTCTTCTTCCGGCACGAGCTTTGCGATGTCCCGCTCAATCTTGACCGGCGTCGTCTCCCCCGTCAGCCCGAGCCGCTGCATGAGGCGGCCGAAATGCGTATCCACGGTCAGCCCGGGGATCCCGAAGGCATTTCCGAGCACCACCAGCGCGGTCTTGCGCCCGACCCCGGGCAAGCTGGTCAGTTCCTTGACCGTGCGCGGGACCTCGCCTTGAAAATCTGCCACCAGCTTCTCCCCAATGCCCAAAAGGTGCCCCGCCTTGGCACGCTGAAAGCCAAGCGGCCGCAGGATGCTCTCCAAGTCCGAGCGCTGCGCGGAAGCATAATCCGCCGCCTCGGGGTAGCGAGCAAAGAGTTCAGGGGTCACCGAATTCACGCGTTCATCCGTACATTGCGCGGAAAGAACGGTGGCAACGAGCAGCTGCAGCGGGGAGTCATAATCCAAGGCACACCGTGCATCCGGGTACTCCTGCGCCAAACGCCGATTTATCTCCGGTGCGCGCAGCTCCGGCGCGCTGGCCGCTGACAGTGCTGAATTCATGGGGTTTAGCTTAGTAGACTAGGAAACCATGATTTCACTCGTGATTCTGGTGCCACTTGCCATCGCCCTTTTCGCCCTCCTGATGGAAAAGCTTGAGGCAGTCGTTTTTGCTGACTAGGCCGGAAAACTGCTGGCCTGAACCGTGCCCTAGCACGAGTAGAGTTTCTATAGTGTGACAAAATTTCACTGAAGTACCAAAAGTGACCAATTACACTGTAAGATGAAATCCGTTACACAGTGACCCCGCTTGTTCCGCATTGTCGAGTGCACGAAAGACCGCACCCAGATGTGGCACAGGCTCATCTATGGACTTTCTTAGTCGACATCCAAGGAGTAAAACGTGGAAGGCGTACAGGACATCCTCTCCCGCGCCGGAATCTTCCAAGGCGTTGATCCCGTTGCAGTGCAGCACCTAATCGAGCAGATGGAGACCGTGCGCTACCCGCGCGGAACCACCATCTTCGACGAAGGCGAGCCTGGTGATCGCTTGTACATCATCACCTCGGGCAAGATTAAGCTCGCCCGCCACGCCCCGGATGGCCGCGAAAACCTCCTGACCGTCATGGGCCCATCCGATATGTTTGGCGAGCTGTCCATCTTCGATCCGGGCCCGCGCACCTCTTCCGCAGTGTGCGTGACCGAGGTTCAGGCAGCCACCATGAACTCCGAGCTGCTCAAGAAGTGGGTAGGCGACCACCCCGAAATCGCCCAGCAGCTGCTGCGCGTGCTGGCTCGCCGCCTGCGCCGCACCAACGCTAACCTGGCTGACCTCATCTTCACCGACGTTCCGGGCCGCGTGGCAAAGACCTTGCTGCAGCTGGCTAACCGCTTCGGCGTCCAGGAAGGCAGCGCCCTGCGCGTGAACCACGACCTCACCCAGGAAGAGATTGCCCAGCTGGTGGGCGCTTCCCGTGAGACCGTCAACAAGGCGCTGGCCACCTTCGCGCACCGCGGTTGGATCCGCCTCGAGGGCAAGTCCGTGCTCATCGTCGATACCGAGCACCTCGCCCGCCGCGCTCGCTAAGACCGCGCCGGCTCACGACCCCGCCTCGGCGGGGTTTCGCTGGTTTTGCCCCCTTAACCAGTTCCGCACCACACTTGTGGCCGCGGTACGCTCCACACCGCACTGCCTGCGGACCATACCGCGGCCACACGTCGACCCTGCGGACCTCCTACCTCAGCCGACAGCACAATTAAGCCCCTCTTCCCACCGATGAGGAAGAGGGGCGAATGAAGATAGGCTTATTTAGCCTCGCCGTCCAAGTACTTCAGCGCGGTGCGCGTGGACTGCTCCGCAGCGTGGCGCAGCACCGGGTCCACATCGTCATACATCTCGTTGACCAGGGTATTCAGATCTACATCTTCGCCAAGGCGAGAGCGGATCTCCTTAATCTGGTCAAGGCGGTAGTGGCGGCGATCAATGTACTTGCGGGCCACCTGAGAGGTGTCATCCAAGTCTGGTCCGTGTCCCGGGAACAGCGCAATATCCTTCCCGCGCTCTTCCAAGGTGTCGAGGGTCTGCAGGTAATCGGCCAAGTTACCGTCCGTCTCCGAAAGGAGAACGGTGTGGCGGCCGGCGATGGTGTCACCGGAGATAATGCCTTCGAGGCGGGAATTTCCTACCTCGCCGCTCCACGCAAAGAAGCAGGTGGAATCCGCGGTATGCCCTGGGGTGTGCACGACCTCGAGACTTGGGGTGATGCCATCGAGGGAGATGTGCTCGCCGTCCTGGAGGGCCTCGGCACCATTGCAGTAGCTCGGATCGAAGGCGCGGATGGGGGCGCCGGTCATCTGCCGCAAGCGTTGTGCGCCCGAAGCGTGGTCATCATGGCGGTGGGTAATCAAAATCAAAGCCACCTCACCTGCGTTGCGGTGCACAACGTTGAGATGGCCTTCATCCTCGGGACCCGGATCCACGACGATCGCCCGAGAGTCTTCAGCGGCGCGAATAATCCACGTATTCGTCCCCTCAAGGGCGGTGTAGCTGGGGTTATCACAAAGGACTACGCCAACGGACTGGCTGACGGGACGCAATTGACTATATGCGGGGTGCTCCATAGTTACTAGCCTATCCGATCAAGCAGCAATTTCTACGATTAGTTCGATCTCTACCGGGGCGTTTTTAGGCAACGCAGCTACGCCCACTGCGGAGCGAGCATGCTTTCCAGCATCCCCAAAGACCTCACCGATGAAATCGGAGGCACCATTGATAACTACCGGTTGGTCTGCATAGGCCGGATCGGAGGCCACAAACCCCACGATTTTTACCACGCGGGAGACATTGTCCAGGCCAACTTCGGCATCGATAGCGGCAAGAGCATTCAGCGCCGCGATACGAGCCTGTTCCTGGGCTTGTTCCGTGGTGACTTCGGCGCCAACCTTGCCGGTGAGCGGCAGGGCGCCTTCCACGAGGGGAAGCTGGCCAGAGGTCCAGACCTGATCACCCACGCGCACGGCCGGCACATAGGAAGCTAGCGGCTTGGCGACGCCCGGCAGCTCATACCCCAGCTCCCGCAAGCGAGCGTGAAAGCCCATTTACTCTGCCACCTCGCGCTTGAAGTAGGCCACGACGTTTTCCGGGTTAGGACCCGGGGTGACGGTGACCAGTTCCCAGCCATCTTCACCCCAAGAATCGAGTATCTGCTTGGTGGCGTGGGTAAGGACAGGTGCGGTTGCGTATTCCCATTTAGTCATGGGGTCCATTCTAACTATTAAATACGCACTATGCCGTCTAAATTCTTAAATGCCGACGAGCTCGCCGCCTTGGGCCAAGTAGTGGGCCCAGTCCGTGATGTGGGGGTTCTTGCGCAGCAGAGCTCGGCGCTGGCGCTCGGTCAGCCCGCCCCACACACCGAACTCGACGCGATTATCCAGGGCGTCGGCGCGGCATTCGGTCAACACCGGGCAGTGGCGGCAAATGACGGCCGCCTTGCGCTGTTCCGCACCGCGAACAAATAGGGCATCCGGGTCGCCCTTGCGGCATTTGGCCTGGGTGACCCACTCACCACGCTCGGGATTTCGGGCTGTATTAGACATTCCAGCAGTCTTCACACGAACGGTCATGGGTGAGTGTGCTCCTTCCCAGACGGAATACTATGTAACGCATCTGAGTCTATTCATCCAGGTAGAAGATTGTCTAACACGTCACACTTTAGGGGGTGCGAGTGATCTTCCACCTACCAAGGGCAACCACGTAGTGTATGGGGCGTGACTGTCATCAAATCTTTGGCCAAGATAGCCCTGTCTACGGTCTTGGTAGGTGCGCTCATCGCCCTGGCTCTTGCCCCCTTCGCGGGCATTTCCGGTGTAGCGATTGCCCGCACTAACGAAACCATGCAATCTGACCTGCAAGATCTGACTGCCGGCAATATCCCAGGCGTCACCACGATCAAAGACGCCAAGGGCAAGGACATGGCTTATGTCTTCAGCCAACGCCGCCACCCGGTGGAGAGCAAGAAGATCTCTAAGGCCATGAAAAACGCCATCGTCTCCATTGAGGACGAGCGCTTTTATGATCACGAAGGCGTGGACTTCCAGGGAAATTTCCGCGCGCTATGGACAAACCTGACGTCAGGCGGCGTCTCCCAGGGCGCTTCCACCATCGATCAGCAGTACGTCAAGAACTACCTCTTGCTGGTCTCTGCCACCACCGATGAAGAGCGCGCCGCGGCCACCGAGCAATCCGTGGCCCGCAAGCTGCGCGAGATGCGTATGGCCACCAAGATGGATGCGGAATTGGATAAGGAGGACATCCTCACCAACTATCTCAACCTGGTGTCTTTTGGTAACCACGCCTATGGCGTCGAGGCGGCGGCCCGCACCTACTTTGGCACGCATGCTTCCGAGCTCACGGTGCCGCAGGCAGCAATGCTGGCCGGCATGGTCCAATCCTCTGAGCGCCTCAATCCCTATACCAACGCCGAGGAAGTAACCGACCGACGCAACCTAGTCCTGCAATCCATGGCGGATAACGGCCATATCAAGCAACAGGAAGCGGATAAGTATAAGGGGGAGAAGCTGGGCGTCGGCAAGAAGCCCAAAACGCTAGCCAATGGCTGCATCGGCGCCGGCGACCGCGGTTTCTTCTGTGATTATGTACTGAAATACCTGGATAAGAAGGGCATTAGCGAGGAGCAGCTAGCGCGCGGCGGCTACACCATCAAAACCACGCTGGACCCAACGGTGCAGGATAAGGCCCTCGAGTCCGTCCAAAGCCATACCAATCCGGATGCCCAGGGCGTGGCTGAAGTCATGAACGTCATCAAGCCAGGCAGGTCGGACCGCAAGGTGCTGGCCATGGTCTCCTCGCGCGATTACGGCCTGGACCTGGATAAAAATGAGACCATCCTGCCGCAGCCCTACTCCTTGGTGGGCAACGGTGCAGGTTCCGTCTTTAAGGTCTTTACCGCCGCGGCCGCGCTCGAAGCGGGCTATGGCATCAAAAACACCGTGGATGTGCCCACCCGCTACGAGGCGGAAGGCCTAGGCCACGGCGGTGCCGCCGGCTGCCCAGCTGACCGCTACTGCGTGGAAAACGCTGGTGCCTATAAGGCCACGATGACGCTACAGGAAGCGCTGGCGCACTCCCCCAATACGCCGTTTATCAAGCTCACGGAGCAGGTAGGCGTGGCACCCATCGTCGATATGGCCGTGCGTTTGGGCCTGCGCTCCTACGATGACAAGGGCAGCTTTGATAAAGACACCTCGATTGCTCAGCACACCAAGGACGCCAACTCCGGCTCCTTCACCTTGGGCCCCGACCAGGTCAACCCGCTGGAGCTTTCCAATGTCGGCGCCACGCTGGCCGCGGATGGCAGGTGGTGTGAGCCTAACCCCATCTCCCAGGTCACGGATAAGGAAGGCAACGAGGTCTATCTCAAGGAAACCCCGTGTGAGCAGGCCGTTGATAAGGACGTAGCCCGCGCGATGAGCAATGCCCTGTCCGAGGACGCCAAGCAGGGCACCGCCAAGGATGCCGCCCAAGCGGCCGGTTATTCCAGCCCAATCGCGGCCAAGACCGGTACCACCGAGTCCAACCAATCCTCCGCATTTTTGGGATTCAACGAGGGTATTTCCGCCGCGCCGTATATCTATAACGATGGTACCTCCACCGTCCCGCTATGTACCGGGCCGGTGCGCCAGTGCGCGGGTTGGGGCAACCTCTACGGCGGCTTGGAACCGGCGCAGACCTTCTTCAGCATGGCTACGCAGCTGCCGATAGCGACCAAGGCCGGACTGCCGAACTACAACAAGAAGTACGACAACGGCACCACGGCCGATAAGACCCTTGATAGCCTGCGCGGCAAGTCCGAGGCCGAGGCCCGCCAGACCTTGGAGTCCAAGGGCTACGTAGTCAAGACCTCCCGGGTCATCGGCGGCAATGTTCCTTATGGCCGCGTGGTTCGCGCGATTACCGGCAAGGACGGCAAGAAGAAGGGCGCGGAGATTACGCTGCAGCTTTCCGACGGCGCCGGGGCCTCCCAATCCCCCTCCTCCGGCGTGGCCGACGCCAACTCCACCGGCGCACAAAATAGCACCGGCGGCGGTAATGCCGACGGTGCTACGAGCCCGGGCCGCTCGACTGGCGGCACAGGCGGCGGAAGGGGCAACGGCGGTGGCGGTACCGGCGGCGGGTTCTCGCCGGAAGACTTTGGCATCCGCCAAGAGGACATCGATAGCTTTGCCAACGATGTCCGCAGCCTGCTTGGCCGCTAAGCCTCGCCCGTTGCGGTCTCGCCCGTTTTAGCTCAGCTGGGACTTGACCTCAGCGGACAGGCGCTTGCCATCCGCCTGGCCGGCGGCCTTGGCATTGGCCGCCTTCATTACTGCACCCATCTGCTTCATGGTGGGTGCTTCGCCGTTTTCGGCCTCAACCTCCGCGATAGATTCCTTCACCAAAGCCTGCAGCTCGGACTCGTCCAGCTGGCGGGGTTGGTAGGCCTCGAAGAAGGGGACGTCGGCAAGCTCGGCTTCCGCCAGCTCCGGACGGCCGTTGTCCTCATAAACCTCGGCGGACTCGCGGCGCTTTTTGATTTCGCGCGCAATCACCTTGAGGATATCGGCGTCCTCCAGCTCATGCCGGGAACCATTGGTCTCCTCGGCCTGGATGGCGGCCAGCAAGGCGCGGATGGCGCTGGTGCGCTGCTTCTCCTTCGCCTTCATTGCGGTTTTCAGATCTGCACGGATGGTTTGCTTTAGCTCGCTCATGCCTATCAATGTACGCCAGGTAGTGTGGTAGCCGTGAAACTTTTACGTATTCTTGGCGGCCTCACCGCTGCCGGCCTGGGCGCCGCGGCATGGGGCTATAGCGAACTGACCAAATTCGAGCTCAAGGAATATACGCTCCCCCTCCTGCCCAAGGGCACGCTGCGCGGTAAGCCGGAATTTCGGCTGCTGCATCTGTCCGATCTGCATATGATCCCCGGCCAGGAGACCAAGATTGCCTGGGTTTCTGCCCTCGACGCCCTAGAGCCGGACCTCGTGGTCAACACTGGCGATAATCTCTCCGATCAGCGGGCCGTTCCCGATACGTTGCGCGCTCTCGGCCCGTTGCTGGCCCGCCCCGGACTCTTTGTTTTTGGCACCAATGACTACTGGGCGCCGCAGCCGGTTAATCCCTTCAAGTACCTGCTGGGCAAAAAGCGCGAGCCCTCCTATGTGGACTTGCCGTGGCGCGGTATGCGCGCCGCCTTCTTGGAGCACGGCTGGCGCGATGCCAACCAGGCTCGGCATGAATTCAAGGTAGGCAATGTCCGCCTTGCCGCCGCCGGCGTGGACGATCCGCACCACGATCTGGATGACTACTCCGAAATCGCCGGCCCGCCCAACGAGGACGCCGACTTGTCCCTGGCGCTCCTCCATGCCCCCGAGCCCCGCGTGCTGGAGAAGTTCGCGGACGACGGCTACCAACTCTCGCTGTCTGGCCACACCCACGGCGGCCAAATTTGCCTGCCCGGCTCCCGCGCACTGGTAACCAATTGCGGCATCGACCGCGACCGCGTGCAGGGGCTCCACGACTTCGGCCCGATGAAGATGCATGTCTCCAATGGCCTGGGCACCTCCAAATTCGCCCCGGTGCGCCTTTTCTGCCGCCCTTCCGCCACTCTGCTGAAAATCACCGAGGTGGACTAAACCCAGCCACCTGCCGTTTTGTTGATTGCGCTCAGCTTGCGTTAAAGTATCCAGGTACCGCTTTTCAAGGCGGAACGCCGGGATATGGCGCAGGTTGGTAGCGCGCTTCGTTCGGGACGAAGAGGTCGCAGGTTCAAATCCTGTTATCCCGACCAATAGCCCGCAGCTTTGCTGCGGGCCTTTTTCGTTATTACGCCAGCATTCCCGTAAATAGCGCCACGGCAACCAAGATGGCGGAGAAAATCCACGCAATTGGGAAAGCCAGCTTGAGGTATTTACCCATCTGACCTTCCGCAAGTCCCAGCGCCAGCCACAATGCAGGAGAGAAGGGCGAGACAAAGGTGCCCACCACGTTGCCGATAATGAGCGCGCAGGCCGCACCCATGCCGCTGACCCCAAAGCTTTCAACAGTTCCTTGAACAATAGGAAGCACTGAGAAGTAATAAGCATCCGTCGAGGTCAACAAATCAAGCGGCACACCGAAGAAGCCCACGATCACATGGAGGTGCGGTGCGACGCCCTCTGGTAGAACGTTTACTAGCGTCAGTGCGATTTCCTCAAGCATTTTGGTTTCATTGAGGACACCCAAGAACATCGCGGCTGCAAGGATAACGCCTGCCATGGCCAAGGCATTGGGCGCGTGCCGTCGCAGGGCCTCGCCCTGCTCCATGGGACCGCTGAAGTTAATAGCCAGAGTGATGGTCGTGGCAATGAGAAAGGCTGGGGCGGGCGGGACTACGCCCGAGAGCAAGGCCACTAGGACTGCAAGTGCAACGATGATATTGACCACGGTTACCCAGCGCCCTGTGCGGATGTGGTAGCCCAATTTATGTTGTTCACGCACCTGTGCAGCAGCGAATTCATCGGCCAATGCGTTAACGTCCACTGCAGTACCGCCTGCACATTCGCCGCTTTCACGCAGCCCCGCAACGCGGCGCTGTTCCCACCACCCCAGAAGCGCAGCCAAGAGGAATACCAGCACAATCGCCACGCCTTGAATAGGCAGGAGTTGCACCCAGATGGCATTGGGCTCCTGATCGACCACAGCACCGGCGCGGCCCAGCGGGCCGCCCCAAGGAACCATGTTCATGACCGAGGCGGCCATCGCCACAATGGTAATGAGCACGTAGCGCGACATGTTCAGCGCACGGTAGAGCGGTAACAGGGCCGGGATGGTGATGAGGAAGGTAGTAGAACCCGATCCATCAAGGTGCGCCACCACACCAATCGCCGCAGTGCCCAGCGTTACGGCCATGATCCTTCCCCGGGTGGCCTTGATGAGCGCGCGAATGACTGGGGTAAACAGGCCGACGTCTTGCAAAATGCCGAAGAAGATAATGGCGAAGATAAACATCACCACGACGTTGATGACGGAATTTAAGCCCTCGCTGAAAAAGTCAGATATTTCACCTAGACCAAATCCACATATTAAGGCGCCAACCACGGGTACCAGCGTCATGGGGATAATGGGATTTACTCGGCCGCGGATCAAAATTCCCACCGTCACGAAAATGATGATGAGGCCCATGGCCGTGAGCCCGAGCGGGGTCTGCATAGTGCTCCTTCAAAAGTCGACAACTCACCATGTCCTACGCTACGAATACAAGCGAGTGTGACTCAGATTAAACCCCCGGCTATCGACAACGCCACTACCACCCCCAAAGTCCACACCGATTTAAATTGAATTACCTATAGATAATCGCCACCACGAAGCAGTTCGCAATGCCTGAAAAAGTCCCACTGCAGCAAAAGCATTCTGGGAATTACACGGATTTTTCCGCAAAAATTGCAGCTAGACCCCCACATATGGGAAACGACGCGGTGCCCCTACAGCGCCGCGTCGTCCCTATTCCCTATCACTCACAACGGATTGGAGAAACCGTTCGCCTACCCCCTAAGTAGGCTTTGTGAGCAAGACCAACTGTAGCACTCGCGCAATGCAAACGGTAGCGCGAATCAAAGTTCCCAGCTTCCACCAATATTTTCTATTCTTAGGTGTGTTTTTTCAGACTTAATGAACCGTAGGTTTGGTTTTTCCTGTGGATGGAGCCCACCACTTTGCACTCAGCCCAATGAGAGTGATGGCGAGCAATACCGCAACGCCGGTCCACAGGATGGCCGGCTCGCCTTCGTTGCCCGCCGTTGTGACGGCCGCGGTAGTCCAATTCAGCGGCAAAAGATTAGAAACAATCTGCCAAATCTTAGAAACACCGGCAATTGCCGCGGATTTCCACAGCCATCCCACCAGCGCGGTCTGGCCGATGCCAAACAGCGCCGCGAGGATGCTGCCGGCAGTAATGCCGCATAGCCCGAGTAGGCCGCGGGTGATGGCCGCCATGGACAGCGCGCCCAGAAGGAGCGCCGCGCCGGCCCACACCGCCGCCACAGGGGTAAATCCGGTGGCAAGCACAAAGAGGAGGATTTCCCCGATGGCGACCGCGGCCAGCGTGCCGCCGAGGACTGTCAACCATGGGCGGAATCCCATCTGCCATGCCACACCGGCCGCGGCGCCTGCGAGCAAGACCAGGGCGGAGACCAGCATCGCCACGATAGGGCTGAGCAGATGTGCCGGGCCGTCGGTCGCGGTATGCGCTGGCGGCAGGGCACGCTGAATTTCACCCACATTGATCTGGTTTTGGGCCGCCATGGTGGAGAGCTTGCCGGCGCCGTCATCAAGCTTGTCCACGCCCTCCTGCGCCTCACCAACGCGCTTGTTCAGCTCCGCGATGCCCTCGTTAAGCTCCTGCGCACCGGATACGGCCTGGTTCACGCCATCGTGATAGGCATAGCCGTTGACCGCCAACTGATTGGATAGATCGCGCGATCCGTCCTTGAGCTTCTTGAGCTGATCGGTCACCGAATTATCCAGGCGGAAATTATTCACCTGCGCACGGAGATCGCCCAGCTGCGAGCGAATTTCCTTCGCTTCCTTGGACTTATTTCCTTCCAGGTCGCGCATCGTGCCATCGATGGCCTGCAGAATCTGCCCCTGGACAGCACCGAGGCCCACCACCTGGTCCACGGCACCGCCGACACCATTGGCCAACTCCGTTGCACCGCCACCGAGCGTATTAGTTCCGGACTGCAGCTGAGTGAGACCGGCCACCAATTCTTGGGAGCCCGTCGCCAGCTTGTCGACGCCCCCTCCGAGCTCATCCGCCCCCTTATTCAGCTCACCCGTGCCGTCATCAAGCTGCGTGGCACCCGATTTAAGCATGCTCGCCTGTGCCTGCGCGCGGCTGGCCGCCTCGGCGGCTTCCTTCACCTCTGGCGAGGCGGAATTTTCCCGCGGAGCTCCAAACGGCTGCGCGGCGCTAGACCAGGTGTGGGCGGGTTCCCACTGCGCAAGGCCCGCCACCGCAGCCCCGATAATGAGCGGCAGGGCAAGCAGGAGGATCAAGAGGACGCTGCGCCACCGGGAGGGGGACGCAGCGTCTGGGGAGGCAAGGCGTGAGGTCATAGTATTGAACCTATCCTTGCAGGTCACTCCCCTGTTGCAGGCGCGCCGAGCACCCCCGCAATGGCAGTTCCTCTACGATATATGGCATGTCCCACAATTATTCCCTAGCCCCTTCCCGCTACCTCGCCGCCGCGGCCATCGCGCCGCTGTGTTTCAGCCTTGTTGCCTGCTCCAACGATGCCGATACGTCCGCAGAACCGGAGTTCTCCGACGCCACCGCCGCAAGCTCCTCGGCCACGGAGACCTCGTCCGAAGAAACCACGAGCGAGCCCGCAACTTCGGAAGCCGAAGACACCGCCACCGAGACTGTGGAGGCCGAGCCTACTTCTGCGGCGGCAGCTCCCGCTGAGGAGACCGCAGAATCCGCCAACGAGGAGAGTGCAGCCCCGGCCGCCGTACCCGCCGACACCGGCCGCGGCGATTGCTCCCCAGAAGCGCTACAGCCCGCAGCTCCCACCATGACCAACATCCGAGTCAATAATTGCGATGGCCAGTGGGCCCACTTTGGCAAAGACAGCACGGATTGGACTGCCTGGGCACGCTACGAGGGCGGCCAGTGGGTAGCCATTGAATCCATTGGCACGACAACCTCCGGCCTGGCCGCCCCGTGCTACGACGTGGATAAGTGGGCCGCTGAGGGCGCTCCCGCCTTTGTTACGGAAAAGATGCGCCGCTGCGACTAGCCGCACAGCAAGAAACCGCCCCCATACCGTGCAGTAAAGCAACTCGGTACGGGGGCGGCGTCGTTAGCACACAGGTGCTGCCGGGGAAAGATTACTTCTTCTCGGCGTAGACCTCGCGAACGCGCTGGCCAAGGGCTGGGTGCACGTTGGTCCAGTATTCGTAGACGCGCTCCTCGGTCTCCTCGGATACACCAGCCATCGCGTTGGTGATATTGGTGACCAGGCGCTCCTTGGCGGCATCGTCATAGACGTTCTCGTACAGGTCGCGCGCCTGCACGAAGTCATCGTCCTCGGCGTGGCGAACGTACGGTGCACGCACCAGGTCGCTGCCGTGAGACTCCGGATTGATGTAGAGCTCCGCCGCGGTGGTGGTCTCGAGCTGGGAGCGGTCGTTTACAGCGGCGTCGTCAAGCACGCCCGTGCCCTTCTCATAGCGGTTGGGCGAATAAACCGGATCCTCCGGAGCGTTGAAGAGGTACTGCATCGGGCCCTCATGCTCATAAGTATTGACCTGGTCCACATTCTGCGGCTGGTTGACCGGCAGGTGCTTATAGTTCGGTCCGATGCGGTAGCGCTGCTGGTCAGCGTAAGCGAAGACGCGAGCCTGCAGCATCTTGTCTGGGGATAGGCCAACGCCCGGCACAATATTGGACGGGTCGAGCGCCACCTGCTCAATCTGGGCAAAGAAGTTACGTGGATTGCGGTTGAGGACGAAGTAGCCCACATCATGCAGCGGGTAGTCCTTCTTAGACCAGACCTTGGTCAGGTCGAAGGGGTTGAAGCGGTAATTCTCCGCCTCATCCAGCGGCATGATCTGCACCTTCACGTCCCAGATCGGGTAGTTGCCTTCCTCGATGGCATTGTAGAGATCCTCGCGGTGGCAATCCGGGTTCTGGCCGGCGGTGGTAGTGGCCTCTTCATCGGTGAAGTTCTCCACGCCCTGGCGGGACTTGAAGTGGTACTTGACCCAGAAAGCCTCGCCTTTCTCATTGACCCACTGGAAGGTATGGGAGCCGTAGCCATTCTGGTGGCGGGTGGACTTCGGGGTGCCGCGGTCACCCATCAGATAGGTGACCTGGTGTGCAGATTCCGGGTTGCGGGTCCAGAAGTCCCACTGCATATCGGCATCGCGCAGGCCATTGGTGCCCAGGCGCTTCTGGGAGTGGATGAAGTCTGGGAACTTAATGCCATCGCGGATGAAGAAGACCGGGGTGTTATTGCCCACGATGTCGAGATTGCCTTCTTCGGTGTAGAAACGCAGGGCAAAGCCGTGCACATCGCGCCAGGTATCCGGGGAGCCTTGCTCGCCGGCCACGGTGGAAAAGCGGCCCATCATCGGGGTAACGGTGCCCTTCTGGAAGACCTTGGCCTTGGTATAGGCAGAGACATCTTCCGTGATGTGCAGCTCGCCGAAGGCGCCGTGACCCTTAGCGTGCGGCGTGCGCTCCGGCACGCGCTCGCGGTTGAAGTGCGCGAGCTTTTCAATGAGGTGGATATCATTCAGCGCCACCGGGCCCTGCTGGCCGGCGGTCACCGAGGTGTTTTCGGACGGCACCGGCTGGCCCGAGGGGCGGGTGGTATTTCCCTTGCCAGCGGCGCGCTGGCCCTTGTTCAGGATGTCATCAGCGGTAAATTCACTCATTCTTGCCTCCTGGCAATTCGCGGTCAGTTCCCTCCAGTGTGGCAAAACTTTGCACGGTTGTCAGGGCTCGCCAAAGAGAGTAAGAGGTGCTGGTAGATTCATTCAGGTGACTCACCACTCCGCAGCAGACGACGCCCGCGTCACCGACCTTGCCCTTCGGGCCGGTCGCGGCGACCGCGCGGCACTGACGGAGTTTATCAAGGCCACCCAGGATGATGTGTGGCGTTTGCTGGCGCACTTGGGCGGGCCCGAGGGGGCTGACGATCTCACCCAGGAGACCTATCTGCGCGTCATCAGCGCCTTGCCGCGGTTTGCGGCGCGGTCCTCCGCGCGCACGTGGCTGCTCTCCTTGGCCCGGCGCGTGTGGGTGGATAATATTCGCCACGATATGGCCCGGCCGCGAAAGTCTGCCACCGAGTACGAAGACGCGATGGGTGCGGCGCCGGAAGACTCCGCGGCGTGGAGCGACTGGATCGATGCCCGTACGCTTATCGACGCCCTCCCGGCCGACCGCCGCGAAGCCCTCATCCTTACCCAAGTGCTGGGCTATACCTATGAGGAGGCGGCCAAGATTGCTGGCGTGCGCGTGGGCACCATCCGCTCCCGCGTGGCGCGCGCCCGCAAGGATCTCATCGCGGGGACAGGGTAATACCCCCAAATAGTCCCCTGGGCTTGCGGAGTTAATTTCACTCCCAAATTGTTACGCTCTGGTTACCTTGTGCCCCACGGGCCCCAAATTTTGGCACTTAGCTGCGCTTTACGCGCCACGGCCGGGGTAAATGAGGCCACAGTTGGGGCGATTCTTGCCCGAAATATCTGTCCGATGTGTGGTTTATTAGACGTGTACACACGTGATAAATCGACCGTCGATCCGGGCCCGCGCGATACCAATGCCGGGCCCGGCGCGTGTGAGTAAGAGAGTTTCTCCCTTTCATGTTAAAACGCGCAATCGGAATTTCCATGGCGTTTATCGGCGTCGTCGTGGGCGCAGGCTTTGCCTCCGGCCAAGAGGCCATGCAGTACTTCGTGGCCTTTGGTAACTGGGGCCTGTGGGGCATCGCCCTGGCCGCTGGTTTGATGATGATCACCGGCGTATCCATCCTGCAGCTCGGCTCGTACTTCCAAGCCGAGGAGCATACCGCTGTCTACGACAAGGTCGCATCGCCGTTTACCGCCAAGATTTTGGACTGGTCCACCCTGGTGACCCTGTTCGCCATCGGCTTCGTCATGTTCGCCGGCGGCGGTGCGAATATCAATCAGCAGTTCCCGTCCATCCCAGTATGGGTGGGCGCCACCGCCATGCTGATTTTGGTGCTGATCGTCGGCCTGATGGATGTCGACCGAGTAACTGCGGTCATCGGTACCATCACCCCATTCATCATTATCTTCGTGGTGATTGCCACCGGCTACACCATCTTGAATGCGGACGTTGATTTCTCTGCCATGAATGACTGGGCGGTCAATAATGTTGATACCTCGCTGCCTAATTGGTGGCTAGCCGCACTGAACTACACCGGCCTGAACGTGATGACGGCAGTATCCATGTCCATCGTCATTGGCGGTAACTTCCTGGATAACCGTGCAGTTGGCGTCGGTGGCCTCATTGGCGGCCTGCTCTATCTCATCCTGTTGGCACTGTTGGTCTTCGCCCTCTTCTTCGAGGCAGAGACCGTCAACGGCCAGGACATGCCGGTACTGAGCCTGATTACCAGCATCCACCCAGTCTTGGGCGTGCTGATGACCTTTGTCATTTACGGCATGGTCTTTAATACCGCCATCGGCATGTTCTACGCGCTGGGCAAGCGCTTGACCCGCAATAACCCCAAGCGCTTCTACCCGGTTTATGCCGGTGCCTGCATCATCGGCTTCATCTTGTCCTTCGTGGGCTTCCAGGCCTTGGTCAGCAACGTCTACCCGATCCTGGGCTACCTCGGACTGCTGATGATCGTGGTAATGGTCTTCAACCGCATCAAGAACGGTAGCAAGCTCGCGGACGAGTCCGACCGCCGCATGCGCGCCCACGAGCTGGTGTCCCGTCGTCTGGATCCGCGCAAGCGCTTTACCAAGAAGAACGAGCGCGAGCTGCGCAAGCTGGCTGCAGCATCCAATATGGAAACCACCGAGTTCGTCACCAATATCGCAGAAGAGATCCACGACGAGCTCGAAAATGATGATGATATTGAGTATGACCGCGAAGATCCGGAGCCGTCCGTGACCTACGTGCAGCACACCAAGCCGGAGGTCCCTTCCGTGGATAGCGACCTCGACTTTGGCAAGAAGGATTCCGCGGCGGGTAGCGCCAAGGGCACCGGCACCGGAACTGCTAAGCCGGTCTCTGAGAACTAACTCCTCCGCCTGCAGCGCAAAAGCTCGGCGCCCCCTTTCCCGTAGCTAGGAAGGAGGCGCCGAGCTTTTTATTGTGCCTTGCGGCGCACTGGTGTGGGCTTAGACGAGCAGCTCTGCAATCTGGATGGTGTTAAGAGCAGCACCCTTGCGCAGGTTATCGCCGGCGACAACGAGCACGAGGCCCTTGTTATCGTCTACCGTCTGGTCTTGGCGGATGCGGCCGACCAAGGACTCGTCGATGCCGGTAGCGGCGAGCGGAGTGGGGACGTCGGCAAGCGTAACGCCCGGAGCGCCACCCAAAAGCTCGGTGGCCTGCTCTGGGGTAATGGGTTTATCGAACTCGGCGTGAATGGTCAGGGTGTGGCCGGTGAAGACCGGGATGCGCACGCAGGTGCCCGCTACCTTCAGCTCCGGAATGTCCAGGATCTTGCGGGATTCGTTGCGCAGCTTTTGTTCCTCGTCGGTCTCCAGAGAGCCATCATCAACGAGGTTGCCAGCCATCGGCAGGGCGTTATAGGCGATAGGTGCCACGTACGGGCCAAAGTCTTCGTCATTGAGCGCGGAGCCATCGTGGACCAAGCCCACATTGTGCTCACCAACGGAATAGACCTGCGCGGCCAAAGTCTGCACGCCAGCCAGACCGGAGCCGGACACCGCCTGGTAGGAGGACACGTGGAGCTTATTCAGACCAGCGGCGTCGTGGAGGACCTTGAGCACCGGCATGGCGGCCATGGTGGTGCAGTTCGGGTTCGCGATGATGCCCTTCGGGGTGTTCTTGGCTGCCTCGGGGTTGACCTCGGAAACGATGAGGGGAACCTCTGGGTCCTTGCGGTAGGCCGAGGAATTATCCACCACGGTCGCGCCGGCCGCGGCGAATACCGGGGCCCACTGCTGAGAGGTGGAGCCACCGGCGGAGAACAAGGCAATATCGACATCGGCAACGGATTGCTCGGTGACCTCAGCAAGGTCTTCTACGGTAATCTGCTCGCCGCGAAATTCCAGCTCGGTGCCAGCGGAGCGAGACGAGGCGAAAAAGCGCACCTTATCCGCCGGGAAATTGCGTTCTTCCAAGATGGAGCGCATAACGCGGCCGACCTGGCCGGTAGCGCCTACGACTGCAACAGTGGTCATGACTTAAAAATCCTCTGTAGTTGCTTTTGGGTATTTAACGTCCGGTTCCAGCATAAACCGTGGCTTCTTCTTCGCCACCAAGCTGGAACTTATCGTGCAGCGCACGAGCTGCCTTGTCCAGGTCAGCCTCGCGGGTGAGCACGGAGATGCGGATTTCGGAGGTGGAGATGAGCTCCATATTGACGTCAACGTCGCGCAGGGCCTCGGTAAACTCGGCGGTAACGCCCGGGTGGGACTTCATACCGGCACCGACGAGGGAGACCTTGCCCACTTGGTCGTCGTAAAGCACATTGGCCCAGCCGCCCTCGGACTTCAGCTTGGTCAACAGCTCCATGGCGCGTGGACCGTCAGCACGCGGGCAGGTGAAGGTGATGTCGGTGGTGCCATCCTCCAGGGAGGAGACGTTTTGCAAGACCATGTCAATATTGATCTCTGCATCGGCAATGACACGGAAAACCTTCGCTGCCTCCCCGGGGCGGTCCGGGATTCCAAGGACGGTGACCTTTGCCTCGGACTTATCGGTTGCTACACCAGTGAGTACTGCTTCTTCCACAGGGATATCCTCCATTGATCCGGTCACTAGGGTGCCGGGGTCATTTGAATAAGACGAGCGAACTCGCAAGGGTACATTGAACGCGCGGGCATATTCCACGCTGCGCAGAACCAAAATTTTGGAACCTACCGCGGCCATCTCCAGCATCTCCTCGAAAGAGAGCTTCTCTAGCTTCTGCGCGTCTGGGACGATGCGCGGGTCTGCGGTATACACGCCATCGACATCGGAATAGATCTCGCACACGTCCGCATTCAGCGCGGCGGCTAGCGCCACCGCGGTGGTATCGGAACCGCCGCGGCCCAGCGTGGTGACATCGCGCGATTCCTTATTAACTCCCTGGAATCCGGCGACGATGCAGATCTTGCCCTCATCGAGAGCTTCGGTCAGGCGGCCTGGGGTAACGTCCACGATGCGGGCATTGCCGTGGCGCTCGGTGGTGAGCACGCCGGCCTGGGAGCCGGTAAAGGACTGGGCATGGGCCCCCAAGGATTCCACGGCCATGGCCACCAGCGCATTGGAGATGCGCTCGCCCGCGGTCAGCAGCATGTCCATTTCGCGCCGTGGTGGCACGGGGTTGACCTGGGCGGCAAGGTCGAGCAGCTCATCGGTGGTATCGCCCATGGCGGAGCACACCACGACGACGTCATTGCCCTGCTTCTTGGTGGCCACGATGCGCTCCGCAACGGCGCGAATGCGGTCTGCGGATTCGAGGGATGAACCGCCATATTTTTGCACGATCAGGGCCACGGTAAGGATGCCGCCTTTCGTCTTTCAAGGCACCCCTGGCGCGCGCGTCCGCACACCGCCAGAAATACCTGTCGGTCATTAGTCAAATACCCATGCTACCCCGCAGGGGCCTAGTCCTCATCATAATTCCTAGACAATGCTTGCTTTTTATTCACACACCCCGAGCGTAAAGCGCGCCATGCGCCGGCCGTCCCCCCATAGAGAAAAACGCGCGCCATGCAGCGCAGAATATGCATATAACAGGAATCTTTACTACCGTTGAGCGGGTGTTAAGCAACCTCCTCGCCATCTTTTTCGCGCTCGCATCCGCGCTGACGGTTGCTTGGGGCACGGTCGTCCGCCACCGCATTGCCCTCGACGCCGATGATTCGGTCATGCGTGCCGCCATGTCTAACCCCTTGTGGTGGGTGGGCACCGCGGCCGCGATTGGCGCCTACGGCCTGCAGGTTATCGCGCTCGGCTTCGGCACCTTGCTGGTCGTCCAGCCCATCTTGGTGCTGTCCTTGATGTTTACCCTGCCGCTCTCGGCATGGTACTCCGGCCGTAAGATGCCCTTCCACGAGGTTTTCTGGTCCATTGCGCTGACCATTGCGGTGGGCATCATGGTCATCTACGGCCGGCCGGTTGCTGGCAATCCCCGCCCAGAATGGAGCGATTGGTGGCCGGCGCTCCTCATAGGGTTGGCCACCCTCGCAATCCTCGGCGCGGCGGCCGCAAAGCTACCGGATCAGCGCCCCTTGGCATTGGGCACGGCCTGCGGCGTTATTTATGGCTTCGTCGCCCTGCTTTCTAAGGCCGTGGTGGATATTTTCACTCATGAAGGCCTCACCACCCTATTGGCGAGCTGGCAGTTCTACGGCCTCATCGGCCTCGCGCTTACCGGCACGGTGGTACAGCAATATTCCTTCAACGCCGGCCCCCTGGCCCATTCCCTGCCGGCCATGACCATCTTTGAGCCCATCGTGGCCTTCGGCTTGGGATACATGGTCCTGGGAGAGAAATTCCTCATCGATACGGCCGTCGGTTGGGCAATTATGCTCATCGCCCTAACCGTCATGGTGCTGTCCACCATCGTGCTCTCCCGCAGCCCGGTGAGCCAGCGCGGTTAGATGGCCCACTCAAATACGCCGAGCATATAGGCCGAAAACCACGCGCCAAACAGGGCCCAGGCAATAACCGCCACGCTTGCCGACGCCCCCTTTTTCACCCACGGCAACAACACGATCACCGCCGGCAGGAGCAGCCGGGGCCGCGAGTGCATGATGCCATCAGAAAGCAGCACATTGGCCATGAGGACGGCGGAAAATAGCCAGGCCGCCAACGGCAGGCGACGCCATGCCAGCACCAGGCATACCGGGGCAGCGATCATGACACCGGCACTGAGCAGGTAGCCGCCATTGGTGGCCCCAGTCAGCGTCTCCCACAACCACATAGCCGTGGCTTTGCCGCCATCAAAGCCGGAATTCCAATGTTCTTTCTGGATACCAAAATAACCGCCGACATCTTTCAAGTGGCTGCTCGACCACCACAAATAGCCCACCAGCGGCACGACGGAAAACGCCACCGCGGCCCAGGCTCGCCAGTCCTTTCGGGCCCGCAGCAGCACCATCAGTCCAAAGACCGCAACAAGGTCCACCGCGGTAAGGCGCACGAGCCCGGCCACAAAGATATACGCCGCGGCGGCCCACCAGCGCTCGCCCACCAGCGCTACCACCGCCCAGATGGCTAGTGCCCCGAAAAGCGCCTCGGTATACGGCATAGAAAACACGATGGACATCGGCGCGCTAGTTACCACTACGGCGCCGAGCACTTGGGCCCACTTTCCCATGCCCATCTGCGCGGCCAGGACCATCACCCCGGCGGCCAGCGCGATGCTAAAGAGCACGTTGAGCGCGATGGCAGTGCCAGCCTCACCGGTTCCCAAGATGCCGCTTACCGCACGCACCAGGAAGGGAAAGCCTGGAAAGAACGCCATGGTTGTCTCATGGACCGGCCCATCCGTAGAGATATCCGCACCGAAGTACCCGCCGCGGGCGATTTCTACGTAGTGCTTGGCGTCCCACTTATTGAGCAGTCCCCAGAGCTTATCGTCCTGCACGGCGGCCACCGCCGCGAGCACGCCCACGCGCACTGCGGCTCCGATGAGCGCAACGAGCGCGGCAGGCGCCCACAAGGAGCGCAGTAAGGACGACGAGTTGGATGCGGAATGGCGGGCAGTAGACACGAAAGGCATAGTACCGTACCGCCATCGCGTCTCATTGAATGAAATCTCTTGCCACATAGTGAGAGAGCCTGTAGTGTGACCGATATGACACAGCGGATTGACCTACTCCTTATCTGCCGCGGCGGGATTTCGGCCTAAGCACTGGCCAGCGCCCCGTCGCGGAGTCCGGCTACCCAAGCCCAGCTGGCCGTCTCCCCACAGACACCACAGACAAGGAAACCGCACCATGTCCCCCACTGACTCTTTTATCAGCGCCCCTCGCGATATCACCACCCCTAACGGCCCACGCCGCGAGGGACAGCCCGCGTGGAATAAGCAGCGCGGCTCCGCCATGCCCCACGAGCGTTACCAGCCCTTCGCCGTCGAAGTGGAAGACATCGATCTGCCGGACCGCACGTGGCCCAGCAAGAGAATCATGCACGCCCCACAGTGGTGCGCAGTGGATCTGCGCGATGGCAACCAAGCGCTCATTGATCCCATGAGCCCAGAGCGCAAGCACCGCATGTTCGACCTGCTGGTCAAAATGGGCTACAAGGAAATCGAGGTCGGCTTCCCGTCCGCTTCCCAAACGGATTTCAACTTCGTCCGCGAAATCATCGAGGGCAATAAGATTCCCGATGACGTCACCATCCAAGTGCTAGTCCAAGCCCGCGAGCACCTGATCCGCCGCACCTTTGAGGCCTGCGAGGGCGCCAAGAACGTTATCGTGCACTTCTATAACTCCACCTCGAAGCTGCAGCGCCGTGTGGTCTTCCGCAAGGACAAGCCCGCCGTTAAGAAGCTGGCTACTGACGCCGCCGCACTCATCAAGTCCATCGCCGCGGACTACCCCGACACCACGTGGCGCTGGGAATACTCCCCCGAGTCCTTTACCGGCACCGAGCTGGACTTCGCCCGCGAGGTCTGCGATGAGGTAGTAGAAATCATGGATCCCTCCCCGGATAACCCGATGATCATCAACCTGCCCTCTACCGTGGAGATGATCTCGCCCAATGTCTACGCCGATTCCATCGAGTGGATGCACCGCAACCTGGCCCGCCGCGAAGACATCTTGCTCTCGCTGCACCCGCACAATGACCGCGGCGAGGGAATCGCCGCCGCCGAATTGGGCTTTATGGCCGGCGCGGACCGCATCGAGGGCTGCCTATTTGGCAACGGCGAGCGCACCGGCAACGTCGATCTCATCACCCTGGGCCTGAACATGCTCACCCAGGGCGTGGACCCACAGATTGACTTCTCCGATCTTCCGCAGATCCGCGAGACCGTCGAATACTGCAACCAGCTGCGCGTGCCGGAGCGCCACCCCTACGGCGGCGAGTTGGTCTTTACCGCCTTTTCCGGTTCCCACCAGGACGCCATCAACAAGGGCCTCGATGCGCTGGCGGCCACCATCCGCCCCGGCGCGAACAATACCGAGGTCTCGTGGGAAGAACTGCGCGAGGCCATCTGGGAGGTTCCCTACCTGCCCATCGATCCAAAGGACGTGGGCCGCGACTACCAGGCGGTCATCCGCGTCAACTCCCAGTCCGGCAAGGGCGGCGTTGCCTACATCATGAAGACCGACCACGGCATCAATATGCCGCGCGCCATGCAAGCGGAATTTTCCACCGTGGTGCAGGAAATCACTGACTCCGAGGGCGGCGAGGTCAATTCCAAGAATATGTGGGACATCTTCGCCACCGAATTCCTAGACCGCGAGACCCCGCTGGCCTTGGAGGCCTTCCACATGGACAACTCCCCGGCCGCCGACGGTGACGTCGCCGTGACCGCCACGGTGGCCTTCCGCGGGGAAAAATCCACCGTCTCCGGCACCGGCAACGGCCCCATCGCGGCGTATGCCAACGCGCTGGAATCCCTGGGCATCGACTTCGAGGTCATGGAATACTCCCAGCAGTCCCGCTCCGCCGGCGACGACGCCGAGGCCGCCTGCTATATCGCCGCCGACGTTAACCAAAACAAGGTGTGGGGCGCCGGCATCGCCGGATCCACCACGCGGGCTTCCATTAACGCAATTAACTCCGCCGTCAATCGCGCCCTGGCCTAAGCCCGGTCGCCGGTGCTGCACACCAGTGCCGCACCCTGGCGTGGTAGAAGGGTGGGTATGCCTTCTTCTACCTACCTCATTCCGCACCGCGGCTTGGGCGCCGTGCAGGCCCTGCCCGTCTATGGTGCGCAGACGAAGGAAAACCAGGAGTTCACCGTCACCTTGGCGCCCCGCGAGGACGGTGGCCTGGAGGTGCGCACCGACTCCCCCATCGGGCACATCACCAGCGCAGACCGCGCCGAATACCCCGAGATAGATCTACTTTTTCGCGCTGGGCTCACCCCTGCAGCCACAGCCGCGCCGCAGCCCGATGGATCCCTATCCCTGCTGTTGCCGCGGCCGGGCCTCTGCCTGCCGGCCAATAACCCGCCGGCCGGTCCGTGGACGATGCTGGGCTATGCCCCACCCATCAACATCACCGACCTGCCCGCGGATTTAGATATTCCTGCCCACGCGCGCATGCACGTATTGGTGACGCTTTCACCCAGCACCACCGGATCCGGCGCCGATGCTTATTTGGGCCCGCAGTGGGTGGGGCGGCTGGATGGGGTGGACGTCGCCAAGCAGGGCACAACCCTGGCCCATGCCTACCATGCGCCGCGCAGCACCGGCCGCGTGCTCAGCATCTATGCGGGTGCGCCGCTGCCGGATTCAAAGGAGGCCTCGCTTGCCGACGCCACCCCTACCTCCCCCGCCGCCACCGAAACCTTCGAAACCACCAGCTTCCGCGCCGTCAACGTCAATGACTCTGCACCGCGCCGCCAGCAGTGGTGGCCCGCCCTCATTGCCCTACTGGTAATTGCCGCGCTTATCGCCGTACTTATTTTTATTCTGTAGAAACTTTTGGGCAGGATAACACCCCGTTCTCGCCGGTTTGGGAAATTGGAAATCGCCCCTAGCGATGCTTAAAATGCGAAGTAACAATTGTCCGCATGGAAAGGCCCCAATGACTTCGCTGGATTCCGCCACCTACGTGGTCCCTGACCACGGTTTTGGCGTGATCCATAACCTGCCTATTGCGGATGTGTCGCCGGAGATTTTCAGCGACTTGCTCGAATCCACAGCCGCGGAAAACGGTTACCTATCCGCGGAACTCGGACCCCGCACCGCCGAGGAAGGCTTCGCGATTCGGATCGGTGACTCACTTGTGGGCCACCTCAGTTCTGCCGATTCCCAGGCCTATGCCCTCTTTGACTGGATTCTCAGCGCCGGCCTGCACCCACGCGCCACCGCCCATGTGAGCATGACGAATGCCGCTGGGGAAGAATGGCCCACGCTAAACCTGCTCCTGCCGGCGCCGCACCTGTGCATTCCCGCCAATAACCCGCCGGCGCAGCGCTGGACCATGCTGCCCGGCGAGACCACCGCCACGCTGACGGAGTTTTCCAAGGACGTCACCGCCTTTCCGCACACCGACGAGCACTACCTCGTTTCTTTGCGCACCCGCGGTTTCCTGCGCCGCAATACCGTCGACGTCTATATCAATAGCACCTTCTTAGGCTCCCTTCCCCGGGAAGCCGCCCGCGAGATCGCCCCCGCCGTCCTCGACTGCACCAAGACCGGCCGCCTCGCCATTGCCCACGGTTACTTCCACTACAACGCCGATGACCGCCCCGCGCTCACCATTTATGCGCATAACGCCGCCAATAAGCACCACGCGGGCCTAATTTTGGGCGTCGTCGCCGGTGGCACCGCCATCATGTCCGCTGCTACGGCAGCTCGCGCTCAGGCTGCATCCGCTGTCCCCGGCGGCCCCGCTACCGGTGTCTCTACCGCTGGCACCTCCGCAGCCAGCGGTTTCAGCGTCACCTCTGCCGCCGGTGCTGCCGGCGCATCCGGTGCCGTGACCTCGAACCTGCTGGCCGCAGCCGGCGTCGCCGTGCTCGTTGGTGGCGGTGCCACCGTAGCCACCAACCTGCTGAGCGAGGACGAAGCCCTTTCAGACACCAACACGCATTCCACCGCGCCCGCTCCGGAAGACAACCATTCCTCCCTCGATTCTTCCCACTTCGACGGCAATGGCCCCAAGCGCCCCGCGCACCCCGCCACGCCGCGCATCCACGATGCCGGCCCCACCAGCGGTACCTCAGCTCAGCCCCCGCTTGCCGACGCCCCCTCCATTTCGCAGACCACGAAGAAGCCCAGCGCGACGCACTCTCCCCATGCTGACCGCACCCAGGCCCCTGCCGCCGACAACCGACGTGGCCACCACAGCGAACCCCGCGGCGGCCACCACGGCGAGGATTCCCAGGCAATTTCCCGCGCTGCCTCCGCCGCGGCCGCTGCCGCCATGGCCGCAGCAAATGACGTCGCCTCGGCCCCAGCCCCGGAACCGGCACCGGCACCGGCACCGTCTCGGACCACGCCTGCCTCGACGCCATCCTCCAGCTCAGAACCCGCACCCGAGGTAGCAACCAAGGGACCGACCGCAACCTCCTCGTCCTCCCAGTCTGCCAAGCCTTCCGATCTGCCGACCTCAAGCGCGTCTACCTCGGAAAAGACAACTTCCGAGGAAACGACGACTGAAACTACCACCGCAGCCTCGACGGAAAAGCAGACCGCAGAGCCTTCCAGCTCCGCCACCAGTTCTGCCACGAGCGAGCCAACGTCTGAGCCGACCCAGGCTGCAGACCCGTCTACGCCCACCTCAGCGCCTGAGTCTTCGGAACCAAAGCCCTCGGAGTCGACCGCGCCTACGACGACGTCTCCGTTGCTGACCTCGGAGTCCGAGCCTGAGCCGGCGCCGGATACCACTATCCCAGGTTCCGAGCTCGAACCAACGCCAGAGCCGGAGACCACTGCACCTACGACGACGATCCCTGGCTCTGAACTCGAACCCACCCCGAAGCCAGAACCAGAGATCACCGTAGAGCCTGAACCGGCACTGCCTACTACGGACCGCGGCGCACCGGATGAACCGGAGGTGCCCCTGGTACCGCTCGAGCCGGAGGAGCCGCAGCAGTCGGAGGAACCGGGGCGACCTGAAGAGCCCGAGGAGCCAACGACCCCGCCGAAGGTCATCGTCATCGTCACCGAAAATTAAGCGGCGCGCCCTGTCCCCCTGCACGAAATGCGGGATACTACACTGAGTTTAATGAACAACACACCTGGCCCCTCCCCGCAGCACACGCCGGCGTCGGCCCCAGCGCCGTCGCCCGCGACGGTGGCTTCGCGCCACGCGGCCAGGTCCACAGCGCCCAAACCGGGCGCAGAACAGCGACGCGCCCGGCCGCGCCGCGCGGTGCGACCGTCCGGCGAACCGGACGCCGCAAAACCCAAGCCGATACCAAAGCCAAAGCCGCACCCATCTGCCCGCCACGAGCGACCTGCCGCGCCAGAGGCGGCCAACCAGAAGCCACAGCAGCAGCAAGCCGACCTATCCACCGATGCGGCCGACTACCCCTACGTGGCGCTGACCCTTCAGACCACCGGCATCCACCCCAGCACCGGGCGCATCGTGACTATCGACGCCATCGCATTCAACGACGCCGGCGAACAAGGCCAGCTCTTCCACGCCGTCCTCAAGCCCGATATCGATGCCGGCCCGCGCCACCTCCACGGGCTGAGCACCACCGATATTGAGCAGGCACCCGCCTTTGGCAAAATCCTTAAATCGCTGGACAAGCTTATCGATGGCCGCACGCTCATCGTCCACGATCTCCCCTATACCTGGGGCTTTATCGTCGCCGAGGCCCGCCGCGCCATGATGGCCGCCGCCCGCCAAAATCGCGCCCGCAACCGCAGCCGCAACAAGGGCCGCCGGCGCCGCCAAAAGGTCGGACACGTCCCCACACCGGTTCGCATTATCGATACCTTGGCCACCTCTTATGCGCAGCAGGTGCGGTCGAATGATGTGCGTTTAGGGGGCGTCGCCAAGCAGAGCGGCCTGGACGCCACGCCGAAAGCCTCGGTGGAGCGCGCCGGCCGGCCCGAGCCGGAAACCTCACGCGAGAACACCGAGCTGCTCATCGCGCTCTACCGCCAGCAAGAAGGCGGAACTGTGCGCAGCTATGCGCCCGAAGACGTGCGCGCCGATCGCTTCGGCCTGCAACGCTCCCACGTGCGCGTCGACGCCGCCGAGGCCCCCGTCCAGCACCACAATCCCGGCAAATACGAACCGGGCAAGGAGCTGCGCCGTGGCATGGAGATCGTGGTCGCACCGGAAATCCTCGAGGATCCGGACACCATCATCGCCGCGCTCATGCGCGAGGAGCTCAATTATTCGGAAAAGCTTACCCGCGAGTCCTCCCTGGTAGTCTGTAATGTCACCACGGATCTGGTGGGAAAGCCCATGCATGCCCACCGCAAGGGCATTCCGCTGATGTCGGATGCCGCGTTTCTTGACGCCCTCACGCGCATCGAAGACGCCGAGCCCGCACCCGAATCCGCTAAGCCTGCGCCGCGGGCCCAACGCTCACCGCAGCACAACAAAAAGGGCGGCGGTAAGAACAACAAGCGGCGCCGGCGCCGCGGTGGCCGCGGTGGTCGCGGTGGTCGCGGCAGAGGCCGACGAAATTCTGGCGGCTCGGCGGCGAAAAAGAACGACTAAGCCGCCCGCCCGACTACCCTAGGGGACATGAGTTTTAGAGTCCCGGGTGCGCTGAAGAAGTTGCGCACCACCACCGCCACAACCGCCGCGAAGCTGGCCACCACCGCTTCCCGCGCCACCGGCCGTGGCGCCGGCGGAATGATCGGTGGTCTAATTGCCAATGCCATTGACCCTTCCATCATGACCAACCTGGGCGGTGGGCGCCCGGCCGTGCTGGTTACCGGCACCAACGGCAAGTCCACCACCACCCGCATGTTGGCCGCCGCGGTCCGCACCGAGCACACCGTAGCCACCAACGACGGCGGCGACAACATGGACGCCGGCATCATCTCCGCGCTCATGGCCGGCAAGGACGCCTCGCACCTAGTCCTCGAGGTGGACGAGCTCCACGTGCCCCACGTGGCCGATAACCTCAACCCGCAGGCCCTGGTCCTGCTCAACCTCACCCGCGACCAGCTGGACCGCGTGGGTGAAATCAACAAGATTGAGCGCGCACTGCGCGGCGCCGTGGAGGCTCACCCAGACATGCTCGTCATCGCCAATTGCGACGACGTGCTCATGACCTCCGTGGCCTATGACGCCAAGAATGTCATTTGGGTCTCGGCCGGCGCCGGCTGGCTCGGCGATTCCGTCACCTGCCCGCGCACCGGCGGGCACGTCGTGCGCACCGAGGATGACTGGTACGCCGTTAAGCCGCTTGCCGACGGCCGCGAATTCCGCCGGCCGCAGCCTACCTGGGGCGTCGATAAGCGGGGCATCATCACCCCGACCGCCAAGCGTCCGCTGAACCTGGCGCTGCCCGGCCGCGCGAACCGGGGCAACGCCGCCCAAGCCATCGCCGCGGCCGTGCAGGGTTTCGGTGTGGACCTCGATAAGGCCATTGCGGCCGCCGAAGGCATCGACGACGTCGCCGGCCGCTACTCCACCATCCACTGGAAGGGCCGCGAAATTCGTCTGCTGCTGGCCAAGAACCCGGCCGGTTGGCAAGAAGCGCTGTCCATGGTGGACCGCAGCGCCGATGGCCTGGTCATCGCCACCAACGGCCAGGTGGCCGATGGCATCGACATGTCCTGGCTGTGGGACGTGAAATTCGAAGGCTTCAATAGCTTAAGCGTCAAGGCCGCCGGCGAGCGCGGCACCGACCTCGCCGTGCGCCTGGTCTACGCGGATATCTCCCACGAGCTCATCCCAGACCCTATGGACGCGCTCGCCGCCTGTCCGGAGGGCCGCATCGAGGTCCTCGCCAACTACACCGCCTTCCGCGATTTGAAGAAGGCGCTTTCCAAGGAGGCCACCAATGCTTAATATCGGCCTAGTGCTTCCCGACGTCCTCGGCACCTACGGCGACGACGGCAACGCCCTCGTCCTGCGCCAACGCGCCCGCATGCGCGGCTTCGAGGCGGAGATTCACCCCATCCGCTTGGGCGAGCCCGTGCCCGAGACGCTGGATATCTACACCCTTGGCGGCGGCGAAGATACCGCGCAGATCCTGGCCGCGGACCACCTGATTTCCGATGGTGGCCTCACCCGCGCCGCTAACGCCGGCCGCCCCATTTTTGCCATTTGCGCCGGCCTGCAGGTCCTGGGCGAGTCCTTCCGCGCCTCCGGCCGCATCGTCGACGGCGTCGGGCTGCTCGACGCCACCACGGCCGGCATGCAGGACCGCGCCATCGGCGAGGTAGCCTCGAAGCCCACCCGCGCCGGTGTCACCGCGGACCTCACCGAGCCGCTGACCGGCTTTGAAAACCACCTGGGCGCCACCATCCTCGGCCCGTCCGCGCAGCCGCTTGGCACGCTCACCCGCGGCAATGGCAATGCCGACCAGGCCGCCACCGCCGATCTCAGCGACGGCTCCGCCCAGCGCACCTACGAAGGCGCCGTCCAAGGCAGCGTCATCGCCACCTATATGCACGGCCCAGCACTGGCCCGAAACCCGCAGTTGGCGGATCTCCTCCTCGTCCAAGCCATGGGCGTGCCCCTCGCCGACCTCGAGCCGATTGATATCCCGGCCGTCGACCGCCTGCGCGTCGAACGTTTCAACGCCTCCGAGCCCCCGCGCTCCCAAAGATAGGCCCACACCTGTGGATAACTTCGCCCGGCGGTCCCACAACCCCCGAGTTATCCACAGGCTCGGTCGCCACCCCTTGTAGCCGCGTGCCCCCGCCCATAGGCTGCGGGGCATGACGTTATTGGAGCAGCTGGGCGACATCGCTAAGCGCGGCGTGGAACTTCTCGAAGAGGCCCACGCCGCCTCCAGCCTGCCCCTGCCCGCGGACCAAGCGCGCACCCTGCGCCGCACCGCCGCGGCCTTCCTCTCACCCACCAGCCACTCGCGCTACCAATCCCGCGCCCTGGCCGCCGCGCGCCGCAACCAGCACAGCCTGGAGACCCTCGCGCTCATCGCCCGCCGCTCGCGCGGCATTTCTGACCCCACCAAACGCTGGCAATTTCGCGAGAAGCTGTGCGCCACCGCCGGCACCACCGCGCAGGTCTCGCGCGCGGCGACTCGGCTGCTGCGCGAAATCAACCCGCCGCCCGAGCGCGAGGACGGCGGCCGCCGTATCATGCACGGCGAGAAAACTACTCTGAGTTTCACCGGCCCCGCCGCGCAGATGGCCGATATCTGGGCCGCCGCCAAGTCCGACCCGCTGGCCTGGCTCACCGGTTCCCGCGCCGCCGCGCCCGCGACCGTGACCACAAATGTCATCATGGAGCTGCCGGATTACCTGAAAATCCTGACAGGCGACGGCGACGACATCCGCCTCGCGATGACCAATGGCGCGACTATCACCGGCGCCGAACTCGTCCGCCGCACCCTAGCCGGCGCCGGCCTTTTCACGCTCATCCACCCCGAGCGCGGCCCCGTCAATCTCTACCGCACCCGGCATGCCTCCCCTAAGCAGCGTCGCATGCTCGAGGCCGAAGGCGCCCGCTGCGCCTGGCCCGCTTGCCGACGCCCCGCCTCCGAATGCCAAGCCCACCACCTCATCGAATACTCCCGCGGCGGCCTCACCCACCCCGAAAACATGACGCTGCTCTGCCCGTATCACAACTCCATCAACGGCCTGCCGGGCCGCGGCCGGATGGCGCGCATTCGCGGTCGAATCGCTTGGCTCCCGCCCGCCAGCCGGCACAACGCGATGCCTAGCAGCCCGCATAGCAGCATGCATAGCGGCCACAGCGGTATACACAGCAGCGCAGATAACGGGACGGCCAGCAGAGCGCACGGCCCGCCGGTGTTCACCGGCCGCGCGCGAACCGGGCCCACGGCCGCCGTCCCCTAGCCCGCGCTTGCGGATTCCCCGCGTTAAATGGTCAGGCGGCCAGAGAGCGCGCGGGACAAGGTGAGCTCGTCCACGAACTCCAGATCGCCTCCGAGCGGCATGCCGGAGGCCAATCTGGTGATCTTCAAATCAGGGAAGTCGCGCAGCAACCGCACCAGGTATGCGGCGGTGGCCTCGCCCTCGGTATTGGGGTCGGTGGCGAGAATAACTTCGTGGATGGTGGGGGTGGCGTCGTAAAGCGGGGCTTCAGGGGTGGAATCCGCCAGCTCGCGATCCGGCAGCACGCCGCCCAGGCGCTGCAGCAGCGTGGAAATATTCAAATCGCGCGGGCCCACATTCGCCAGCGGATCCAGCGCGCCACCCAAGACGTGGTAGCGGCCCTCATACTCGCCGGTGCGCTCGATGACCTGGATATCCTTCGGCTCCTCCACCACGCATATGGTCGAGGCGTCGCGCTGCGAATTAATGCAGATGCGGCAGACATCCTCGCGGGAAATATTGCAGCAGATGCGGCAGAAGGTCACGCCATCGCGCACCGCGCCCAATGCGTTCTGCAGCCGCTCGATGTCCTCGGGTTCCATGTGCAAAACGTGAAACGCGATGCGCTGCGCCGACTTCGGGCCGATGCCCGGCAGGCGCGAAAACTCGTCGATGAGGTCTTGCAGAGGTCCTTCAAACATCAATTACTCCCAAATCAGCAAAAGGCCGCGGCCCCACCCGGGGCAACGGCCTTTTATCGTATCGCGCGGGCTACTGGTTGCCGCCGAAGACATCCTCAAAAGACGGACCACCCTGGCCGCCCATGCCCTGGGACAGCGGGCCAATCTTTTCCTGTGCCAGGCGGCCGGCCGCAGCGTGGGCCTCCTTGAACGCGCCCATGACCAGATCCTGCAGGGTATCGACGTCCTCTGGGTCCACGACGGACTTATCGATCTGCAGGTCCACGAGCTCGGCGCCGCCGGTCATGGTCACCTTAACCAGGCCGTTGCCCGCTTGGCCCTCGACGTTGGTGGCGAGGATTTCTTCCTGCGCCTTCTGCAGGTCTGCCTGCACCTGCGCGGCCTGCGCGATGAGGTCGTTCATGTCATTTGCCTGCTGCATTGGGTCTTGGTCAGCCATGTTGTTTCCTTTCTAATTCAACTGTAAATTTCGCTACCGCCCGAGTGTACCGTGCTCGCTGGGTTAGGCACGCCGGGCGCCCAGCTCGCGCTCCAGCAGCTCCATAGCTACCTCGGTAGCGCTGCGATGATCCATCTCGCCGGTCGACTGCGCGGCCTCCATCATGTCGCGCTCTTCGTCGTCGCGGGTGTAGGCCGGCGGCTCCTCGGGCGGAGCGGCAAAATCCGGCTCAGGCTCGGGCGGCAGCGGCACGCCGTTGCTGAACTGTGATTCATCGCGCTGCTTGGCAGCCTGCGTCGCCCGTGCGATGCGCGAGCGCCACCCGGGCGCGCTTTCCGGTTTACTCTCCGCCTCCTGGTCGTCGGCAGGCTCGCGCGCCGGCGGATTAGGCTTCCACGCTTCTTTGCGCTGCGGCGGCCGCGGGGCATCGAAACCGGCGGTCTTCGGGTCGGTGCCCACCACACAGGTCACGGCCACATCGCGCTGGAACTCCTCCTTGAGCACCTCCACGATGACGGCGTTATTGGCGGGCGCGTTGATGCGCTCGGCCAGCGCGCCGGTGGTGTGTCCCAGCGTCAGGGTGCCATCGCGGAAGCCAAGCACGCGGGCTTCGGCCAGCATAATTTCGGCCACCTTATTCCGCTTTCCGACGCTCCCCCTCAACGCCACCCATTTCTCCCTCACGGCCTCTGCGAAGTCGCCCGCCGGCTCCTCCGCCGCCTGCGGCTGCGCCATTTCCGACGCCTTCTCTGCGCCAGACTCCGCCCCAGACTCCGGCTTGGTTTCCTGGGCAGATTCCTCCGCGCGGGACGGTACGGGCTTCTCTAGTGGCTCGCGATGCTTCTCCTGAGTCGGCGCTGAGTGCGGCGCCTCGCTCTGCGCCGACTGCGCCGATTGCTGCTCGGGCACCTCTGCCTGCGGGATTTTCCGCTCACGCTGCCACGGGTCCCCAGCCTCTTGCTGCTGCGGTTTCGGCTGCGGCTCTTGGTTCTGAGGCTTCTGCGTGCTGTGCGCCTCGGCGGCTGCCGGCTGCTCGGGTTGCGCCTTCGGCTGCGCATCCGGTTGCGATTCCGGTTGGGACGGGACCTGCGGTTGCGGCTGAGCGGCCGGTGCAGAGGTTGGAGCAGAAGAAGGGGTAGAAGCCTGCTGCTCCTGGGACTTGGCGCGGCGGCGAGCGATGATAGCAGCAGCGGCGGACTGGGGGTCTTGAGCACCGGCGACGGCAGAGTTGGCCGCGGGAGCACCGCCCGGGGTCGCAGGGCCAGCCGGCGCGGGCGAGACCGCGGCAGCGTTGGCAGCGGGGGCGGTAGCCGCTGCGGGTGCTGGCGCGGAAGCAGCCGGACCGGTGGACCCGATAAGCAGATGCGCGCACATGATTTCCAGCAGCAGGCGCGGCGAGGTCGCGCCGGTAAGGTCGCTGATGCGATCGTTGACCGTGGAGGCCAGGTAAGTCAGCTGCGGGCCGGAAAAGCGCTGCGCCTGGGCGGTGAGCACGGAGGCGCGGTCGGTAGGCGCGGAGACGAGGCCGGCCTCGATGGCGCCGGGCACGGCCTGCAAGATCATCAAATCGCGCAAACGGTCGAGCAAATCGACGGCGAAACGGCGCGGGTCGTGGCCGGCCTCGATGACGTGGTCGACCATCGCGAAGAGGCCGGGTTTGTCTTGGTTAGCGAGGGTTTCGATGGCGTCGTCAAGCAGCGAGACATCGGTGACACCCAAAAGCGGCCGGGCAAGGTCATAGGTCAGGCCATCGGGCCCGGCGCCGGCCAGCAGCTGGTCCAGCAGAGACAAAGTATCGCGCGGGGAACCGCCGCCCGCCTCAATGACCATGGGGTACACGGCGTCTTCGACCTGCACGCCTTCGGCCGCAACGGTGCGCTGCAGCAAGCCCTTCATGGCCGGCGGGGTCAACAGGCGGAAGGGATAGTGGTGGGTACGCGAGCGAATGGTGCCGATGATTTTCTCCGGCTCCGTGGTCGCGAAGATGAAAATGACGTGCTCGGGCGGCTCCTCCACGACCTTGAGCAGTGCGTTCGCACCGGAGGGCGAGATCATATGCGCCTCGTCAATGATGAAGATGCGGTAGCGCGATTCGGCCGGAGCGTAGTAGGCGCGGTCGCGCAGCTCGCGCATGTCCTCCACGCCGTTGTGCGAGGCGGCGTCGAGCTCCGTCACGTCCAGGTTGCCGGGGCCGCCGGGGGCGAGGGAGACGCAGGAATCGCATTTGCCGCACGGCGTCGAGGTCGGCCCGTGCTCGCAGTTGAGCGAGCGGGCCATAATCCGCGCCGAGGAGGTCTTGCCGCAGCCGCGCGGGCCGGAAAAGAGGTAGGCGTGGTTGATGCGCCCTGCATCAAGGGCGGCGGATAGCGGCGTGGTGACCTGCTCTTGGCCCACGACCTCCGCGAACGTTGCTGGACGATATTTCCGGTATAAAGCCACGGTTAGCCAGTTTACCGGCTAACCCTCGCGCGACCAGTCCAGCAGGTCAATGCCCTGCTCGGCCACCGCTCCCTGCAGCTTGCCGACGCCCTCTTCTACCCCAAACGCATATTCCGAATCCGTCAGCATGAGCAGCTGCAAGATGAGGGTCAGGCGGCCCTCCTCGCGAAACTGCGGGGTTTGCCCGCCCCACAGGTACGGCGCGATGAACAGTCCGTGGTGCACGGTGATATCTGGGACGTCAAGGATGGACGGCAGCATCACGCCCGGCTGCGCCGGCAGCAGGCCGCCGGCCTTTTCGAAGGTGTCAGCCGCGGCGTTGATGGCGGCGGCCACCTCGGGCTGCCCGGCACGCGCCACCGTCAACAGCTCGCAGCGCACATCGGTGCCGTCGTCCTGGCTTTGCAGGCCGGTGTCGGTGGTGTTGAAGGTGGTGGTAAGGGCGAGCGATTGGGCGTCGGCAAGCGAGGCAAGGCCTAGCCGGCGCTTATCGACGTAGCGGAACTCCAGCGGCGCCGGGATAATCTCGCTCAGCCACAGGGCAGACTCGTCGGCGTTGATATTAGGCCCCCAGCTTCTCCACGGCGGCGAGCAGGACGCAGGTGGCAACGCCGTCCATCGCGGCCTCGACCTCTTCCTGCGGCGGCAGGGTTGGGGCGAGGCGGATATTGCGGTCGTTATCGTCCTGACCATAAGGGAAGGCGGATCCGGCCTGAGTGAGCAGGATGCCGGCATCGCGCGCGAGCTCCCAGACGCGGTTGGCGGTGCCGTCGACGACGTCGAGGGAGATGAAGTAGCCGCCCTTCGGGGTGGTCCACTGCGCCACCTCGTACTCGCCGAGGCGCTTGTCCAGGATGCGCAGCACGGCATCGAACTTGGGCTTAATCAGCGCGGCGTGGCGGCGCATCACCGCGCGCACGCCCTCGGCGGAGCCGAAGAACTCGTGGTGCGCCAGCTGGTTAATCTTATTGGGGCCGATGCCGCGGATGCCCGCGTGCTCCAGGTACCACTCGAGGTTGTCCTCCGAGGTGCCGAAGAAGCCCACGCCCGCGCCCGCGAAGGTGATCTTCGAGGTAGAGGACATGGCCCAGAAGCGGTTCGGGTTGCCTTCTTCCGCAGCGATATCCAGAATCGGCAGGATTTCCGGGAAGTCCTCAGTCAGGGTGTGCACGGCGTAGGCGTTATCCCACACGATGCGGAAATCCGGCGCGCCGGCCTCCATGCGGGCGAGGCGGCGGGCCTTGTCTTCAGAAATCACAGCGCCGGTGGGGTTAGCGAACATCGGCACTACCCACATGCCCTTGACTGCCGGATCCGCCACCAGCTTTTCGACGGCCTCTACATCCGGCCCGTCCTCCTCCATTGGCACCGTGACCAGCTCGAAGCCGAACTGCTCCGTGATGGCAAAGTGACGGTCGTAGCCCGGCACCGGGCAAATCCACTTGAGCTTTTCTTCCTTGCTCCACGGCTTCACGGAATCATTGGTGCCGAAGAGAAACGCCCAAGAAATCAGGTCGAACATGATGTTCAGCGAGGACGAGTCTGCGGCAACCAGCAGCTCTGGGTCCATGTTGGTCAGCTTGCCCCAGATATCGCGCAGTTCTTTGATGCCCTTTTGGTTGCCGTAGTTACGCAGGTCGTTTCCGGCCGCGTCGGTGTAATGGCCTAGGCCGGGCAAAGCGAGGAGATCGTTGGAGAGGTCCAGCTGCGCCTTCGCCGGCTTGCCGCGGGTCAGGTCCAATTTCAGGCCCTTAGCCTTAAGATCCTCGTAGTCCTTACGGACCTGGGCGGCGAGCTTCGCGAGTTCGGACGATTCCAAAGTAAGAAGCGACATGCGTATGTCTACCTTCCATGTATAGGGCGACTTTTAGCCCCCAATAGTAACGCACGCCATACAAAAAGGGGACCCCGCGCACCCGCCAGAGCCTCCTGACCCTTGCTGCATTCCTGCCCTGGGGGAGTTCAGAGGATGGACGCCACGCGGAATCCTGTCCCATACTTTAACGCCCGCGCGCCGGTTTAGCCAAATGGACCTCCGGCCGCACGGGCGACCACCGCCCACCGGCGCGCAACCCAAGGACCATCCAACACAAACGGCTTTAGATCGCCAGAAATAGTCTCTGACCTGGCGATTGGTAAAATAATTGCCACGGCTGCTAATGTTTCTTCTCGGAGGATTCGACTAGCGGCCTATGTCACACGCCTGGAACGCGTGCGGGGTTCACGCCCCTCGTGGGTTCAAATCCCACATCCTCCGCCAAAGGAAATCCCGGCTCCTGCTTCACCGCACGGAGCCGGGATTTTTGTTGTATACGGGCGCGCGACCGCGCTTGCCGACGCCGCTACCCCTAATCGATGACCGGCGGCTCGTAGCCATCCGCCTTCAGCCACGCGACGTGCGGCGGCGTATTCATCCCCCACTCAGTGCGCGCCCAGAGGAAAGCCTGGGAGACCTCGGCCTCGGAATAGCCGCCATCGCGCAGGTATTGCCGGAATCCGTTCGGGCCTGGGTCCTTGATCCAGAGCCAGACGTAGTCGTCGAGGGAGTCGTCGGCAAGCAGGCCCTCCAGCCCGGCCGGAACGAATTCGCGCTCGGCGCGCACGCAGTCCGCTAGGTCCTGATCAAGGAAGTCGTAGAGGTAATCCAGCGCGTCCTCAAGCTGCGCATAATCGAAGGGATCCATGCCGCCCAGCCTAGTGGCGCTTGGTGCCCAAGACCATGCGGTCAATTTCCTCGAGCACCTCGTCCACAATGGCCGGGTTATAGGCCCGGTAGCCGCGCATGCGTAGCAGCTCCTCCTGTGCGGCCACCAGGGCAGTCCGGCGGGCCTCCAACGCCACATGGCGGGCCTGCCAGGCGCGCTGTACGCGGGAATCATCGGAGACATCCTCGCCATCGCCCAGCCGGTCCTCGAACCACTTGATAACGTTGGCGGAAATTTCGGGGTCGACCTTTTCGGCGTCGGCAGTAATGTGGCCGTCCGGCCGGAAGTGCGACAGGGCCTCGATGCTGGCCGCACGCGCGCGACTCACCACGGCGGCGCGCATCTTATCGCTGGCAATCTGGGAGGCTTCCGTAAGGTCAAGGCGCTCCATCAGCCACGGCAGCAGCAGGCCGGGCACCACCATCGTGACCAGCAAGACGGTCAGTGCAATGACCGCCAGCTCGTGGTGAAAGCTGAACACGCCGGCCGGGATGGACAAAACCAGCGCCAGGGTGACGAGGCCGCGCATGCCGGACCACGTCATCAGCAGCACCTCCTGCAGGCGCAGCGGCGCCACGCGCGGGCGGCCGCGGGAGACGTTGATGCGGTAATAGATGTACATCCACACCAAGCGGACGACGAAGGCCACAAGGGACAAGATGACGCCCACCAACACGGAGTGCCACAGGTCCGAGCCCACTTCGCCGATGGCGGTATTGACCGTCAGGCCAATGAGCCCGAAGGCCACGCCGGTAAAGAGCAGCTCGATGGTCTCCCAGAAGGCCTGGCCGGACAGGCGGTCCTCGGCCTGGATATCGGCACGGGAATTAAGCTCCACGGCCGCTATGACCACGGCGATAACGCCGGAGGCGCCGAGTTCCTCCGAGATGAGGTAGACCGCAAACGGCGTCACCCAGGTCAACGCGTTGCGCGCGGTGACGTCGTGGACGTGGGTGATAAACAGCGCCACCAGCCGGCCGACGCCCCAGCCGAGGCCGCCCGCGACGAATGCGGAGTAGAAGAAGTTGAGCACGCCGCCGCCGAAGGAGAGCTCATCGCCTTGGGTCACGGCCGTCAGCGCGAGATTGAAGGCGACGATAGAAGCGGCGTCGTTAAACAAGCCCTCGGTCTGCAAGGTGGTGATGATGCGGCGAGGGATGCCGGCGGGCTCGGCCACGGCGTCAACGGCAACGGGGTCCGGCGGGGCGATGGCCGCACCGATAAGGATGGCCGCGGCCAGGCTGATGCCGGGCAGGAAGGCATAGGCCGTGAAGCCAACGGCCAGCGTGGTGGCGACCACCAGCAGCACGGACAGGCTCAAGATGGTCACCCATTGCTCGCGGATAACACCCCACGAGGTGCGCCGGGCCAGCGCCCACAGCAGCGGCGGCAGGAAGATGGGCAGGATGAGCTCGGTGGGCGGCTCGAACTGGGGCAGGCCCGGCACGAAAACCGCGCAGGCAGTAATGATCGTCAGCAGGGCCGGCCACGGCAGCCCAATCTTGTCACCGATGGCGACGACGAACACGGTCAGCAGCATGAGCCCAATGAGCACCAGAAGAACGTCCATGGGCCCAGATTTTACCCCCGCCAGATATAAGGCTCAGGGCTGAGTCGATCGGGCGCGAATTGCGCGAGCAGCTCCGCGGCACTGTGAGCTTCGTACCCCAGCGAGGCCGCCAGGTGCTTGACGACGTCCCCCTCCTCCCCCATCTCCCGCATGGTCACTGCCCCATCGCGCTTGGCTAGGCGCTCGCCGGATGCATTGAGCACGAGCGGGACGTGGATATACTCCGGCGGTTCGATGCCAAGCAGCGAGGCGAGGTAGGCCTGGCGCGGCGCGGAGGAGAGCAGATCATCGCCGCGGACCACCTGGTCGATGCCTTGGTAGGCATCATCGACGACGACGGCCAGGTTATAGGCCCAGCCGGTGTCTTGGCCGCCGCGGCGCAGGATGAAGTCATCGACGTCGCCCGTATAGGTCCCGTGGAGGGCGTCGTGGATGGTGAATGTGGGGACGTCGGCAAGCAGGCGAAGGGCGGGCTGGCGATTCTGGGCCGCAAGCTCGGCGCGCTTGGCCGCGCGCTGGTCCTCGGTGAGGTTGCGGCAGGTGCCCGGGTACTGGCCGGGAATGGCGTGCGGGGCGCGGGAGGCCTCACGGATATCCTTGCGGGAGCAATAGCACTCGTAGGTGGGCAGCTGGGCCAGGGCCTGCTCATAGGCGGCATCGCGGTCGTGCTGGTAGATGACCTCGCCGTCCCAGTCCAGCCCGAGCGCGCGCAGATCCGCCAGCTGGCGCTCGGCCGATTCCTGGGAGGAGCGCTGCTTATCGATGTCCTCCACGCGCACCACAAAGCGCCTGCCCGTCGACCGGGCGAAAAGCCACGCCAGAAGCGCCGTGCGGAGGTTGCCAAAGTGCAGATCGCCGGAGGGACTGGGCGCGTAACGGCCGGCGCCGGTGGTCGCGGAATTCATGCCCACAGTCTACGGGCTGGCACAATGGCGGGCATGGAAAAATCGAACGGCACTGAGGTGCGCTTCATTCCCGTCCGCTCCACCCTCTACCCCTGGCTGGTCACCGTGTTTGTGGTGACCTTCCTGATTTCTAATATCAACGCCACCAAGGGCGTGCAGCTCGGCCCGCTGGTCACCGACGGCGCCTTCTTCCTCTTCCCGCTGGCCTATATCGTCGGCGATGTGCTCTCGGAGTGCTATGGCTTCAAGTCCACCCGGCGCGCGGTCTACATCGGCTTCGCGATGGCCATCCTGGCGGCCGTGTGTTTCTATATCGCCATCTGGCTGCCGGCGGCTGATTTCTACGAGGGCCAGGAGGCCTTCGCCGCCACCCTTGGCCTGATGCCGCAGATCCTGGCCGCTTCGCTGGCCGGCTACCTGGTGGGCCAGCTGCTGAATGCCTGGACGTTGACCGCGATGAAGAAGCGCTCGGGCGAAAAGGGCCTCTTTGCGCGCCTTATCGCCTCCACTGTGGTGGGCGAGTTCGGCGATACGCTGCTCTTTTGCGCCATCGCCGCACCGGTCATCGGCGTAGACACCGTGGGCGGATTTATCAATTACGTCATCGTGGGCTTTGTGTGGAAGACCCTGATGGAGGCCGTCATGCTGCCGGTGACGGCCGCGGTCATTAAGTGGGTGAAGAAGCGCGAGGACTACTTGCCGGCGTAGTACCGGCCGAGGAATTCATCGCGGTAGGCCTCGTAGTAGCCGCCGTCGATGGCGGCGCGGATATTATCCACCAGGCGAATCATGAACTCCACGTTGTGGATGGTGCACAGCGTGCCGGCGAGGAATTCCTTCGCCTTGAGCAGGTGGTGCAGGTATGCGCGGGAGTAATTCTCGGATACGTATCCGCCGAATTCCTCGTCGACGCCGGCAAAGTCCCGTTTGAAGCGCGCATTGGTAAGGTTCATGCGGCCGTCGAGAGTGTAGACGCCGCCGCGGCGCGCCAGACGAGTGGGCGCCACACAGTCGAAGGTATCGGCGCCGGCCTCGACGGCGGTGAAGATATCGTCCGGCTCGGAGATGCCGAGCAGGTGGCGCGGCTTGTCCTCGGGTAGCTCATCGCAGACCCAGCCGACGATGGTGCCCAGGTTTTCCTTTTCCAGCGCGCCGCCGATGCCGAAGCCGCCGAAGCCACGCTTGCCGTCCTCGCGGGCGGCGCAGTCGAGGTCGAGCAGGCCGCGGGTGGCTTGGCGGCGCAGATCCTCATACTGCGCGCCTTGGACCACACCCCACAGCGACTGCTTCGGGCGGTGGGCGCGCTCGCGGGTGAGGCGATCGTGCTCATCCAGGCAGCGCTTGGCCCAGCGGTGCGTGCGCGCGACGGATTCCTCCTGGTAGGTGCGCGTATCAACCAGCGTGGTTAGCTCGTCGAAGGCGAACATGATGTCTGCGCCCAGCCCGTGCTGGATCTGCATGGACTTCTCGGGGGTAAAGCGGTGCTTGGAGCCGTCGATGACGGATTTAAAATCCACGCCGTCCTCGTCCACCTGCGCCATGCGTTCCTTCTTAGCGGCGCGGATGTCCTTATCGCTGAGATCCGCAACGTCCATCGCAAGGACCTTTTTGAAGCCCACGCCCAGCGACATGACCTGGAATCCGCCGGAGTCGGTGTAGGTCGGGCCGTGCCAGTTTTCAAACTCGGCCACGCCGCCGGCCTCATCCACGATATCGTGGCCCGGCTGCAGGTAGAGGTGGTACGCATTCGACAAGATGGCCTGCGCACCAGTGGAGCGAATTTGTTCCGGGGTAAGCGTCTTGACCGTGGCTTTGGTGGCCACTGGGATGAAGGCCGGGGTGTGAATATCACCGTGCGGAGTGTGGATGACACCGCTGCGGCCGTGCTTGCCGGGGCCTTCGGGCAGGCGCTTGCCGACGTCGAAGCTCAAGTCCATTTCTATTCTTCTTCCTCATCTGCGGGGATAGGGGCTGGGGTGGCGTGTTTAGCTTCCCATTCTTCTTCCAGGGCGGTGCCTTCGATATCCAGGGTGGGCAGAATCTTCTCCAACCACTTCGGCATCCACCACGTCGTGCGGCCCATGAGGAACATGGTGGCGGGGACGAGGGTCATGCGGATAAAGAAGGCGTCGAAAAGCACGCCGGCGGCCAGGGCAAAGCCAAAGATCTGAATGAAAGGCAGCGGCTGGTTAATAAAGGCCACGAAGACCGAAATCATAATAATGGCCGCGGCCGTCACCACGCGGGCGCCTTGGGTAAAGCCGGTGATGGTGGCCTCGTCGACGGCGCTATATCGCCCGCCGGTGCCCTCCGGATGCCGCGAGATATGCTCGCGCATGCGGGTGACGAGGAAGACCTGGTAGTCCATCGCAAGGCCGAAGGTCACGCCGATGAGGAAGATCGGCATGAAGGAAATCAGCGGGCCCGGCGCGGGGACTAGGTCCCACAGGCCTTCCTGCCAGACCAGGACGGTCAGGCCGAAGGCACCGCCGACGGACAGCAGGAAGCCCAGGCCCGCAACCAGCGGCACCAGGATGGAGCGGAAGACCAAAAGCAGCAGCACGATGGCCAGGCCCACGACGATGGCCAGGTACGGCGCCATGGCTTCCTCGAGGCGCTCGGTGATATCGAGCTGTACCGCGGTCAGGCCGGTCAAGCCGATGTCGGTGCCGGTGGCATCCTCGATCTCGCTGGTGGCCGAGCGCAGCGCGTGCGCAACGTTGACCGTCGCGGCATCAGTCGGCGCGGTGTCTGGCGTGACCATGATCTGTGCGGCGCGCTTGTCCTCGCTGAGGCCGACTATCTGCGCGTGTTTGACGCCACCCAGGCCCTTGAGCTGGTCCGCGGCATACAGGAAGGACGCGAGTGCGGCCTTGTCCTCCGGCGAGGCATTGTCCGCATCGCCTTCCGCGGTATCTACAACCTCAGCGACCGGGGCGATTTCCGGCTCGGCCTCGGGCTGGTCCGACTGCGGCTGCTCAGGGGCTACGTCTTCCGGTGCCACGTCTTCCGGTGCAGCGCCCTCTGGTGCAGCGTCCTCGGGCGTGGCCTCCTCGTCTGGTGCGGGGGCGGGCGCGGGGGCTGGTTCGGGCTGGGATTGGGCGTCGACAAGCGGGGCGAGGGCGCCGGCATCCGCGTTGACCGTATGGGCATCGACCACGGCGAGGAAGGGGCCGTTGACGCCGGGGCCGAAGCCCTCGGACATGATGTCGGCGGCCTTGCGCTGGGTGGTATCGGGATTGGAGGTGGTATCGGCCGGAAGGGCGAGCTCCATGTGGAGCACCGGCGCGGTCATCGCGCCCAGGGAGAGCACAACCAACGCCATGGCCAGGCCGGGGACCTTCTGGACCAGGCGCACCCAGCGGTTGCCCATGGTGGGACCACGGCGGCGCTTGCCCTTACGGGTCGGGTTGCCGGCCACGCCGGGGATGCGGCCATTGAAGGCCTTATCGCCCAGCAAGCCGAGCATCGCGGGGATGAGCGTAAGCGACACCAATACGGCGATGGCGACGGTGCCGGCGGCAGCCAAGCCCATGGCCGTCAGGAAGCCAATGCGCGCAATGAGGAGCGCGAAGAGCGCAGTAAAGACGGTCGCGCCGGCAAAGACCACGGAGGAGCCGGCGGTTCCCACCGCCATGCCTGCGGCATCGGGCCCATCCATGCGGCGGCGCTCGGCACGGTAGCGGGAAAGGATAAACAGTGCATAGTCAATGCCCACGGCAAGGCCAATCATGATGGCCAGGACCGGGGTCATATTATTGAGCTCAATCCAGTGGGTGGCGATGAACATACCCAGCGCGCCTAGTCCCACGCCGATGACGGCGGACACCAAAGGCATACCCGAAGCAACCAGGGAGCCGAAGGTAAAGATGAGCACGATAAAGGCAACGCCGAGGCCGATGATCTCAGAAGTGGAATTGACCGCGATTTCATCGCCGAAGCCGGCACCATTGCCTTCTACCGTGAGGCCGCGGTCGCGGGCAATGTTCATTGCCTCGGTAACGGTGTCTTTGTCGGCCTGCTCCACGCTATAGGGCGACTCGGCGTCGAAATTGAAGGTGGTATAGGCAATGGTCTCGTCATCATTGACCATGGCGAGGTTGTCCGCGTCCGCACGGGCGGATGCTTCCGGCAGCCCCATATCCGTGAACTGGTGGATCACCTGGTCCTGCAGGCGAGGCGAGACCTCAAGCGGGTTGCCAAAGCGCGTGGTATCGCCCATCTCTAGGTTGTCCTCGAGGTAGGAGATGGTGGCGTCGATGGCCTCGCGGTTGGCGGGATCAGAAAGCTTCTGGCCGTCTGGGGCCTTGAAGACCACGTTGACAGAGGGCGAGTTGGCAGGGTTGCCGCCCTCTGGGAAGAGGTCCATGGTCTTGTAGGTGGCGTCGATGGACGGGGTTCCCTTGATGGAGAACTCGCTCGTCATCGGTTTCATCAGCAAGGCGGCGGCACCGCCGACGGCGGCGAGCAGCAGCAGCCATGCCACGATGACCTTCCACTTATGGAGGAAAGACCAGCGCCCAAGACGATAAAGCAGTTTAGCCACGGGTAGATGTACCTTCGCATTCGCGTGGGGGACAGGTTGAACTTTGCCCTAGTGTAGTGGCCATACCCTCTAATCCCCTATAATTTAGCCGCCGGGCAGCCCGTATTCACAGACGATGCCAAGGCAGCGGGCCAAAAAGAAACGTGGCCACCCGATGCAGTCAAGGACTCGATCGGGTGGCCACGGCGGAGCGGCGTAGATAATTCTGCCGCGAGAGAACGCTCGCTGTCTAAACGTACTTCGACAAACTCAGGCCGGGAAGAACGAGGTCAGAGAAGAAGGCGCTAATTTTCTTTACCCGCTCGACAACAGCAGCGATGGTCTCGCCTAGTTTGCCGAACGAAGAACCGTGGAAAGAAGAGCCATCGGCTGCAGCGTTGTCGCCCGAAGGCTTCTTTTCTGGGGCCCCATGGTCAGATGGTTCAGCGTTTTCGGAGGCACCGTCGAATGCCACGGTGAGATCAGAGTTGGCATCGTCAAGCGGCTGCCCCACCGGGTACTTTCCCAAGAAAATGTCGGAGCCCGTCTGGGTCAGCGAGGTGGGGGCATCAGTTGTGGCGTAGGACTTGCCGGTTTCCGGCACCAAGGGCTCAGTAAGCGTGAAGGTAGAGATTGCGGCGTCATCGCCAGACAATTCAACCGGCTTGTTCTTAAGCGGGCCCGAGGCGCCCGTAAGTTTATAATCCGCGGTGATGGTGGCGTTTTGGCCTGCTACTTCTACCTTGATATCCGAGAATGTGAGATCGACGCCGTAGGAACCATTAGGGCCGAAGCCTGGATAGCCTTGAATCTGCACGGATCCCTGAGTGCCAATAGTGCCGTTTCCCTCAGCATCCAGCGTGGTGTAGGCCGCATCGACTGGGAAGGTGAAGTCCTTTCCTACCTTCTCCGCGCCGTCGGTGGTATTGATTATGCCTTTGGCAAGCGGGTTGGTGTCCACGTGGTGAATGAAGGATTCCTTGATGGGCCAGTTCAATTGGCCGGATTCCACGGCGGGGACATCAGCCGGAGCCTCATCGGCAGAGGCTACCGGTGCGGTGACGGCGCCGAGCGCAACCGCTCCAACGGCGATGACGGATGTTGTTTTCATGAATTTCTCCTCTTGAGAGCAGTGGTGAAGCTTCGCCTAAAATATTAGGCTAGCCTTACCTTAATTGGAAAATTAGAAAAAGTAAATCAGTGTCGCTTATCAAGCTCGGCGAAGATTCCCGAGTTGAAAGCGAATGCGCGCTGCGCCTCCGAGAGCAATGCCTCGCACTGCTCCGCAGTCAGCATGAGACTGTCTAGGCGTTCGCGATAGCCCTTGCGGTACGGCGGAATCTTGCCGATGGCACTGAAGTCATAAAAGTTCAGTGCATCCGGTTCGATGTCATAAAGCGTGCCGAGGCGCGCGGCAATCACCTGGCCGCCGGAGATATCACCGAGATACCGAACATAGTGGTGGGCTACCACTTCTGCCGCACTGCCGGATACCTCTTCTAGGCGGGCAACGTAAGATGCCGTGGCCGGCAGGATTCGGATCTTTTCGCGCCAGTCGCTACCGACGAGCGTCGCCAAATCCGCCTCCAGAGCGAAGCGCCGCTCAAGGCGTGGATCAGCCACCGCACCGGCGATTGGAGTATGCGCCACACTGCGGACTGCATGCTCCAGAGACTCATAAACAAACCACAGCTGGCCGCTCAAATCGGCTGCGGCCTCAGCGCTCAGCTGGCCCGACATGAGCCGCTGCATAAACGCAGAACCCTCCGCGTTCTCGTGAGCGTGGGCGGTCTCCTCGCGCAATGCGACGGATAATGGTTTCTTGAGTGTCACAGTCACTGACTTCCTCCAAAGTAAGGCTTACCTAATCTATAGATATAAAAGTAAGGTTAGGCAATCCTTATTTACAAGGCTTGTGGGGAGAAATCAACCAAAAGAACTAACTCCCCACCCCCGCCAACAGTGCTCACGGTATTAGAATGTGGCTGCCGGCACGGCGCACTTAGCTAACCCCTATTACCGGTGGAGAAGAGCACGAACGCTCTCAAGGGCGCCTGATTTTATAAAGGCCTGCCCAAGAATGGCAAACATGCTGCCAATGGTTGCTACGCCCAAGATATAGTTCCACACCTTGGCAAAGCTAGAACCGGAGGGAGTGTCCTTCTCTGGCTTATCAGTTCCCGGCTTCTTAGACTCCGAAGATTCAGGACTCTTTGGGGTCTCCGGCTTCTTCGGCGGTGCCGGGGTCTGCGAGGTCGCTGGTGGCTGACTCTGTGGCTTCTCTTCCTTTTCCGGCGAAGCTACCGTCGGCTCCGGAGCAGGCTCATTCTGCGGCTTTTCCTGATCCTGCGGCATTTCTTCCTTCTTCTGGCCACAACCAGAGGAAACCTTGAGGGTTAGGTGGACGTCATCAAGCTCAGGCTTGTTCTCCGAGCTATACATGCCCATGAAAAGTTGGTCTACGCCCTCAACTTTTCCATCTCTTGTTCCCTGCTGCTCTTTGTACCGCACATCGCTGGCGGAAAGGGTGAGTGTATCGCCCTCCTTGGTCCATTGCGCCGTGCCGTGGCCAAAGATCCCATCCCCGGTGCGCTTATTGGCGTCGATGTGGTCGTCCTTGGTGTATTGAAGCATATTCTTACCCTCTACGTGATAGACCTCGTAGCCGGAACCGAGATGGGCTTTATTACCGGAGGTCTTGATGAAAGGTGCCACAACCGTGGAATGTAGAGCGCCGTGGTGACCGGTGAACGTAATCGAGGAGTCTTTGCTTTCGATATTGGACGACACCACATTGCCCTCCTCATCCACCATTACCGTAGAGGTTTCAGGATCGACCTCGAAGCCGAAAGAGAAATCCTTCCCCTTAGGATCACCGGTTTGCGTCACTGGGCCACTAGTGGACCAATCACCAGCAGCGAAACCGGTTTTGAGGTAGGAACGCCACGAGTACTTAATTCCCCAGTTCAAAGAACCGGATTCGATGGTGCAGGTTTCTTCCGCAGAAGCGTGTGGCACGGTGAGTGCGGTCGCCGCGAGAGCGGTGACCACTACTTTCTTAAACATGGAAATCCTCCTATTTGTGTGAGAAGAGTGGGTTGATGGTGGGCGTTGCACGCTGCGGGTGTACCCGCAGCCCCTCGACGGATATCGGCCAGCCATACACTTGAGACAAGGTAGGACTGGTAAAGACCTCATCTACGCGCCCTTGGGCTGCTAATCCCCCGCACGCCAGGCATACGAGATGATCACAATATGCTGCTGCCGCATTGAGGTCATGCAGCACCACGAGGACGGCGACGCCTGCCTCGCGGGCAAGGGCTTTTACTGAGCCCAACAGTTGTTCTTGGTGCCGGATATCCAGCGCGGCCGTTGGCTCATCGAGCAAGATAACCGGGGTATTTTGGGCAAGCACACGTGCGAAGGCCGTGCGGGCGCGCTCACCGCCAGACAGCGTGCTGATGTCTCGGCCTGCTAAGTGCGCGACGCCGGCGGTATCGAGGGCGGCGTCAATAAAGTCATCGTCAAGGTCTGCGTAGGCAGTTCCTTCCCACGGGCGGCGCCCCATCGCAACGACATCGCGGACGAGGAATTCGAAGGAAACCGAGACGTCCTGGAGCATCACCGCACGCGTGCGCGCGAGCTCTCGCGCTGGCGCCTTGGGCGATAGCCCACCCACGGTGATCTCGCCGGAATAGTCGAAGTCTCCGGCGACGGCGGCAAGTACGGTGGATTTACCGGCGCCGTTCGGGCCGATAAGCCCCGTAACTTCGCCCGCTTGGGCGGTAAAGGACACTTGGTCCACCAGGGTGTGCTCCCCCACGCGAACAGTTAAGTCTTTGACGTTTATCATCAGTGCACTCCTTTGCGCATCATGCGCCGTAGCAGGATGAAGAACGTGGGACCGCCCACCAGCGCGGTGAAAATGCCGATGGGAAGATCCGCAAAAGGAATCATCGTGCGCGCTGCCACGTCAGCGAAACCAATGAGCACAGCACCGCCAAGGGCGGAAGCCGGCAGCAGGATGCGGTTTTCTGGTCCGACGATGCTGCGCAGCAGGTGGGGAACGATAAGTCCCACAAAGCCAATGAGGCCGGCGAAGGAAACGGCCGCTGCAGTCAACACTGCCGATGCCACGATCGCCACGATGCGCAGCCGCGGCACGTTCACACCGGTATGCGCGGCGGCGCGCTCGCCGAGCGCGAGGACGTCTAACTGCTTACCCAGGCGCAAGGCCACTGCGAGACCAACCATCACGATGGGCAGTACCGCCCACAGGTGTTTCCACTGTGAGCCGTTGAGGGAGCCCATCTGCCAGAAGATGATCGCTTCACGGTTGGCGGTCGGCGCTAGGTACACCATGAAAGAGATAATGGCGTTGCATACCGCATTGATGGCGACGCCGGTGAGAATCAGGTGCACCACGGCCACCCGTCCGTTGTGGCGCGCAAGCTGATAGATAATGAAGGTAACCAGCAGCGCGGTCAGGAAGGCCGCAGCGGGAACGGTAAAGGTACCGAAGAACTCGATATTAAAGACGATGATCACGGCCGAACCAACGCCCGCACCGGAGGTAACGCCAATAATGGAGGGTTCTGCCAAGGGGTTGGCAAATACCGCCTGCATCAGCGTGCCGGCAACGCCCAAGGCCGCGCCCACCACGAGCCCCAAGACCAAACGCGGTAGGCGGATGTCCCACACCACGCTTGCGGTCAAGGAATCCTCCCCGTGGCCAGCTGCCAAAATGGGAAAGAGATCAGACAGCGGTACATAGTATTGCCCCAGCACGACGGAGATGATCGCCGCGACAACGATGAGGATCCCCAGCAGTACGAATACCCAAGTGCGCTGCGTGCGTCGGCGCGCGAAGGTGTCCGGGTCCTCACTCATTGTCCGGGTCATACACAGCCTTTGCTAGCTTCATCAGCGTTTGCCCAGTCATGGGACCAAATGCCAACGACTGGCCGTCCGGAATGGTCACGATGCGCTTCTTTTGGCCGGCGGTGGTTTGAGCAACGCCGGGCCGCTCCAGCAAGCCGTCAATTCCGCCGGTGGATTCCAGGCCATTGGTCATCATGATGATCACCTCTGGATTGATGCGCGCCAGCGCCTCAGCATTAGCGGGTTCCGCATAGGAAAGGTTGTTTTCTGCAGCCAGATCCACACCGCCAATGCCTTCAATCAGATCTTGCGCACCGGTACCATCACCCATGATGAAGAAGACGCCACCGTTTCCGCGTGCGTAAAGGAACGCCATGCGCATTGGATCATCGGGAACCAACTTCTTGATGGCTTCCTTTACCTCGTCGATTTCCTTGGTGGAACGATCCGCCAGCTCGCGTGCTTCATCGGGCAGGCCGAGGGCATCGCCAAGCGTGGTGATGTCCTCACCCACCGAATCGATCGTGCGCTCAGGTTCCATCACCACGGTGGTGACACCCGCCGCGCGGATTTGATCGATGGCATCGCGCGGGCCAATGGAATGGTCTGCAATGACGAGCGTCGGCTGCAGCTCCAGCACCGCCTCCACGTTGATGTTGTGGCCACCTTCGGTCACCACCGGGAGATCCGCCAGGTTGGGCTCGGTAGAAGAAACTGTGCGACCGACGATATTATCCGCAAGCCCCAAGCCGCTAAGGGTATTGGTGTAGGTGCCATAGATATCCAAAGCCAGGATGCGGGAGGCATCGGTGACGGTAACGTCGTTACCATCGGCATCGGTAAGCTCCACCGGAAGCGCCGGCTCTGCCTTATCAGTGACCGGTTCGATTTCGTCAAAACCTTTGACGTCACTGACACCTTCAAAAGACCTGGGATCCGAGAGATCAGCGGGATCCGGTAGCTGATCGGTATAGCTTCCCTGCACACCGCACGCGGTAAGACTGAAGATGCACAGGAATGGTACGAGGAAACGAAGAACGAGTTTCACGGCAATCTTTCTAAGAGTTGTTCATGACAAGCCGGCTGGTGGAGCCACCGGCGATGATCAATCCGACGATGAAGAGCAGTAGATAGGCGGTCGGATTATCTAGGCTCCCGCCGGGAGACGTCGCGGACTTGACCTTGAATTTGTTCGATCCGTCCTCGTATCCCTGCCCCGAGTCACCGGCTAGCACTGGATCCCCGGCCCCGGCATGAGCGCCGCCTTTGGAACTAGGGGTTCCCTTTCCGTTTCCGCCTGCGCCAGATCCACCGGATCCGCCGGATCCAGAACGGGAGCTAGAGCCTCCACCACCTGATACGGCGCCGCAATCAGCGCTTCCACCCAAGGTGGCGTGGAAGCTCAACGGGTCCAGCTGGGTGCCTGGTTCATAGAACTCAGCGAGTGCCTGGGAACCGGCTTCAGAAAGCGATACCGCAGCTTCACCGGACACGGTGTCCGTGCCGATGTCGAGGGATTTAAAGTTCAAGGTGCCAATAACAGTGCGTCCAAAGTCTTTCTTCTTCCCTTCCATATTGGAAGAGCGCACGTCAGCGATAAGCTCGCCAGAATTGCCGTTAAAGGTGATTTCCAGGTTGGCGATGTTGAGGTCCAGCTTGCCGTGGTGCCCGGTGAACTGCATGCTTCCGCCATATTGCACGGAGCCCGCGCCATCTTTTACGGCACCGGAGTTACCCGTGAATTGGAAACGCCCATTGTCATAGCCAACACCAGAGAGATCCCATCGGCCCTGGGCAATGGATCCGGTGATATAGGACTGGAAGGATTTCTTTAAACCCCACTGAGCGGTGGCTTGAGTAACACCAGTAGCCTCACAGACGGCACCGTCCCCGCCAGATCCTCCCTCGCCCGAATTACCTGAGCTCGGGGCGCCAGAGCTCGCAGATCCAGAGTGCGCAGGACCAGAAGCCGCTGTTTTGCCAGCACCTGAGGCACCGCCGCCTCCACGCGAACCAGAGTTGCTCGGTGATGAATTTCCCGATGCAGAGTTAGTAGAAGCCGAGTTTCCTCCAGTGGAGTTCGACGTACCCGAAGTAGAACCACCCGAATTCGAGTTCGATCCACCCCGGTTATTGAAAGACTCCAACTCATCCAGGAACGCCTGGGTATTGCCCATAAACGTAGTAATCCCGTTCATCGTGTCATTGGTTTCAGACAGGATGTCCATAGCTTCCTTGTTAAAGCCCGTGAAGGAACCCGTAATGGAGGTCAATGGGCGCTCCCCACCGGAACCGGAGCCAGAACCGGATCCAACGCACGAGCCGTCGAGCGCAATGCTGCCGGAGGACGGATCTAAGGCTTCGCCCGGCTGGTAGAAGCCGGTAAATAGCTTGGCCCCGCCGGAGGTCAGAGCGGTAGATCCAGACAAATCAACCTTCCCGGCACCATCTTCGACGGGGTTGGCCAGATTAATGGTGGCGATTACCTCATCATTGCCTTGGATCTTTTTACCGCGGCTGAGGTCTTGGCGGTTCATCTCATAGGAGACGTAGTCCACGGAAATCTGTGCTTGCTTTCCAGAGGCCTTGACCTTGAAGTCCGACATCGTCATGTCCAAGACCCCATCGTGGCCGGTAAAGCTCAGCGTTCCATTGAACGGAATCGTGACGTTTCCACCAGACGCATCGGGCTTTCCTGGGGCAAAGACGAACGCACCATCGCCCTGTTCGTCGCCTGTAAAGCCAATGCCATTGGCACCCCATCCACCGTGGGCGATATTGCCCTTGACGTAGCTCCGGAATGATTGCTTGATACCCCACTTCCATGTGCAGGATTCATCTGCGTGGGCCACTGGAGCAGATGACAAAAGTGGGGCGAATGCCGCGACGAGAAAAGCGGCGACGATGCTGCCGAACGCCGGCTTCCACAGTTTTCCAATCATATTGAAAACCTTGTTTTCGTGTCTAGAAATGAAATAGGCTACGCTTGCCTTAGTTAGGTAAGTGTATCCTTACCTAGCTCCTTCTGATTGTCAATAAACCACCCCTATAAGAGGCAAAGAATGCAAAACGACCCCCGCAAAGACATCTTCACCAGCATCTATCCAGATGTGGATCCCACACAGAACTTCCCACTCACGTTCGGTGAACGCTTGTCCTTAGCTCTTTCCGTCGGCGTATTTATGTTCGGCGGCGTAAGCGGCAACCTGCTCATCGCCGGTATCGGCTTGGCCTTCGTGGTCGCCTGTTCCTTGGTACTTGCCCGTAAAACGCCACGCCGCATCCGCGCAGAGGCCCGTAGCCGATTCCCACGGGAACCGTGGGCCGAACAACCCAGCTTCCTCGTGCCCGTCGTATGGATCCTCATCGCAGTAGTCGCGGCCCTGGCGTGGTGGTTTACGCCCGTGAAATACCTCGCGTGGAGCGCGGGCATTATTACTGTCATCGCGGCCATCGCAACGTGGTTCCTCCCCACCCTGCAGCGCCGCCGCGCGCGGTCTGCACGCGCAAAGCAAGACGCGTTAGCTACCCCAGCGCCCCAAAGCGGGTTAAGGGTCAGAAAGTGTGTCTGGAAACGGGGATTTTTAGGCTCTGACCTTTGAGTTAACGTCAAATATACGCT
>NZ_JASPHM010000015.1:0-57776 GCF_030229215.1 Corynebacterium sp. MSK150
GGGCGTACTGGTGTGTGCTTTGATAACGCGATGGCTGAGTCGTTCTGGTCGACGCTTAAAACCGAGTTCTACGACCGCAAGCGCTGGCCAACCCGTGATGCCGCGCGCAAGGCCGTTGCCTACTGGATGGAAGTCGTTTACAACCGTCGGCGCCGGCACTCTGCACTAGGAATGGTCAGTCCCGTCGACTTCGAAAACCACATTGGTCTAACCACCAGTAGAAAAGAAATAGCTGCCTAAACACTAGGTAGCCCCACTACGTGTCCACGATTTGCGGGCAACCCCAGTAATGCTGCTGATATAGACAAAGGTGTCATTAAGCTTTCCACCGGGCGTGTGCCTTTTGTCCCGGCTGGCCCGGATGTGGCGCTGTATAACAGGCTTATGCAGGTAATTGAGTACGTTGATGGTCGTCAAGCAGTTCCAGTCCAGGTTATTCCGCAACAGCGTATCGATAGGCGTATCTCTTCGCGCTACTTATCGATAGAAGAACGCGAGCTCATCTTTGATCTTGACCGGCAAGGCAAAGGTGTACGTGAGATAGCTCGGCGTCTTCAGCGCTCTGCTGGCACTATCAGCAAGGAGCTTAAACGCAACCGGGATGAATTTGGGGTGTATCTTCCCACGCATGCGCACCGTAAATCGGTGTTGCGTAGGTTTAGACCGAAAAAGCGCAAGATTGATGCCAATCCACGTTTGCGCACCGTGGTCTGGGCGATGGTGAAAGATAGGTACTCGCCGGAGCAGATTTCTGGGAGGTTGCGCAGTCGCTATCCCGGTGATGAGACTATGTACGTGTGTCCTGAAACTATTTATCAGTCTTTGTATTTCCAGGCTAAAGGCGAGTTGAAAAAGGAAGTCGCTGCTGCACTGCGTCGCGGTCACGCCCAACGTCGACCTCGTGGCACGCGCAGTGCCCGCAGGCGGTTTGTTGACCCTATGGTGATGATTTCCGACCGGCCAGCAGAAGTAGATGACCGAGCAGTACCAGGTCATTGGGAAGGCGACCTCATTTTAGGCGCGGGTAATAAGTCTGCAATTGGCACGCTAGTAGAGCGAACCACGCGCTATGTCATCTTGCTGCATTTACCTAATGGGCATAGTGCTACCGAAGTAAATGAAGCACTTACTAAAGCGATTGCTACCTTGCCAGATCATCTCAAAGGATCACTTACCTGGGATCAGGGAAGTGAAATGGCCTGCCATAAGGCCTTTTCTGTAGCGACAAACTGTCCCGTGTTCTTCTGCGATCCTGGTTCGCCGTGGCAGCGAGGCACCAATGAAAACACCAATGGACTACTAAGGCAGTACTTCCCTAAAGGAACAGACCTAAGCGTCCATAGTGCAGCGGACCTAGAATTCGTCGCCATGCAACTCAACCGCCGCCCCCGCAAAACCCTGGGCTTTCAAACACCAGCCGAGAAAATGGCCGCACTGATAAACTCAACCGAAACATAAGAAGTGTTTCCACGACCACTAGAATCCGCCCAGCGATTGAAAACAGCGAAACCCCCGCACCTTCGTGCGCGGTTCCTTGTGGTGGGTTCCGAGCGGAGGAAGAAGGTGAGGGGTTTAGCTGGTCTTCATGAAGGAGTACAGAAGGCTAATTACTTAGCTTCTGCAGCAGCCTCTGCGTCATCCTTGGAGGACAGGCCCTCGAATACGGAGGACAGGCCCTCGGAGTCGGTGTTGGACTCGGAGGAAGCGTCGATGAGGCCCTTGATGCCCTTAACGAGTGCTTCCCAGTCGATGGCGGAGCTGAGGTCTGCGAGGGAATCGAACATATACATTCCTTTCGGATCGGCGGAGTAAAACTACAATCTCTCTCTGGGGTAGCAGCTCTTAACTGCTGTAGTTCCTAGTGTGCGGTAGCGGGGGCGAGCTGCCAATCCTCTTTTGGATCCTTTCTGAGGTGACTTTTGGATCCTCTTAGGGTTATTTAAGGATCTCCGTTTGGGTGTGGGGCAGTGTTGGGTGAAGGGGGTGATTGTGCGGAGGGTAGGGGTGTGGGCGTCGGCAAGGGCGGGGCTGAGCTGCATAAAGGCAAGGTTTACAAGAAAAGTTGAGTCGCGGGGAATAACTTTTGTAGGCTACCCGTTGTAAGGATTGAGTGACACGGGCTCAAGGTTGTGTGACCGGACGTAGAAGTTCTGTTACAGTAGCGCTCGGACGCAACGAGAAGTTGAGTCACTGACAGTCAACTTTATTAATTACCCCAAGATAAAAGGAGAAGAAATCATGGGACGCGCAGTAGGTATTGACCTTGGTACGACGAACTCCGTCGTTTCCGTACTGGAGGGTGGCGAGTCCACCGTTATCGCTAACTCTGAAGGCTCCCGCACCACGCCTTCCGTCGTTGCTTTTGCAAAGAATGGCGAAATCCTGGTCGGCCAGTCCGCTAAGAACCAGGCGGTAACCAATGTTGACCGCACCATTCGCTCCGTCAAGCGCCACATCGGCACCGACTGGAAGATCAACATTGATGATAAGGATTACACCTCCCAGGAGATCTCCGCTCGCACGCTGATGAAGCTGAAGCGCGACGCAGAGGCTTACCTCGGTGAGGATGTTACTGACGCCGTTATTACCGTTCCTGCATACTTCGAGGACGCACAGCGCCAGGCCACCAAGGAAGCTGGCCAGATTGCAGGCCTGAACGTGCTCCGTATCGTTAACGAGCCAACCGCAGCTGCTTTGGCTTACGGCCTAGAAAAGGGCGAGCAGGAGCAGACCATCCTGGTATTCGACCTGGGTGGCGGCACCTTTGACGTCTCCTTGTTGGAAATCGGCGATGGCGTCGTTGAGGTTATGGCCACCGCCGGCGATAACGAGCTGGGTGGCGATGACTGGGATCAGCGCATCGTCGACTGGCTGGTAGACCGCTTCAAGACCTCCCAGGGCGTTGACCTGACCAAGGATAAGCGCGCCGTACAGCGTCTGCGCGAGGCTGCAGAGAAGGCCAAGATTGAGCTGTCCTCCTCCCAGCAGGCCAACATCAACCTGCCGTACATCACCGTTGACTCCGACAAGAACCCGCTGTTCTTGGATGAGACCCTGACCCGCACCGAGTTCCAGAAGATCACCCAGGATCTGCTGGACCGCACCAAGGCTCCGTTCAACCAGGTCATCAAGGACGCTGACCTTTCCGTCGGCGATATCGACCACGTTGTTCTCGTTGGTGGCTCCACCCGTATGCCAGCCGTATCTGACTTGGTTAAGGAACTGACCGGCAAGGATGCCAACAAGGGCGTTAACCCGGACGAGGTTGTTGCAGTCGGCGCTGCCCTGCAGGCAGGCGTGCTGCGCGGCGAGGTTAAGGACGTGCTGCTTCTCGACGTCACCCCGCTGTCCCTCGGCATTGAGACCAAGGGTGGCGTGATGACCAAGCTCATCGAGCGCAACACCACCATCCCGACCAAGAAGTCCGAGACCTTCACTACCGCAGAGGACAACCAGCCTTCCGTACAGATTCAGGTCTTCCAGGGCGAGCGCGAGATGGCTACCGCTAATAAGCTGCTCGGCTCCTTCGAGCTCGGCGGCATTGCTCCGGCACCGCGCGGTGTTCCGCAGATTGAGGTCACCTTCGATATCGATGCCAACGGTATCGTCCACGTGACCGCAAAGGACAAGGGCACCGGCAAGGAAAACACCATCAAGATTCAGGATGGTTCCGGCCTGTCCCAGGAAGAAATCGACCGCATGGTCAAGGATGCTGAGCAGCACGCTGAAGAGGACAAGAAGCGCCGTGAGGAGCAGGAGCTGCGCAATAACGCAGAGTCCACCTCCTACCAGACCCGCAAGTTCTTGGATGACAACGCTGACAAGGTATCCGAGGACGTTAAGACCAAGGTCACCGAGGCTGCTGATGCCGTTGATGAGGCTCTGAAGGGCGATGACCTCGAGGCCATCAAGTCTGCAGTGGAGAAGCTGTCCACCGAATCCCAGGAGATGGGCAAGCAGATCTACGAGGCACAGGCTGCTGAGGCAGGCGCCGAGGGTGCTGCCGATGCTGGTGCTGCGCAGGGTGACCCGAACGTCGTCGACGCTGAGGTCGTTGACGAGGACGAGAACAAGGATGGCAACAAGTAATGACTCAGGACAGCGGAATGCCGCACAACCCAGGCGACCCGGAAAACACGGATCCGGAGGCTACCTCGGCTGACCGCGCTGAGGCTGCTGCCGAGCAGGCCGAGGAGGCCCAGGCTGCGCAGGAAGCACAGGCTGACGCCACCGAAGAAGCCGAGCTGGATCCCACCCTCGATGCTGACCTCGAAGAAGCGCTGGCAGATGTCAACGCTGATGAGGTAGAAGCCGAAGCAGCGGGCGAAGAGCCCGCAGGCACCGGCGCTAGCGATGTGGAAGCACAGTTGGCAGAACGCACAGAAGACCTGCAGCGTCTCAATGCGGAATACACCAACTACCGCCGCCGCACCGAGCGCGACCGCCAGGCCGTAATCGAGACCGCCAAGGCCAAGGTCATCGCAGATATGCTGCCTGTCCTTGATGACCTGGAACTGGCTCGTGAACACGGCGACTTGGAAGGCCCGCTCAAGGCGTTTGCGGATAAGCTCCACAGCACGCTGGAAAAGCACGACCTCGCTGCCTTTGGTGAGGAAGGCGATGCCTTCGACCCTGAGGTCCACGAAGCCGTGCAGGACTTGTCCTCCGGCGATGAGCAGGTGCTTGGCACCGTGCTGCGCAAGGGCTACCGCGTGGGCGACAGGCTCGTACGCAATGCCATGGTCATCATCGCGGACCCCAGCGATGAGTCCGGCAGCTCGGAAGAATCCGAGTAAATAACATAAAGGGCGCCCTGGGAATTGACTAGTGACCTTCCCGCGGCGCCCTTTTACTTAACTTGTATCGATTCTCTTTGAAAGGAGGAGATGCCCAGTGAGCGCTAAACCCGAATGGGCAGACAAAGATTACTATGCGGATCTGGGGGTCTCCTCGTCCGCAGACCAGAACGAGATTAAGCGTGCTTACCGCAAGCTAGCGCGCGAAAATCACCCTGATACCCACCCGGACGACCCCGCGGCAGCGGAAAAGTTCAAGAAGGTTGCGGAAGCCTACGACGTGCTTTCCGACGCCACCGAGCGCAAGGAATACGACCAGTTCAAGGCCATGCTCCGCAATGGAGGCGGCTTTGGACGGATGGGAGGCGCCGGATTTCCCGGCGGGTTTCGATCCACGCGCATGGGTGGACAAGGTGCGCAAGAATTCGACCTCTCGGACCTCTTCGGAGGATCCGCTGGAGGATCGGCTCAAGGCGGCGGTGTTGGGGATATCTTCGGTAGCGTTTTCAACCGCGGCGGTAGTGCTGGCCACTCAGCTAAACCGTCGCGGGGGGCCGACGTCGAAACGGAAATAACCCTCGACTTCCGAGAGGCTGCTAAGGGAACCACCATTCCCCTAGCGCTCAGCGGCAATGCGCCCTGCACCACGTGCCACGGCTCGGGTTCCGCTTCCGGCAAGACCTCTACCTGTGGCACCTGCAGCGGTACCGGTTTTACCTCGGAAAACCGCGGCGCCTTCGGTTTCTCTGCCCCGTGTAAGGACTGCGATGGCACCGGCCGCCGCATCACGGATCCGTGCAAGGATTGCCACGGCACTGGCACGGTTCACCGCACCCGCAATATCACCGTGCGCATCCCTGCCGGCGTCATTGATGGACAAAAGGTCCGCCTCGCCGGCCAGGGCGAAGCAGGTCCCAACGGCACACCGGCCGGTGACCTGTTCGTAGCGGTGACTGTAAAGCCGGATAAGGTCTTTACCCGCGAGGGCGATGACCTCCATGTCACCGTTCCGGTTTCCTTCACGGAGCTGGCCTTGGGCGACACCATCGCGGTTCCTACCTTGGATAACCCGGTGCGCGTGAAGATCCCGGCTGGCACCCCGGATGGTCGCACGTTGAGGGTGCGTGGAAGGGGCATCGCCAAGCGCGGTGGCAACTCCGGTGATCTGCTGGTTTCCGTGCAGGTTACCGTGCCCACCAAGCTCGATGCCGCTGCCTCCAGCGCCCTGCGCACCTATGCTCAAGCGGAAAAGGACTCCGGTTTCAACCCGCGTGCGGGTTGGGCCGGCGCCGAGAATGCTTAAGGCAGGAGGTGTGTTGAAAGATGAGCACTGGAAAGGCAGAAGATTCCGGCACCGCGGTCTACGTCATCTCGGTAGCTGCAGAACTATCCGGAATGCACGCCCAGACCCTGCGCACCTATGACCGTATGGGCTTAGTCTCCCCGGCCCGCACCCGTGGCGGCGGCCGCCGCTACTCTGACCGGGATATTGAGCTGTTGCGCAAGATTCAGGCGCTGTCCCAGGACGATGGCGTCAACCTTGCCGGCATCAAGTCCATCATCGAGTTGACCGAAGAACGCGATCGACTCGAGGCTGAGCGCGACGCTTTAGCTGAAGAGGTCCGAGCCCTGCGCGAGCAGGCCGCTGGACGTCGCCCGCAGCGCAGTGGCGAGCTTGTCCATGTACCACGGTCCACTTCCGTGGTGATGTGGAGCCCGCGTACCGCGCGTGAGCGCAAGCGCTCCCGCGGCCGTGGATACGGCCAAGACTAACTCTCGCTCTGCAGACGAGTACACCCAACCCCGCAGCCAGCTTCCCCGCTGGATGCGGGGTTTTCTTCTGCCTGCGTACTCGCGGTGGCATGTGAATATTTGCAAAGGGGGTAACTGTAATCAGTGCGCATTGCAAAGTTTAGGGTTAGGATGACTAGCAGGTTGGTGATGTAAGACACAGGCAGGAATATTAGTGTCGCACAACACCTTTACCCGTAATTTTCTCCAGGAAAGGACACACAGCATGACCCTGTATGCAGCCCCGGGAACCGAAGGCTCCATCGTTGACTATCGCGAAAGCTATGACAACTACATCGGCGGCCAGTGGGTGGCGCCCGTCGATGGTGAATACATGGACAACATCAGTCCAGTAAACGGCGAGGTATTTTGCCGGGTAGCTCGCGGCAAAGAAGCCGATATCAACTTGGCTATCGATGCCGCGGAAAAGGCCTTCGAAACCTTCGGTAAAACCACCCCGGCCGAGCGTGCATTGCTTCTGCATCGCATTGCGGACCGCATCGAGGAAAACCTGGAAAAGATTGCGGTCGCGGAAACTTGGGAGAACGGCAAGGCCGTACGCGAAACTCTGGCCGCTGATATTCCGCTGGCCGTGGATCACTTCCGCTACTTCGCTGGCGCCATCCGCGCCCAGGAGGGCCGCCTGTCCCAGCTCAACCAGGACACCGTGGCCTATCACTACCATGAGCCGCTCGGCGTCGTAGGCCAGATTATCCCGTGGAATTTCCCGTTGCTCATGGCCGCCTGGAAGATTGCGCCAGCGCTGGCTGCTGGAAACTGCATTGTCATGAAGCCGGCTGAGCAGACACCAGCATCCATCCTGTTGCTCATCGATATCATCGGTGATCTTCTTCCTGACGGCGTGCTCAATATCGTCAATGGCCTAGGTGATGAAGCCGGTGCGGCACTATCCGGTTCGGACCGCATTGCCAAAATCGCCTTCACCGGCTCTACCCCGGTGGGAAAGATCATCAACAAGGCTGCCGCTGACAAGGTCATCCCCGTTACCTTGGAACTGGGTGGTAAATCCCCGTCCATCTTCTTCAAAGACATCATGGATGAAGACGATTCCTACTTGGAAAAGTGCGTGGAGGGCTTTGTCATGTTCGCCCTTAACCAAGGCGAGGTCTGCACGTGCCCATCGCGCGCGCTGGTGCACGAAGACATTGCGGATAAGTTCTTGGAACTGGCCGTTGAGCGCGTCAAGAAGATTAAGATTGGTCACCCACTCGATACGGAAACCATGATGGGTGCGCAGGCCTCCCAGGAGCAGATGGACAAGATCAAGCAGTACCTGGAGATCGGTCCGCAAGAAGGCGCGGAGACTCTTGTGGGCGGCCACGTGAACAAGGTGGAAGGCCTGGAAAAGGGCTACTACATCGAGCCCACCGTGTTTAAGGGAAATAACGACATGCGCATCTTCCAGGAGGAGATCTTTGGCCCGGTGCTCTCCGTAGCTACGTTTAAGGACTATGACGAGGCGATCACAATCGCTAACGCCACCAACTTCGGCCTTGGTGCCGGCGTATGGTCGCGCAGCCAAAACATCTGCTACCGCGCGGGCCGCGATATCCAAGCCGGCCGCGTGTGGGTAAACCACTACCACGACTACCCAGCGCACAGTGCCTTTGGTGGCTACAAGGAATCTGGCCTTGGCCGTGAGAACCACTTGATGATGCTGGGCCACTATCAGGAGACTAAGAATATGTTGGTCTCCTATTCGGACCAGCCGGCCGGCCTGTTCTAAAGGCCGTACCCCTCGGATTAGTTCGCGCGCGCCACTTGGCCTAGGCCACGCAAGAACCGCGGGTCCTCCCAATAGGAGCCATGATCGCCAGGGAGGCCATCCGCGCCGGGGAGGGGAGTGGCACCAAAAGTATCAACGGTGGGATCGGGACCATGGATGCCGCCGTTAGGCCCCGTCGTAATAGCGATGGGGTCGTTGGCATTTGTGGCCGCCCAGATGCGGCCATGCAGTTCTGAGGCATGGTCAGCGCCGGTGCCAGGGCTGCCGACGAGCACTACGTCCTCAGCAATCCTTTCCTGCTTTGCGGCATGCCCGGTGACGACAGAACCATAGGAATATCCCACTACGGTGCGCTTGGCCTGCGGATAGCGTGTACCGAGCGAGCGCTGAAACCGGGCGAGTTCTTGACTGGCAGTGCGCGCGGGAGTGGCGTGAACCGCACGGGGTAGGGAGGATGGCGCCTGGTAGCCCAACCACACCACCGCCGGCCCGCCACTGGCCTTAGCAAGATTGCGGCCGCGGTCTACCGCGCGCTGCCAGGTTTCTGGATCGGAGGAGTGAACTCCTTCCACGAAGGTGGTAAGTGATGCCGGCGTAGTCCGGAAGCCGCCGGGGTCCACCATGGCTACGAGCCGTCCGTCGCTAGTTTCTAGCACCCGCATATCTGGGTTCTGCGCGGCTAGCTGAGATACGTGCTCGCTGGCGTGGGCAAGGTTAATCTCGTGGACGGTATCCACTGGAAGATCGGAGAAGTCTTCGAAGCGAACGGGTGGCGCGACCCCGGCAGGCGTACACAGGGCATCGATTTCTTGGGAGCACAGCCAGTCGAGGGAATCACCCAGTGCCCGCACCTGATTCAACAAGAGTCCAGCGGCACTGGCCGCGGCGCCATTGCGCTCATCCACTTGTCCTAGAAATGCGATGATGCGGTCCTCGAGTTCCTCGCGGCGGGCCTGCAGGTCCGCGTGACGCTCAAGGGTGGTGGCAACCTGCTCCATCTGGTGCAGCGGCTGGGTCAGCCAGTCGGTGTAGCCCGCCAAACTGGTGCGGGCGGCGTCACCAGCGGGGCCACCCAGTGATAGGCCGCGCCAATCCTGGTGTGCATCTAAAAATCGAAAACGCAGTTCAGTGCGTTCGCTGTGCAACGTACTGGCGCCATGTCTTAAAGCCATAGATAGGGTCATCGCGCATCTCCCAGTGCATGGCCCAGGCGGGAATCCACCCCAGCGGCAGTGCCGAGAAAGGCCGCAATGGAGCGCAATTGCTCGGTCGTGGCGTCCTCCGTTGCGGCCACGGTGCTGGACCAGGTGTCGCGGGCCCGCTCTAGTGCGGCCGCGGTGCGGTAGGCGGTATCGAGCGCGGCCGTCGGCGGTGGCAGTGGAGGACGCGCCATGAGGGAGCGGACGTAATCGGGCAGGTGCGTGGGAATTTCTACATAACTCATGCCCCTAAGCCTGAAGGACCACACAACGCCGCGCTAGGGGTTATGACGCAGCCTGTGGATAACTTTGCCCTGCTTCATTATTTTGGGAGGCATGAAGGTAGCAGCAGTGCAGTTAACGTCCACCGGTAATATCACCGAAAACCAGGAACTGGCCCTTGCCAAGATCCGTGAGGCAGCCGGAAACGGGGCGCGGTTAATCGTGCTGCCGGAGGCCACGTCGCAGAATTTCCGCTCCGGGCGCCTTGATGAGCAGGCGCAGACGCTCGAAGGCCCGTTCGCCACGGCGATCCAAGCGCTCGCAGAGGAGCTCGAGGTCACCGTCGTGGCCGGCATGTTCTGCCCAGCCGATACCGTGGAGCGCGAGGGCAAGACCATTAATCGCGTGACCAATACGGCGCTCATTGCAGGTCCTGGCGTACTGGGTGGCTACGACAAGATTCATACCTATGATGCCTTTGACTACCGCGAATCGGATACGGTCTTGGCCGGCGAATCGCTGGTGGCCTTCGACGTGGATGACCTTATTGTGGGCGTAGGCACCTGCTATGACATCCGTTTCCCGGAGCAGTTTAAGGAGCTGGCCAGCCAGGGCGCGCAGCTCATTGTTGTGCCCACGAGCTGGGCGGACGGCCCCGGAAAGCTGGAGCAATGGCGCCTGCTCACGGCCGCGCGTGCCTTGGACTCCACCAGTTATATCGTTGCGGCCGGCCAATCGCGCCCGGGCGGTGACGCAGAGGCGGGCAATCCTTCCGGACCAACGGGCATTGGCCATTCCACCATCGTTGACCCGAATGGCGTGCGCATGGCCGAGGCCGGGTACGAGGATGACATCCTTTATGCCGACATCGATCCGAATGAGGTAGCGAAAACCCGCCGCGCCCTGCCGGTCGTGGCCACTGCGGACTAGGCCAGTGCCGCGTAGTCTTCCGGCTGCCAGCGCCCGTCGCGGCCCCAGCTAAGGAGGTCGATGTGCTGCTTGCCGACGCCCCTTTGAACCAACTCTTCCTCACCTTCCACAACTTCTTCGGCCGGTCCGACGAGTAGGAAGCGCGGGGGAGTGCCTGTGGATAACTCCACCTCGTTGACTACTACATCGGTCGGCTCCCCGGAGACCACGTAGTCGGCGCCGGGTGCCAATTCGCGGGCATTGAGCAACCACGGGTCTTTTTCTTCCCGCACGATGCGGCGCACCGGTACGCCGAGCGCTGCTAGGTTCTGCTGGAAGTAGGTGTCATAGTGGGCGCCGGGGCTGCCCGCCACGGCAAAGAGGCGCGGTACTCGGCTGCGGACTTTATCGCCCAGCGCGGCGAGCGCCGCGCAGCGGGCTGTGGCCCAGCCGGTGCCGTAGGCAATGATGACCAGTTCACCTGCGCCCGCGTTCTGGAGGCTAATGCCGCCGGCGGGCTGGCCCAAGGTCCACCAGTCTCCGGGCTGCGCGTGCGCGAGGGACCGGGAAGCCTCGCCCGCGGTGGAGACGTGAAAGATCAGCTGACCGGTCCCGTCGCTAGGCTGCGCAGGGGTGAGCATCCGCCATTGCCCGGGCAAGTACTGTGTAGTCACCGGAAAGTGCTGCCCCGGTTGGTAGGGCACAGCCAGGCCAGCCTCCACGCGGATGATGGATGTCTCGCGGGTGGGGTGATCCACCGCTACCACTTGCGCCGAGTGCGCCGGTGCTTCGCCGGCGGCGTCGGATTCCCGTGCGGCGTCGGCCATCGTGGTACATACCTGGTGGATGACGTCGCAGGCAAAGTTGTATTGATACTGCGTTAGCGCCAAAACCCGCAGTCCCGCCACGAGGGCATCGTCAAAGCGGGAATAGATTTCGGCCGGAAACCCATGCCGGCGGTGATCGCGGGCGAGCTGGGTGAGCTTTGCGGAGACGTCGGCAAGCAGGGGCTCCCCAGGCTCCGTATGCTCAATCACCCACGCCAGCGCAGGCACCATCGAGGTATGGGTATCGCGCATGGACAGGGCAAAAATCTGCCGGGATTCAGGCACCGCGTTAAAGAAATGCTCGTGGACCGCATCGCGGTACTCGTCTTCGTAATTTCGAAAATGCTCGCCCAATTCCCACATGTCACATCATCCTAATAGTCAGCGCCCAACCGGGGGTCGAGCTACCTACTGAAAGTGTAGTGGGGGTGAAAACGGGAGCCTATGTTGTGGCTCACTTGTCGGAAGGTATTGTATTCCCTATCCGTCTGCCCTCTAACGGGGGCAAGTCGCCATAATTGCACAGCTAGAAAGGGTCCCCATGGAAGATTTTTCCGCTTATACGCTCATGTTGGATGTGGGCTGGATTTCTTTGCTCATGGTCATCGGCAACGTCCTGCGTCACCAGGTGAAGTTCATCTTCCAGGACCTGCTGCTGCCTGCCCCTATTACCGCCGGCCTTATCGGCCTGCTGGTAGGTCCAAACGTGCTGGGCTGGATCAACTTCTCCGATAATTTGGGTGACTACACCTCCATCCTCATTGCGGTGGTCTTTGCGTCCATGGCCTACTCCATGGAAGTGGGCGGCAACATGGGCAAGGGCGCGCGCAATATGTGGGGCTATTCCACCATGATGTTCACCGGCCAGTGGGGCCTGTTTATCGTGCTGGGCCTTATCCTCTTTGCGCCGCTTTTCGATACCCCGAATTGGTTCGGCATGATGCTGCCCGTCGGTTTTACCGGCGGCTTCGGTACTGCTGCGGCCGTGGGCGGCGCGCTGGAGGGCGTGGGCGCTGATGCCGCGTCTTCGCTCGGCTTTACCTCAGCGACCGTCGGCACGCTGGCCGCTATCATTGGCGGCGTAATCGCCGGTAACTGGGGCATCCGCAAGGGCAAGGTCTCCCACGTACCCAAGGAGCTGCCGGAAGAGCTGCGTCGCGGCTACATCAAGAATATTGATGAGCGCCCGTCTCTCGGCCGCGCTACCACCAACCCTTCCTCCATCGAGCCGCTCGCACTGCACTTTGGCTTCATCATCTTGACCGTGATGACCGCCTACGGCATCAATCAGGGTTTGAGCAGCATCTGGGAAAACGTCTCCGTGCCGCTTTTTGCTATGTCTATGGTGGTGGGCCTTCTCTTCCGTGCGGTCATGAATTTCGTCGGCGCCGAGGATTATCTGGATAAGGACTCCATTTCCTCCATTTCCGGCGCGGCCACGGACTACCTCATCGCTTTCGGCGTGGCTGCCATCGTCCCAGCCGCTATTGCCTCTTATTGGCAGGCACTTCTCCTGCTCTTCGTCTTGGGCACCATCTTCTGCGTGTTCTTCTTGCTGTGGTTCCCGGCCGAGTTCTTTGGTGAGCGCTGGATCGAGCGCGGCATCTTTGGCTGGGGCTGGGCCACCGCCACCGTGGCGACCGGCATCGCCATCCTCAAGATTGTGGATCCTAAGCTCAAGTCCGGCACGCTGTCCGAATACGGCATGGCCTATATCGGTTTCGGTCCCTTCGAAATCTCGTGGACCATCATCGCGCCCATGGCTGTCATGTACGGATTTACCGGCGTCTTCGGCGCCATTTCCTTGGCGATTTCCATCGGCGTCTACATTGCCTTCAAGGCCATGCGCCTTATGCCGCCGCGCGGCACTATCTTCCAAGAGGGCATCGGCCATGTAGGACAGAAGCAAGCATAGCCGCGCTTGCCGACGACCCCCTCCTTCCCGCCTTGAAAAACTATGAGATTGACCGCATAAAAGTTAAGAATATTTCTCGTCGGTGCGGGATTGGTGGAAACCCTCATGGCCGCGACCATGGCCTATAGGCCGCGCTACCACCGTTAACATCGGTGAGAAAAGATTTTCTCGAGAAAGGGCATTCGATTGGGGGTTATTCCTGTACCTTAAATTTTGTTAGAATTAGCGGGTATTAATCTTTGTCTTGATGGGGAACTAGATGTACCAGTTAGATGCGGCTTCCAGGCGGGTGATCATCCTGGAAGCCGCTGTTTATGTAGCGGGCTGCGAAGGCGAGCAAGCCGTTACCGTGGAATCTGTGGCGGACCAGGCTGGTCTCTCGCCACAGGTGGTGGCTGAGGAATTCGCCACCGGTGCCGACATGCTCGCGGAAGTCCCCGCCTTCTTGGATCGTCGCATGTCTGAATACATGGTGGAAGCGGCGCGTCACCTGCCGGAGGGTGATTCCGGCGGCGATGTCCTCATGCAGCTGGCAGAGGCCTACTTTGCCTACGCCCATGACGAGCCCGCCATCTACCACTACCTCTTCGAGCGGTACGATGCTATGGATGAGGAGCACGTCTGCCAATTTGCCAAGGGAGAAAAGTCGGGGACTCCGGGGGCGGACATGGCGCTGGACGTCGTCAAGCGCTTTGCCGAAGAACAGGGTGCCGTCGTGGCCCACGATGGAGACATCTCGCCTTTGGAAATCGGCCGCATCACCTTGGCGTGCTGGTCGGTCATTCACGGCATGGGCCACTTGAGTGTGATGGGTATCTTGCGCCTGCAACATGCCGTTATTCGCGCCGCCAATCTTAAGCAGGTCGATCGCCTCGTAGTCGATGCCCTGCAATATTGGTTTAAGAATAAGCAGATCCCGCAACGCCGCCCCATTATGAACGATGCCCGCGGCATTGTGGAAAAGGTCATGGGCAGCGAGCGTGAAAAACCCTTCGTGGCTCCGGATAACCTTGAGCAGATGGATCCTGAGGAAGCCAAGAAGGTCATTATTGAGGCCGCGCTGCGCGTGGCTGGTCGCCGCGGTGTCGACCGCCGCTTCTTTGACCACGTGGCCGAAAAGCTTGGTACCTCCAAAGACTTCCTGACCACCATCGTGGACAACGATTTCGCGCTGCGTGAGGTGGCAGAAACCCTCACCACCACGGAAATGGTCAAGGTCTTCGAGGATTGCCTTGCTGCGCTTCCGGAGGACACCCCCACTGTAGACCAACTGCAGATTGTTGCGGCCGCCTATTTTAATTACGCGATGATGTACCCAGAGCGTTTCAGCTCCATTATCGCGCTGGCCAGCGGTTCCATCGTTCCACACAATGGTGATGGCAGCTCGCATGAGGGTATGACCAAGAACTATGCCATCATGATGGACCTACTCCGCAAGTTTGTCATCGAGATGGGAATTACCCCCACCGACCAGCTGGTTTATATCAGCGCCTTGGCTGTATGGGCCGGCGCCAATGGCATTGCCCATCTGTGTAGTATCGGCGATTTCAAGACCTTTAATGAAGATCTCAAGTGGGCGCTTTTTGTTCAGGTAGTGACCGTATCCTTCTTTGCCATCGCGCATAGCTTGCAGATTCTGGGCCACGAAAACGAGGAATACAAGCAGGTTTAAAAGTCCTGCGCAAAGTTGAGCGCCCCACGCTCAAAAATATTTAGGTTGAGTGGAATAGGCTCAACTCTGGGTGCGTTGTGCTAAGTGAAGCCCTACAGTGGGTGAATAAAACTTAGAAGGAGCAACGCACACATGAACTCATTTAACCCCACCACTAAAACACAAGAGGCCCTGCAGGACGCCCTGCAAACAGCCTCCTCTAATGGCAACCCGGATATCCGCCCGGCCCATCTGCTGGCCGCTATCTTGAGCCAAGAAGGCGGCATTGCCGCCCCAGTTCTTAAGGCCACCGGCGTAGACCCAGATACCGTGCTCAAGGAAGCCCGCGAGCTCGTTGATTCTTATCCCAAAGCCGAGGGCGCCAATATGGCCAACCCGCAATTTAACCGCGATGGCCTCAACGTCCTGACTAAATCGCAGGAGTTGGCCGGGGAGCTGGGCGATGAGTTCGTCTCCACCGAGGTCCTCCTCGCCGCCATCGCTGGCTCTAAGACCGACGCCGCCGAGCTACTTACCGGCCGTGGTGCTACTTATGACGCCATCAAGGGTGCCTTCCCCTCCGTCCGCGGCGCTGCCAAGGTGACCTCTGAGAACCCGGAGGACCAGTTCCAGGCCCTAGAAAAGTACGCCACGGACCTCACCGCCCGCGCCCGAGAGGGAAAGATCGACCCGGTTATCGGCCGCGATCAGGAAATCCGCCGTGTGGTCCAGGTGCTTAGCCGTCGCACGAAGAATAACCCAGTGCTCATTGGCGAACCCGGCGTGGGCAAGACCGCCATCGTGGAGGGCTTGGCCCGCCGCATCGTGGCTGGCGACGTCCCCGAGTCCCTCAAGGGCAAGACCCTCATCAGCCTGGATCTTGGCTCCATGGTCGCCGGTGCGAAGTACCGCGGCGAATTCGAGGAGCGCCTCAAGGCCGTGCTCGATGAGATTAAGTCCTCCGAGGGCGAGATCATCACCTTCATCGATGAGCTGCACACCATCGTTGGCGCCGGCGCTACTGGCGACGGCTCCATGGACGCCGGCAACATGATTAAGCCCATGCTGGCCCGCGGCGAGCTGCGCCTCGTTGGCGCCACCACCTTGGACGAGTACCGCAAGTACATTGAAAAGGACGCCGCCCTCGAGCGCCGCTTCCAGCAGGTCTACGCCGCCGAGCCTTCCGTGGAAGACACCATCGGCATCCTGCGTGGCTTGAAGGAGCGCTACGAGGTGCACCACGGCGTGCGCATCATGGACTCCGCGTTGGTATCGGCCGCCGAGCTATCCAACCGCTACATCACCAACCGCTTCCTACCGGATAAGGCCATCGACCTCGTCGATGAAGCAGGCTCCCGCCTGCGCATGGAGATCGACTCCTCCCCGCAGGAAATCGACGAGCTTGAGCGCATCGTTCGCCGCATGGAGATCGAAGAGCTGGCGCTGAAGAAGGAATCTGACGCCGCCTCCCAGGATCGCCTGGCTACCCTGCAGGGTGAGCTCGCGGACCAGCGTGAGAAGCTCGGGGAGCTCAAGGCCCGCTGGGCCAATGAGAAGAAGGCCATCGATGATGTCCAAAACATCAAGGAAGAACTCGATGACCTGCGCCGCCAAGCCGAAATTGCCGAGCGCGACGGCGACCTCGCACTCGCCTCTGAGATCAACTACGGCAAGATCCCCCCGCTGGAAAAGGATCTCGCGGCCGCGGAGGTCAAGGCCTCCGAGCAGCGCAATACGATGCTCGATGAGGAGGTAAGCCCGGACACCATCGCGGAGGTCGTTTCCGCCTGGACCGGCATCCCGGCCGGCAAGATGCTACAGGGCGAGACCGAGAAGCTGCTCAATATGGAATCCGTGCTGGGCAACCGCGTGGTCGGCCAGAAGGAAGCCGTCACTGCCGTATCGGACGCCGTTCGCCGCTCCCGTGCGGGCGTGGCCGACCCCAACCGCCCGACCGGTTCCTTCCTCTTCCTCGGTCCCACCGGTGTGGGCAAGACCGAGCTCGCGAAGGCATTGGCGGACTTCCTCTTCGACGATGAATCCGCCATGGTGCGCATCGATATGTCCGAGTACGGCGAGAAGCACTCCGTTTCCCGCCTCGTCGGTGCCCCTCCGGGATACGTCGGCCACGAGGCCGGCGGCCAGCTCACCGAGGCCGTGCGCCGTCGCCCCTACACGCTCGTGCTTTTCGACGAGGTAGAGAAGGCCCACCCCGACGTCTTCGACGTCCTCCTGCAGGTCCTGGATGAAGGCCGGCTTACCGACGGCCAAGGACGCACCGTCGACTTCCGCAATACCGTCATCATCCTGACCTCCAACCTGGGCGCCGGCGGCACCCGCGAGGAGACCATGGACGCGGTGAAGAAGGCCTTCAAGCCCGAATTCATCAATCGCCTCGATGATGTGGTTATGTTCGAGCCCCTTTCTGAGGAGCTACTGCGCGGCATCGTCGACATCCAACTGCGCGGCCTGTCCGAGCGCCTCGACGCCCGCCGCCTGACCCTGCAGGTCTCGGATTCCGCCAAGTCCTGGCTCGCCGAGCGCGGCTACGACCCGGCCTATGGCGCCCGCCCGTTGCGCCGCACCATCCAGCAGGCCATTGGTGACAAGCTCGCCAAGAAGCTGCTGGCCGGCGACATCGTTGATGGCGACACCGTCCACGTGGACGTCGCCGATGGCGGCGCCGAGCTAGACATCGCCGCCCGTTAGTCGGGCGCACAGCGCCCGCCGCGCCAAATCCTGCTCATGCCCCTAGACTCGGGGGCATGAGCATTTTGGTCTCCCCGCAAGAACTCCGCGAATCCATTTATCACGGCGAGCGTTTCACCCTCTTGGCCACCCACTGGCAGCCGCAGCTGCGCCAGAGCTATAACGAATTCACCTCCCTGCACATCCCGACGGCACTATTTAGCGATACCGCCAATTCCTTCGCCGGCCTGCCCGGCTCCCAGGTAGGCCGCAACCCGCTGCCGGATCCGGATAAGCTGCAGGAGCACTTCCGCCAGTGGGGAATCCGCGAGGATCGGCCAGTCGTGGTCTATGACGAAGGCCGTGGCCTTTTCGCCGGCCGCGCCTGGTGGACCTTGCGCTGGGCCGGCCTGGACAACGTCCGCATCCTCGACGGCGGCTTAGCCAATTGGCGCCACCTGGGCTATACCACGCTTACCGGCCCTGGCAACTTCGCCGTTGGTGCCACCGCCGAGGTCAACCCGGGCCAGATGCCCGTGGCCACCATCGATGACGTGCGCAATCACGATGGCCTGCTCATCGATACCCGCACCCGCAACCGCTTCGCCGGCCGTCGCGAGAACCTTGACCTCAAGGCCGGCCACATCCCCGGCGCCGTCAATGTGCCGGAGCGCCTGTTCCACAACGATGGCCTGCGCACCTGGAAGTCCGCGGGCGAAATCCGCGAAGTGCTTTTCGACGCCGGCCTCACCCCCGACAACGTCCAAGGCGCCATCATCTACTCCGGTTCCGGCAACCACTCCGCCCTCGCCTTGGCCGCCATGGAAGACGCTGGCTTCACCGGCCTGCGCCACTATGTCGGTGGCTGGTCCCAGTGGTCTGCCAACCCCCACAACCCCGTCGAGCGCGGCGACCGCCTCACCGTCAACGGCTAACCGCCCCAGTCCGCCCCTCACCTTCGCCCTCAGCCTCCCGCGTCCGCGCGCCGAGCGCTGAGGGCTTGCTCGTTCCTACTACTATCGTGGGGTGATGGCTTTTCTAATCCTTGCTCTCGCGGTTCTTCTCGGCATTGCCGGCGGTGCCCTGCTGCTTTACGACGGCAAACAGCGCACCTCCACCCCTACACCCTCCGCCGACGCAGACCCCAGCTCCGTGGATCCCACCCCCGCGGACCCCACGCCAACGGACTCCGCATCCACCTTCGCCGCGCCCGAAAACGCTGCCCCGGCCGAGCCTGCCGATTCGGCCTCGAGCGTGGCCCCCGAGCGTGCCTCTGCCGCTGACCCGGCCACTCCGGCCACCGAAGCAGCTGCGTCAGCTCCCGCACCGGAGCCCACTCCCGAGCCCGCGACCGAGACCCCGTCCCAGCAAGAACCTGAGCCAACTGACGAACCCGAGCCGGTCCCCGAGCGTGAACCGGCTCCCGACCCCGATCACCAGCCGGCCCCCGAGACCGCGAGCGAGCACCCCGCGCCTTCCAAGCCACATGCGCGCCACCGGCCGATCCTGCCGGGAACCATGCGCCGCGAGCGCCGCAATTGGGCGGAAGCCAAGGGATTTGAATTCATGAAGGCCGACCCTTACCTCGTAGACGAATGGACCAGGGGAGTGGCCTCCACCGGCGCGGCTCCCAAAGACATTGTCGCCGGTAACGTGTACGGCCACGAGATGCTGTTGATGGATATCGATGGCGTCAACGTCATGGCCATGCGCACCGGCGCAGCCTCCGACATGGTGGTGGACTTCCGTCGTTTCGATCGCGACGACGCGAAGGCTTCCGAGGACCTGCTTTTGGCCATGACCATCGAGGGGTTCGATGTGTATTCCTCGGATAGCGCCGTGACCGAGCGCATGGTGGACGAGCGCGTCCACGTCGCCCTCCAGCAAATGCCCGAGGCCGTTACCGCACTGTGGATGGAAACAGAGTGGGTCCTGGCGCAGACCACGAAGCAGGCGCGCTCCGCGGAATGGGACGCGATGCTGCCGCCTCTCGCCCTGCTTGCCGACGCCGCCCGCGTCCTCCCCCCGCGTTCCTCGGCCACCCACGTGGTGCGCCTTGAGGAATTGGATCCAGCCCGCGAGATTCCCGCTCAGCCCATCGTCGAAGTCGTCGGCGGCGCGCCGACCGCAGGCGCGCCCGAATTCGAGCGACCCGTCATCCAACGGCCGGAAGAGCCGTTGCAGATGCCGTCTCGGGCCTACTCCGAAACCCGCGGCCCGGTCGAGCACAGCGCCCTCGGCGGCGACGAAGTAGACGCCATTGCCGACGGCCGCGAGCGCCCCAACCCCGATTCTCATACCGCCCGCCTGCCGCGCCAGCAGTTCCGCGCCGCCTCCATCTTCGACAGCCCCTCCGCCGACTCCACCACCGATGGCCTCCGTGCGGCCGACCCCAACCCAGTCGACCCCACCCCGGCGAGCGAGTCCGCGGCCGATCGCAACCAGGCCGACCCCAACCCGGCGAGCGACTCCGCGGCCGAGGAATCGGACCCGCGCCGGGGAGAGTAGCCTAGAGTCCGATACCGGCGGCCGGCCGCCGTCCCCGAACCACAACAAGGAGCAGATGACTGTGGATTCTCACACCACCAACGCCCAGAACGCGCACGCCCAGAACTTGGACGCCGAGAAGAAGGCCCGCCTCGCCGAACTGGTTAAGGAACTGGCCGTCGTCCACGGCAAGGTGACCCTGTCCTCAGGTAAGGAAGCTGACTACTACGTGGATCTCCGCCGCGCTACCTTGCATCACGAAGCTTCCCGCCTTATCGGCGCCCTGCTGCGCGAGTTGACCGCAGATTGGGATTTCGCGGCCGTCGGTGGCCTGACTCTCGGCGCCGACCCGGTTGCTACCTCCATCATGCATGCCGAGGGCCGCGATATCGACGCCTTCGTCGTGCGCAAAGAAGCCAAGAAGCACGGCATGCAGCGTCGCATCGAGGGCGCGGACGTAGAAGGCAAGAAGGTTCTTGTCGTAGAAGACACCACCACTACCGGTAACTCCCCGCTGACCGCCGTGGCCGCGCTGCGCGAGGCCGGCGCCGAGGTCGTGGGCGTGGCGACCGTTGTGGACCGCGAGACCGGCGCCGGCGACGTCATCGCCGCAGAAGGCCTCGAGTACCGCTCCCTGCTGGGCTTGGGCGACCTTGACCTCGCCTAACGCAGATGGCGCGGCCGACCAGGCCAAGGGCCCGACCGAGTGGAACGAGGGCCGCCATGGCGTAGGCCCCTGGGAAGGTCCGCTGCCGCAAGGGCCGGAGGCCGCGAAATACGATCCAGAGCTGCTTGCCGAAGGCGACCGTCGCAACGTCGTCGACGCCTACCGCTACTGGAGTAGGGAAGCGATCAAAGAGGACATCGATAAGCGCCGGCATAGCCTGCACATCGCCATCGAGAACTTCGAAAACGACGCCAATATCGGCACCGTCGTGCGCACCGCCAACGCCTTCGCCGTCGATACCGTGCATATCGTCGGCCGGCGGCGGTGGAATCGCCGCGGGGCAATGGTCACGGATAGGTACCAGCACTTGATGCACCACGAGAGCGTCGAGAAGCTTATTGCTTGGGCGGCCGAGGAGGGCCTTACCGTCGTTGCCATCGACAACACCCCCGGTTGCGTGCCCCTGGAAACGGCCGAGCTGCCGGAGCGCAGCCTGCTACTCTTCGGCCAGGAAGGCCCCGGCGTGACGCAAGCAGCCCAAGATGCCGCGGTGATGACCTGCTCCATCGCCCAATTTGGCTCCACCCGCTCCATCAACGCGGGTGTCGCGGCCGGCATCGCCATGCACGCCTGGATCCGCCAGCACGCCGATCTGGATAATTCTTGGTAGGAAGATCGCTACACTAGCTGTATCTACCCGTGCGACTGGAGTGATTGAGGAACCGTGGAAGAAAAATGGGCCCACCGCGCCGAACTCGCAGAGGCCGCCATCAATGAGCGCCACGCGCACTCTGTGTGGGGCCTGCCTCGCACCAATCTAGCGGTGGTTAGCTGGCCGCCCACCACGAAGGAAAAACTCTTTGTCCACTGGCACTACTGGTGGCAGGCCCACTACCTGGACTGCCTCGTCGATGCGGCGCTGCGCAATAACACCAAGGTGCGCCGCTACCGCATCTATGACACCTTGCGCGGCATTCGCATCCGCAACCTCGCGCAGCTGACCAAGAATAAGTACTACGACGACAAGGCTTGGCTCGCGCTGGCCTTCGGCCGCGTGGAAGGACTGAAGAAGGCAAAGACGCCCAAGCGCCTCGCGGCCCTGCAGCGCAATATCCACGAAGGCCTCGATGAAACGCTTGGTGTGCTGCCGTGGCGCCTGGGCGAGAATTTCATGAACGTGCCCTCCAATGGCCCGGGCGCCATCATGCTCGCGCGGATGGGGCGCATTGAGGAAGCACGCCACATCGTTGACTGGATCTATGACCACCTGCTTGACGACGACGGCTACATCATGGACGGCGTCCGCATGCGCATGGACGGCCCTGAGGTGGTAAAAAACATCCACCCCTACTGCCAGGGCGTAGTGCTCGGCGCGTGCCTGGAAATCGTGCTGGCGCTGCGGGAAAAGGCCGGCGTGGGCGATCTGGAGCACATCGACAGCGTGTACGAGGCCGAGATGGCTTCCGAGATGATGGATTACATCATCCGCATCCGGGGCTTGGTGCAGACCGTGGCTTCGGGCATGGCTACGCCTTCGGGCGTGGTGGACTGGGAGACCGGCGATGGCGACGGTGGCCTGTTTAAGGGAATTTTGATGCGCTATCTTGCCGACGTCGCTGTGCGCCTGCCCGGCGATTCCCCCGCCAACCGCGCGACGAAAAAGCTGGCCGCGCGCATGGTGGTGGCCTCGGCCGAGTCGGTGTGGGAGCACCGCCTCGAGGTCGACGGCCTGCCGATTTTCGGATCCGACTGGTTGTCCGATGCGCGCCTGCCGCATAACTACGGATTCGGCCGGCGCACCATGAGTGAGAAGGTCGGCATCATTCGCGTAGATGAGCGTGATCTGTCCGTGCAACTCTCCGGGTGGATGCTGATGGAGGCCTGCGCTCGCGTGACGCGGCACATGTCTAAATAATCCACGCTTTTCAGAGGGGGATTGGCTCCGGAAATGAGCGGGTTGAAAATGTCACACGGTTTTTGCGGCAGAATTTTCGTGAAACGGGCATACTTGGGTGCTGGAACGTGTTTGACCACAAACCCACTTTTTAAGGATGGAAACTCATGCCAATTGCAACCCCTGAGGTCTATAACGAGATGCTGGATACCGCGAAGAAGAATGGCTTCGCGTTCCCAGCTATCAACTGCACCTCATCTGAGACCATTAACGCAGCTCTGAAGGGCTTTGCTGAGGCCGAGTCCGACGGCATCATCCAGTTCTCCACCGGCGGTGCCGCCTTCGGCTCCGGTCTGGCTGTGAAGGACAAGGTCAAGGGTGCTCAGGCACTGGCCGCATTCGCTCATGAGGCCGCCAAGCACTACGGCGTGAATATCGCGCTGCACACCGACCACTGCCAGAAGGAGGTACTCGATGAGTACGTCCGCCCACTGCTGGCAATCTCCCAGGAGCGCGTCGACCGCGGCGAGAACCCACTGTTCCAGTCCCACATGTGGGACGGCTCCGCTATTCCAATCGATGAGAACCTGGTCATCGCACAGGAGCTGCTGGAGAAGGCTAAGAACGCTCACGTCATCCTCGAGGCCGAAATCGGCGTCGTCGGCGGCGAAGAGGACGGCGTCCAGGCCAAGGCGGGCGCTAACCTCTACACCTCCCCAGAGGACTTTGAGAAGACCATCGATGCTCTGGGCACCGGTGAGAAGGGCCGCTACATGCTGGCTGCTACTTTCGGCAACGTTCACGGCGTCTACAAGCCAGGCAACGTGAAGCTTCGCCCAGAGGTCCTGCTTGAGGGCCAGAAGGTTGCACAAAAGAAGCTCGGCCTGGGTGAGGACGAGTACGCCTTCGACTTCGTCTTCCACGGTGGCTCCGGCTCCGAGAAGGAAAAGATCGAAGAGGCTCTGCGCTACGGTGTCATCAAGATGAACGTAGACACCGATACCCAATACGCCTTCACCAACCCGATCGCTCGCCACATGATGACGAATTACGATGGCGTCTTCAAGATTGACGGCGAGGTTGGCAACAAGAAGGTCTACGACCCACGTTCCTACCTGAAGAAGGCAGAGCAGGGCATGTCCGAGCGCGTCATCGAGTCCTGCCAGGACCTGCACTCTGTGGGCAAGTCCATTTCCAAGTAATTGCCCTTAGCTGCTCCACACTGCTTTAAGTTGAGGCAGCCTCGCACATAGGCATGCCGAATGAGCCGCTTCCCCGCGTGGGAGGCGGCTTTTTCGTGCTCTCGGCCGGCGCAGTTAGGGGTTGTGGCTGGGGCTGTGGTTGGGGTTTGGCGGCCTAGCGGGGCTGGGGACGAAGCGTGGGGTGTTGCTCCACGGTGGTATCCAGGCGACGCGGCCATCGATGCGCACCATGCGGCCGCGTTCCGTGGGCCGGGAGGGGTCATCTTGGTTGACGGCATTGTGGTGAGCACACAAGGTGACCAGATTTTCTTGGTTGGTAGGCCCGCCGGCGGACCAGGCGGTGAGGTGGTGGACTTGGGCGTCGTCGGCAGGCGTATTGCAGCCCGGCCACGCGCACACGGGGTGCTCGGCTGCGGCGAGCATGCGCTGTTTCCACGTGGCCATGCGCTCGGTGCGGTACAGGTTCACCGGGCCGTGCTCCGGGTGTACCAGGCTGACGTAGCCGCGCTGGGCTAAAGCGCGGGCGATGAGCTGCGCGCCGGTTATGCGGGCACCGTTGGTGAGCTGGAGGGTGATATCGGCGGCGTCGGCAGGCGCGGCGACGATGCGGTCGAGCTGGTCTAGGGTGAGGATGACGTTGGTATGCACGGCCGGCAGCGCGCCGGGGTTGCCCTCGAGGAGGACCTTCTTGGCGGCGGCGAGGGGATCGTCCTTGTTGACCGAGGAGAGCACGCCCTTGATATCGGCGATATCGGTGGGATCGGCCGTAATGGAGATGGTGTGGGGACCGTCGGGGCGGCGGGTATAGCGCACGCCGGGTTCGGGGCGACGGGGAGGATTGAGCTGCTTGAGGAGCTTCTTGGCCACAGAAGGGATGAGGCGGGCCTCGGTGCGACAGAGTTCTAGGCGCAGGTCCCAAGCGCGGCTGGTGTCGCGCACACGGCGGGTATAGGACTCGATGCTATCGAGCGTGGTGAGGTCATGGGCACGGGTGCGGGCGGCATCGCGCGCGAGGCGCTGCTTGCGGGTATTGGACGTGCGGCCGAAATAGACGTGCTGCAGGCGGGCGAGCTGGGCAGCCAGAAGGGGGCTGGCTCCGGCCTCGAGGAGCGAGTCTTCGGAGCAGCCCTGAAATTCGGCGACGAGGTCGACGCCGCGGCGGCATAGCAAGAGAAATTCGGTGTTCACACGGCCGAAGTTAAAGGGCACGCGAGGGTCGAACAAGCGGTGCGCGGCCGGGAATGGCGAAATTGTGGACAGGTGGGGGAAAAGGGGGCGTCGGCAAGAGCTATCCACAAGCCGGCCGGCGGCCGAGATGCGCGGGGACAGCGGCGATGGTAAGGGCGGTCTTCTATGCTGGAAGGCATGTCGGAAGCGAAGGAAAGAGTCTCAACGCGGCAAAAGCTGCGGGTGATTGACCGTTCGGTGCTCTCGCGGGTAAACCGCATCCGCTCGCGGTTTGTCTACATCGTCCAGGCGACTATCGGCGCGGCGCTCGCGTACTGGGTAGCCGGCGATGTGGTGGGGCACCCGCAGCCGTTCTTTGCGCCGATTTCTGCGGTCATCATTCTGGGGATGTCCGGTGGGGACAGGATGAAAAAGGCGCTGGAGATGTCGATTGGCGGCATCATTGGCGTGGCCGTGGGCGACCTGCTCTTCCAGATTGTGGGGCAGGGGCCGTTCCAGATTTTCTTCATTGTGGGCGCGGGCCTGGTGGTGGGCTCGTTTTTGACCAAGTCGCCGCTGGTGACCAACCAGATTGTCTTTGGCGCGATTTTGATCGCCACGATTTTCCCACCCACAGAGGGTCCAGGCGGCCTGCACCGCGCGATTGACGCGATGATTGGCTCGGGCATTGGCCTGATAACCATTGCGTTGATTCCCAATTCCCCGTTGGTGGAAGCGCGGCGCGAGGTGTCGAAGGTGCTTAAGATTGCCTCGAGCATTCTTGCCGACGTCACTTATGGCATCCGCCACCAAGACCCCGCCGTCATCCGCGACGCACGCGAGGCAGTGCGCGGTACGCAAAATAGCGTCAATACCCTGCTGAGCGCGGCGCAATCGGGTAGGGAGGCCTCGGAGGTCTCGCCGCTGTTGTGGGCCTCGCGGCGCAGCATTCGCTCGCTGGAGCGCATCCTCATGCCGGTGGATAACGCGGTGCGCGGCGTGCGCGTGCTCTCCCGCCAGGCGCTGGGCCTGACGGAGGACCGCGACAAGGTTTCGGACGAGCAGGTGGAGTTGCTCGATGAGCTTTCTGAAATCATGCTCGCGGTTAGTGAGCTCTACAGCCAGGGCAAAAAGCATGGGCACGACGAGGCGATTGAAATTCCGGACCTTGTGCAGCGCCTGCGCATCGTGGGCGGGCGCGCCGGGCTGGACATTATCGATAAAGAAGGCACGCTCTCGGCCTATATGATTCTGGGCCAGACGCGCTCCATCGTGGTGGACATGCTGATGGTGTGCGGGCTCTCGCGCGAGTCAGCCGTGGCGCACCTCGTGCCGACCTCGCAGCACCCGGCCTACCCGCCGGAGGTGTGGGGGCGCGAGGACAAGCGTCCTCGCGCGTAGATAAAGACGTCGCGCGCAGACAAGGACGCCGCGTGAGCTAAGGGCGGACGATTTGGAGGTCGCGCAGGTGGCGGTAAAACGTCACGCGGGTCACCGGGCGCTTGTGGGGGACGGAATCGACGATGACGCGCAGCTGTGGGCCGCCAGCCTGGACCGCGCGGCCGGTGCTGACGGATTCGGGGTCGAGCTGACCGGGCTTACGCAGGAGCGAGCGCAGGCGGCCCTGCGACTCGACGGGGGAGGTGGCGCGGGCGGCGAGGATGCCGGGGGCGTCGGTCATCGGGACGAGGCGCGCGCCAAAGGTTTTGGGGGAAGTGGCGGCTAGGGTGTGGTCGTCGATGATGATTTCGCCGGTGAAAGAGCCATTTGCGGCGTCCGAAATAGTGGCGGAGCCAGCGACGGCGAGGCCGGAATCGTTGCGGATGAGCGGCGCAGGGCGGACCGGGGCCGTGCGGGCGAAGTCGAGGGCCTCGGCCGGGGAGGTGGGAATTCCCCAGTTCTGCGCGGCCGCGGATGTGGCGGATGCGGGGGAGGCGGTCGGCGCGGTGGTTGAGGGGGCAGAGGCTGCGGCCGAGGGGACGGGGATGAAAGCGACCTCGGCCCAGAGGCGGTCGGAGCGCATGAGGCGGGTCAGCACGGCCGAGAGGGCGGCGTCGGAGCCGGCGACGACGATGCGGGCGGGCTCAGCTAAGTGTGGGGCTTGTGGGGCAGGTTCGGGGGCGCCGAGGTGGCGGACGTCGGGTTGCGCGGCGATGTCATCGAGCGAGGGAGTGGGGTCTGTGGGGAGGAGGGGGCTGAGGAAGGCGTCGATAAGCGCGAGCTCTTTGCGGGTAGGGATGGGGGAGAGGTCGTGGGCTTCGGCAGGCATGGCCACGCCAGGGGCGCCGCAGCGGAGGAACAAAAAACGCATGCGGACAATGCTACGCGGGCTTTTTGCGCCGGGAAAGTGTAAAGTTGGAGAGTATTTTGGCTTCAATTATGAGGAAGTGACTAAACAATGGCAGCGATCGTCATTGTCGGCGCCCAGTGGGGCGACGAAGGCAAGGGCAAAGCGACCGACATCCTCGGCGGCAAGGTTGACTACGTGGTCAAGCCGAACGGCGGTAATAACGCCGGCCATACCGTCGTGGTAGGCGGCGAAAAATACGAGCTGAAGCTCCTGCCGGCCGGCATTTTGTCCGAGAACGCCACCCCGGTGCTGGGCAATGGCGTAGTGATCAACCTTGAGGCGCTCTTTGATGAGATTGACGGCCTTGAGGCCCGCGGCGCGAACGCCTCGCGCCTGAAGATTTCCGCCAATGCGCACCTGGTGGCGCCGTACCACCAGACCCTGGACCGCGTGCAGGAACGCTTCCTGGGCAAGCGCGCTATCGGCACCACCGGCCGCGGCATTGGCCCGACCTACGCCGATAAGGTCGCGCGCATTGGCATCCGCGTGCAGGACATTTTTGATGAGTCCATCCTGCGCCAGAAGGTGGAATCCGCGCTGGATATCAAGAACCAGATGCTGGTGAAGATGTACAACCGCAAGGCCATCGAGGCGAACCAGATTGTGGAGTACTTCCTGAGCTACCGCGACCGCCTCCGTCCGATGGTTATTGACGCCGAGCTGGAGCTCAACCAGGCCCTCGAGGCCGGCAAGCACGTGCTCATGGAGGGCGGCCAGGCCACCATGCTCGACGTGGACCACGGCACCTACCCGTTTGTGACCTCGTCTAACCCGACCGCCGGTGGTGCTTCCGTAGGTTCCGGCATTGGTCCAACGCGCATTAAGACCTCGCTGGGCATCATCAAGGCCTACACCACCCGCGTGGGTGCCGGCCCGTTCCCCACCGAGCTCTTTGATAAGTGGGGCGAGTACCTGCAGACCACCGGCGGCGAGATTGGTGTGAACACCGGCCGCAAGCGCCGTTGTGGTTGGTATGACTCCGTTGTGGCGCGCTATGCCACCCGCGTTAACGGCTTTACCGATTACTTCCTGACCAAGCTGGACGTTCTTACCGGCATTGGCGAGATCCCGATCTGCGTGGCTTATGACGTCGATGGCAAGCGCTATGACGAACTGCCGCTTACCCAGTCCGAGTTCCACCACGCCGAGCCCATCTTCGAGACCATGCCGGCCTGGGATGAGGACATCACGGAGTGCTCCACCTTTGAGGAGCTGCCGCAGAAGGCGCAGGATTACGTCCTGCGCTTGGAAGAGCTGTCTGGCTGCCGTATCTCCTATATCGGCGTTGGTCCGGGCCGCGACCAGACCATCATTCGTCATGATGTGATGGAAGACCAGTAAGGCCGTAGTCCTCACTGAGGTGGTGTGAGAGCCCCACTGTCTAGCACAGCTGAACTGGCTCTCTGCACGATGCTTCTTCTAGCCCTCCAAGCAGACAACAAAGGTTGCTATCCCTGCCCAGCTCTTGGTCCCTCTAAGGGATTGAGACCTAATTGAGTGAAAGCGCCCGTGTCCCGTCATTGAGACGGAGCACGGGCGCTGTGGCGTTTTCATCGACCCTTAACCGCACACAGGGCCATGGCGTGGTGAATTAAGGCTTTCCCTGTTGAATGTAACTAGACACTAAGCTAAAGTTAAGATTACTTTAAGTACTGAGAGTTTTCAGCTTTCGCGGGCCCTATTCCCGCGTATTACTACACAGGGAGTTACTTCAATGATTATCAAGCTTGTGAGCGGCCTGCTAGCCACGATTATGGGCTTCTTCGGCCTGGGCGCCCCGGCGCAGGAGGCTGCGCCGGCACCTGAGCAGGAGCAAGTTGCTGTTGCTGAGCAGGGCAACAACGACGACGTGCAGGCGCTTATCGACGCCGCCCATGCCGAAGCCGGCTACGACTTCATCAGCGTCCGTTACGAAGGCGACACCGCCCATATTGCCCTGAACCCGGAGACCTACAACCCGGACAAGGATGGCGATACTTTTGAGGCGGTTTCCCAGCTCCTGCAGGAAAAGGGCTACCGGGTTACTGCCGTTCTTTAAGGCCTAGTTCATTCCAGGATCCGCACTGCGGCCTCGGTAAAGCATCCGCTTGTCGACGCCCGTGCGGATTTTTCTTTGCCCAATTCTCCCTCACTCCCTATTTGGGGGTCCTAAGTGTGATTGTGACGACCTTAGGCAGAGTTTTCGCTCACACAGCCCTTCTTGGAGATGAGAGGCAAAAGGGTTAAGGATTACTACATTTCTAAAATGTCGAACGTGCGTACACTCTTATCGAATGCCATGCAGTTACACCTGTAACACCAACTTTCTGGGGATGGTAGCGGGGTGACGCGAAGAAATTGCGTGCAATCCCCCCTCTCTAAAATTTGCAAGAAATTAGATAAAGCGCAGCGTAAAGAAATATCTACGTAGGTCTTGTTAAAGCTAATCTTAGTATTGATTAAGCCATTGGTGTGCTGTCCCGACCTTAAGAAAAGCCTAGGATACATTGAACATACGTATTTAAACCTAGGTTAACCGTGGAAATAAGTGCATCTACCTGTGGGTATGAAATTAGAAATCCTGCATAACCTGCAGTTTTCTAAAGCTTTCTGGCTGGCGCCTTAAATTTTCCCGTGATATCATGCTGAGAGCACAATAAGAGTTAATCCAGATTCGGGTTCAAAACCCTGATTAACCGCAGTGTGTTCAAGTCTCAATTTCAGGTTCTGTTCAGCGAAGACACTCGCTGTACAGGAAAACGAATGTAAGTATTTGTACCGCTCGAAGAGGAAAGAATGAGTAAGTTAAGAAATATATCCCGAGAGGGGTGGATGGTCTTTACCGCAGTGCTTGCTGCAATTGCGGTAATCGCGGCCATGGTCACCGTTCCGGGGGTCAAGGCGGAGGCTGCTGAGCCTGCCGATTTTGTACCCAACACGACACTGGGTGACGAAAACTTCAAGGAGGAAAAGAACCCACAGCATTTCGCTGCGGACTATGATTGGGGTCTTCTTGTTTGGGCGGGAAAGCCGGCAGGAAAAGGCTTCGGCAATGGCGGAAGTGACAAGAACGATGTGGGCTGGGCGTGGTGTATTGAGCCACATGCTCCTACTCCTCTAAACACGAAAGAGTCGTACGAAAAAAAGAACGCTACGAAACTTGAGTATAAAAAGGAATATCACGACGCCGTGATTAATCTCGGCCGGAAGATGGAAGCCGCAGCTGCACGGGGGGATAGCAAGTCAGCTGCTAACTATTACGTCTACCTGTTGATGTTCTACAATTCGCCGGGACAAAATCCAAAGAACCAACCCTATGAGACCATCATAGAGAACAGCAAAAAATATTTCCCGGCGTTTACTGGGTCCCACGAAGAGTTTACGGAGCTTACGGGGTATAAGATTGAAGGAACCTCAGCTATCCCAAAGCTTGTAAAAGACTCGGAGACGGAGATCGCAAAGCAACCTGCAGATGCGTATATTACTGTTGTACATCCGAACAACAATCGCGGCTCACGTGCTCAAAGCGTTATTCCGGTAGACCAGCCTGGTCTGCCTGATGAGCCTGATAATGGTGGTGACACCGAAGAGCCAACAACTTCTCCGGAGGCTCCGAACACGGAGGAAAATCCGTCCGATGAGACCACTCCTGAAAATCCGGGTGAGGAGACTACTCCTAACAGCGAGACGACTACTGATTCTGAGCCGTCTAACACTGAGGAGACCACTCCGAAGGATTCCACTACTGAACCGACCTCTCCTGACGAGACCACCAAGGTGACCGAGCCGACCGCTCCGGTTCCAGGTACTGAAGAGCAGGAGAAGGATCTTAATCCGGAGATTAAGACGGAGGCCAAGATCAAGGATGGCAACCGTGTGGAAAAGGGCGCCACGGTTATTGACACTGTGACGTATAAGGATCTAGTTCCGGGTAAGAAGTACACCCTGAAGGCAAAGCTGATCTCCAAGGCCGATGGCAAGACCGTACTGGGTGAAGGCTCTGCGGAACTCGTTCCGGAAGAGTCCGCCGGTGAGAAGGAAGTTGAGATCACCGTCAACGACAAGGCAGATCCTGCTGTTGACGCTGCGGTTGCCTTCGAGAAGCTTGTATCTACCGAGGTAGACAAGGATGGCAACGAGACCTCTGGCTCCACCGATGAGAACGAGATTGCTACTCACGAAAACATCAACGATGAGAAGCAGACCGTTAACACCAAGTGGACCCCGTCTATCCACACCAACGCTGACTTTGACAACGCTAAGCAGGTTAAGGCTGGCGTTACCGTCAAGGACACCGTTACCTACACCGACTTGGTTCCGGGTAAGGAATACACCCTGAAGGCTGAGCTGCATAACAAGGCTGCCGATGAGAACGGTGACTACCCGGTCGTCGGCAAGGGCGATGTAACCTTCACCCCGAAGAAATCTGCTGGTGAGCAGGTCGTTGACATCAAGGTCAACGACGATGTTAAGGGCGTCATCAAGGCAGCCGTCGCATTCGAGGACCTCTACTCCAAGCAGGTCGATGAGAACGGTAAGGAAACTCCGAACTCTGACGAAGAGAAGAAGATTACCGATCACCGCGACATCGATGATGAGGCGCAGACCGTAACTTCTAAGATGGAGCCATCCATCGGCACCAAGGCTGAGAAGGCTGAGGGTGATGAGATCAAGGCTGGCACCGTCATTACCGATAAGGTTAAGTACAACGACCTGGTTGCTGGCAAGGAATACACTCTGAATGCAGAGCTGCGTTCCAAGGTCAAGGACGAGACCACTGGTGACTACCCGGTAATCGGCCACGGTGAAAAGACCTTCGTACCTTCTGCTTCTAAGGGCGAGGTAGAGGTTGAGATCACCGTTGATGAGGGTGTTACCGAGGCCGTTGACGAGGCAGTTGCTTTCGAGTACCTGACCTCCACTGCTGTTAACAAGGACGGCGAGGATTCCACCACTGGTGAGAAGAATGACATCGCCGAGCACACCAATATCGATGACGATGACCAGACCGTAACCTCCGAGGATGAGCCGGAGACCTCTACTCCGGAGACCACCACCCCGAAGGACGACGTCCCAGAGACGCCTGATGACGGCGACAAGACCAGCGAGTCTGAGGAGCCGGGTGACTCTGAGAGTGAGAAGCCTTCCGAGTCTGAGGAACCGTCTGAGTCCAGTGAGCCTTCTGAGTCCGAGTCTGTAGAGACCACGGCTTCTGAAGCTTCCGAGACCTCTGAGTCTGACAAGCCTTCGGACGGCGAGTCGACGACCCCGGATAAGCCGACCGAGCCTTCTGAGTCGACCGAGCCTAACGAGCCGGGTACCCCTGGTGACGACGAGGAGAAGGACACCCCGAAGATCTCCACCAATGCTGACTTCGAGGGCGGCCTGCGTGAGGTTGTTGCTGGTGCCAAGGTTGTGGACCAGGTTTCTTACGAGGGTCTGGTTCCGGGTAAGCAGTACACTCTGGATGCGCAGCTGATTTCTAAGGAAGACGGCAAGACCGTTCTTGGCGAGACCAAGGGTCACAAGTTCACCCCGGATGAGGCTAACGGTACTGAGGCTGTCACTATTGTTGTCAACGATGATGTGACCGAGCCGGTCCAGGCAGCTGTTGCGTTCGAGTACTTGACCTCCACCGAGGTCAACGAGAATGGCGACGATGAGCCGACCGACGAGGGCACCCCGAATGACATCGCTAAGCACGATGACATCAACGACAAGGACCAGACTGTAACCTCCAAGCCGCGCATTTCCACCAATGCGGACTTTGCAGACGGCTCCAAGGAAGTTGTTGCTGGTGCTACGGTCATCGACACCGTCGATTACTTCAACCTGATTCCGGGTAAGGAATACAAGCTCAATGCTGAGCTGATTTCCAAGAAGGACGGCAAGACCGTTCTGGGCAAGGGCGAGGCTACTGTTAAGCCTGAGTCCGCTAATGGTCAGGCCAAGGTTGAGATCACTGTTTCTGACGACGTGAAGGAGCCGGTTGAGGCTGCGGTTGCCTTCGAGGAACTGACCTCCACCGACGTCAACGACAAGGGTGAGGACACTCCGGATACCACTCCGGAGAACCCGAATGACATCGCTGAGCACAAGGACATCAACGACGAGAACCAGACCGTAACCTCCCACAAGAACGCGATTGTTTCTACCAACGCGGACTTCGAGGGCGACCTGCGCGAGGTTGTTGCTGGTGCCGAGATTGTGGACCAGGTTTCCTACGAGGGTCTGGTTCCGGGTAAGGAATACTCCCTGGATGCCCAGCTGATTTCCAAGGAAGACGGCAAGACTGTTCTGGGTGAGACTAAGGGTCATACCTTCAAGCCGGAAGCGGCTGACGGTGTCGAGGCTGTCACCATCACCGTCAATGATGATGTGACCGAGCCGGTTGAGGCTGCAGTTGCCTTCGAGACTCTGACTTCCAAGGTTGTCAATGACAAGGGTGAGGACACCCCGGACAATGACAAGCCGAATGAAATCGGTGAGCACAAGGACATCAACGACGAGGATCAGACCGTAACCTCCGAGGATGAGCCGGAGACCTCTGCTCCGGAGACCACCACCCCGAAGGACGACGTCCCAGGTACGCCTGATGACGGCGACAAGACTTGTGAGTCTGAAGAGCCAGGTGACTCTGAGAGCGAGCAGCCTTCCGAGTCTGAGGAACCGTCTGAGTCTGAGTCCAGCGAGCCTTCTGAGTCCGAGTCTGTAGAGACCACGTCTTCTGAAGCTTCCGAGACCTCTGAGTCTGATAAGCCTTCGGACTGCGGTTCTACCACTCCGGAGAAGCCGAGCGAGCCTTCTGAGTCGACCGAGCCTAACGAGCCGGGTACCCCTGGTGACAACGACGAGAAGGACACCCCGAAGGTTTCCACCAACGCGGACTTCGAGGGCGACCTGCGTGAGGTTGTTGCTGGTGCCAAGGTTGTGGACCAGGTTTCTTACGAGGGTCTGGTTCCGGGTAAGCAGTACACTCTGGATGCGCAGCTGATTTCTAAGGAAGACGGCAAGACCGTTCTTGGCGAGACCAAGGGTCACAAGTTCACCCCGGATGAGGCTAACGGTACTGAGGCTGTCACTATTGTTGTCAACGATGATGTGACCGAGCCGGTTGAGGCTGCGGTTGCTTTCGAGACGCTGACTTCCACCCAGGTGGATAAGCACGGTGAAAACAACCCGACCGATGAGGACAACCCGAATCCGGTTGGTGAGCACAAGGACATCAATGACGAAGATCAGACTGTGACCTCTGAGGATTCTGAGAAGACTCCGAAGATCACCACCAACGCTGACTTCGAGAAGGGTTCCCACGCTGTTGTTGCTGGTGCCAAGATTGTCGATGAGGTCACCTACGAGGGTCTGGTTCCGGGTAAGGAATACACCCTGAAGGCTGAGCTCATTAACAAGAAGGACGGCAAGTCTGTTCTGGGTACCGGTGAAGCTACCTTCACCCCGAAGAAGTCCAAGGGTATGGAGCCTGTCACCATCACCGTTAACGATGATGTGAAGGAGCCTGTCCAGGCTGCGGTTGCCTTCGAGGAGCTCACCTCCACTGAGGTCAACGACAAGGGTGAGGACACCCCGGATGTAACTCCGGAGAAGCCGAACCACATTGCTGAGCACAAGGACATCAACGATGAGGATCAGACCGTAACCTCGCACGAGGTTCACGATCAGGACACCCCAGGCGGTTCTTCGGATGGTTCCTCTAACGGTTCTTCCCATGGTTCTTCCAAGGGCAAGACTCCGTGGTGGCTCATCCTGATTCCGGGTATCGGCCTGGGCAAGATCATCAAGGATCACCACGACCATAATGACCACGGCAACCACAACGGTGGCCACGGTGACAACACCGGTAACCACGATGGTGGCAACGGCAAGCACACCGACGGCCACAATGGCGGCAATGGTCACGAGGACAAGGGTCAGGATGCTCCTCAGGGCGGCAACTCTGACAATGGCCACGGCCGCAGCGTCGAGGTTCAGGGTCAGCAACCTGAAGAGACTGGCAACGCACTGCCATCCAACGCCGAGCGCGTTGAGATTAAGTCCGTACCGTCCGGCGCAACCGAGCTTGAGCCGGGTATGCAGGATTACATCAAGTAGTCCATAAGCATCGGTGAGGCGGCCCGCGGGTCGCCCCACCGGGGTTGAGACTTTAACACCAAAAATCCCCTCCAGGGTGTGACTGCACACGCTGGAGGGGATTTGCATATAACCTGCACAAGGTAGACAAATCGAGGAAGTAGAGGAAGCTAGCTATGGGAAAGCACGCTGAACCACGGCAGCCGGAGGACAATGGAATGTCGCAGTATCCGGCGAGTGGGGAAGAAGGGGGCGTCGGCAAGCAGGGCATGGGCCGTGGCAAGCTGATCGCTATTATCGCGGCCATCATTGCGGTGGCGTTGGTCTTGCTGCAGGTAGTGCTGTACCTGGCGCGCGATGATGAGGATGAGGCGGGTTCGGCGCCGGAGACGGTGGCCAGCGAGAGTGCAGCGGAAAAATCCGGACCGAAGTCCGATGCCTTTGTGGATGATTCGGGCCAGCAGGAGCACGAGTATGAGGCCGCGCCTGGTGAGTTCAAGGGCTTTGAGGGCATGTCCGTGGGCATCGATGGCGAGTACGCGGCCGTGGACCCCGTACAGGTCACGGACCAGGGCGTGCTTTTGCCGCCACACGACGTCACCCGCGTGGGCTGGTACTCCGCCTCCGCAGTGCCGGGTGAGCCGGGAAATGTGGGATCGAGTGTGATTACCGGCCACATTAACTACCAGGGCCAGGGCACTGGTTATGCGGAGAAGTTCACGAAGCTGAAGAAGGACCAGGAATTTACCGTGGTCATCGACGGCCAGGAGCGCACCTTCCGCGTAACTGAGGCGCCGTACCGCCTGCCTAAGGGCTCCGGATTCCCTGATGTGGTTAACGATAAGGAAGGCGAGAACCGCCTTGTTCTGATTACCTGCGGCGGCCAGTTCGTTGGTGGCGCGCTGGGTTATGAGGACAACATCATCACTGTGGCGGAGCCGGTAGGCGAGCCAGAGCAGCCCGCCGAGCAGCCGGCAGGGGAGGCTCCGGCCGAAGCCCCAGCCGAGGCACCGGCTGAGGCACCTGCAGCCTAGGCTGAAACTCCTACGGCGCCCTGTGGAATTGCCCACAGGGCGCCTTTGCTTATCCCGCTCACCTGGCATGTAGGTGGTGGGGTTGGGGCCTAAATATGAAATAATTTAGGGCAGTAAACGCCGCTGCCTGCGGCTTAGAAGGAGCATTTATCATGGATAATCCAGGCGAGATCGCCGGTCATATTGGCACGCCGCTGACCAGCAATGCCACCAAGGTATTGCTGCTGGGGTCGGGCGAGCTGGGCAAGCAGCTGGCCATGTCCTTCCAAAACTTGGGCTTGGAGGTCCACGCCGTGGACTCGTATGCGGGCGCGCCGGCGCACCAGGTGGCTCAGTATAGCTACGTCGCCGATATCAAGGACGCCGGGCGCATCCTGCAGCTGGCCCAAGAGATTCAGCCGCATTTTGTGGTTCCGGAGGTAGAAACCGTTGCGGTAGAAGCGCTGGAGGAGATGGAGGCGCATAGCGACGCCATCGTGGTCCCCTCCGCCCGCGCCTGCGCCATGACGCAGGACCGCCAGTGCGTGCGCGAGGTGGCGGAAAATATCGGGTTGCCGGTTTCCGCCTATCGCTTTGCTAGCTCCGTGGAGGAGCTGGAAGAAGCGGTGGGGGAGCTGGGCTTTCCGTGCATTATTAAGCCGGACGTGTCCACCTCCGGCAAGGGCCACATGATTGCCCGCGATGAAGAGGATGTGCGCACCGCATGGGAGACCGTGCGGCGCGTGTCCTCGGATTCGCAGCGCGTAGTGGCCGAGCGTTTCGTGGACTTTGACCTCGAGGTCACCCTGCTGGCCATCCGTTCCATCGATCCGGCCACGGGCAAGTTGGCCACGTGGTTTAGCGAGCCTATCGGTCACCGCCATGAGCGCGGTGACCTCGTGGAGGAGTGGCAGCCTACCGGCATGAGCGAAATCGCGCTGGAAAACGCACGCTCGGTGGCTGCCCGCATCTCCAATGAGTTGGGCGGGCGCGGCGTGTACTGCGTGGAGCTCTTTGTTGCGGGCGATGACGTGTACTTTTCCTCCGTGTCCCCGCGGCCCTCGGATACGGCGATGCTTACCGCCTACACACAGCGTTTTTCCGCCTTTGACCTGCATGCGCGCGCGATTTTGGGCTACCCCATCGACGCCACCTTGGTCACCCCGGGTGCAAGCGTGGTCATCCACGCGGACGAGGAGCTGAATGAGGTGGCATATACCGGCGTCGCCGCGGCCCTCAACTACGCCGAGACGGACGTCAAACTCTTTGGCAAGCCGGGGGCCTACAAGGGCCGTCGCATGGGCTTGGTGTCTGCCACCGCGGAAAGCGCGGAGGAGGCACGCGACCGCGCAGCACTAGCGGCGCACAAGATCGAGGTGACCTCCACGCCGGGCCTGTTGGCCCAGGGCGGTGCGCGCGGCATCGAGCCGGAGGCGGATAACGTCCCCGATATCGAGGTCGTGGAGTACGAGGGCGGCGTGGAGCTCGACCCAAAGCTCGCTTCCGGTGTGGACGACGCCGACTAGGGAGCGGGGCGCAGCATCGGCTGGTGGGGGACTCCCTCGTCGTCGAAAAGCTCGCCTACCGGAGTAAATCCAAAGCCGGCGTAGTAGTCCACGAGGCCGGCCTGCGCTTCCAGGTAGAGCGGCTGGCCTGGGTGCATGCGCTCGCCAAGGTCGACGGCCGCCTGGAAGAGTTCGCGGCCGAGGCCCGTGCCGCGCGCGGCGGGCGCGAGCGCGAAGCGGCCGATTTGGGCGCCGGCGGCGTCGGCAAGCGCGGCGTCAGTGGGCGCGGCCGGAAGGACGCGGGCCGTGCCAAGCAGGTCATGGGAATCCGCATCCCAGGCCAGCAGGTGCACGGTCTGGGGATCGGCGTCGGTGGCGTCGATCTCGGCGTACGGGCAGCGCTGCTCGTGCACAAAGACGTCCACCCGCAGCTTGTAGAGCTGGTGGACGTCCAAGGCCGCCAGCTGCCCCAGGGGCGCGGCGGTAATGATATGCGGCACGGGTTAGGCCTGCGGGCCGGCGTGCTTGACCATCTCGTCCCACTCGACGATCTTGATGCGCTCGCGGCCGTGCGGCTCACCGGCGGCGCGCTCGGCAGCATCCAGGCGGTGCCAGCCTTCCCAGGTGGTCACGGCGATATCGCGGGAGGCCAGGAAGTCCAGGATATCCTGCGGATCGCGCTTGGTGGCCGGCTCCAAGTCGCCGGCCTTGTAATCGGCGATGAGCATGGTGGTGGTGTCCTTGGCATCGGACTTGGTATTGCCGATGAGACCCACTGGGCCGCGCTTAATCCAGCCGGTGGTGTAGAGGCCGGGGATCTTCTCGCCATCGACATTGGCTAGCACGTGGCCGCCGTCGTTGGGCATGGTGGCCTGGGTTTCGTCGAAAGGTACGCCGTCGACGGACTGCGGGTGGTAGCCCACTGCGCGGTAGACCGCCTGCACCGGCCACTCGGTGAACTTGCCGGTACCGGTTACAGTGCCATCGCCGTTGAGCTCGGTGCGCTCGGTCTTAATGGCGGTGACGTGGCCGTCCTCGCCCAATACCTCTACCGGGGACTCGAAGAAGTGGATATAAAGCTTGTGCGGGGCATCGCCCGGCTCGCGCATGGCGTAGGACTCCAGCGTCTGGCACACCAGGTCAGTGGACTTGGCGGCGCGGCGGGCCTCTACAGAAGCCTCGTCATACTCGATGTCCTCAGGGTTGACGATGACCTCGATGGTCGGGGACTCGTCCAGCTCCTTAAGCTCCTTTGGCGTGTACTTAGCCTGCGCCGGGCCGCGACGGCCAAAGACGTGGACCTCCTTGGCGCGGTTCTTCTTCAGCGCTGCGTACACGTTATCCGGGATCTCAGTAACCAGCAGCTCATCTGCGGTCTTGGCCAAGATGCGGGAGACGTCGAGGGAAACATTGCCCACGCCGACGACGGCAACGGATTCTGCCGAGAGATCCCAATCGCGCTCGAAGTTGGGGTTGCCGTCATAAAAGCCCACAAACTCGCCTGCGCCATGGTTGCCCTTGAGATCCTCGCCTGGGATGCCCATGTGCTTATCGGCGGTGGCACCGGTGGCGAAGATGATGGCGTCATAATACTCGCGCATCTCCTCGACGGTGATGTCCTTGCCCACCTCGATATTGCCGAGGAAGCGGATCTCTTCCTTTTCCATAACGTTGTGCAGGGACTGCACAATGCCCTTAATGCGCGGGTGATCCGGTGCCACGCCGTAGCGGATCAATCCAAACGGCGTCGGCATCTTTTCAAAAAGATCGATCTGCACATCGAGGTCGGATTTCACTAGAAGATCAGAGGCGTAGATGCCGGCCGGGCCGGAGCCGACCACGGCGACGCGCACAGGGGTAGTCATGTGTTGTAGGTGTCCTTTCTTTCGTTTTGCTGCATATTCTACGCGGTCACTATGCGATAAAAACCACAGCATTACTAACCCCAGTTTAGGGAGGTCACGATAGGGCATAGGAGGGGGTAAATCGCGTACAGTGGAATAGTCACCGCGTGTTAATAACTGTGACGTATGACATGAAGTTATGACGCGCGTTAATTGTGTTCAAGTGACCGTGAATGAAAGGTAATTTGCATGTCTGCATCCCATTCCGCAGTTATTAGCGCTATTGGCCGGGGCTTCGATGGCCTCGACGTGCCGGCCCTGGCACAAGAACTGGGCGCGGAGTTCATCCGCCTCGAAGACTTCGATGCTACCGTCAGCGCCGTCCTGGCTAACGCGCCTGCCGCCGAGAACATCGTGGCGCAGGGTACCGGCGATATCGCCTTCGATGCCGAGACAGCTGCTGCCCTCGGCCTGCCGCTGGCCATCATTTCCGGCGCCCCACAGCGCACCGGCGAGCTTGCCCAGCACAATGCGGAATCCCTGGGTGCCACCGTCGCTGGCATCTTCACCGACCTGGAAGCGGTTCCGGGCGCACTTGCTGCGCTTGGCGACGTCTCCCCGGTCATGTCCGCAGACCTCTTCCAGAAGCAGCTCATCGACCAGGCCCGCGCCGCCGGTTCCCACATCGTCCTGCCAGAGGGCGACGATGACCGCATCCTCGAGGCTGCCCACGTGGTGCTGCGCGATAAGGTTGCCAAGCTGACTATCCTGGGCAACGAGGCCGATATCAAGGCCCGCGCCGCAGAGCTCAAGCTCGACCTGGCTGGTGCCGAGATCATCAACCACCTCGAGTCCCCGCTGGCAGAGGAATTCGCCGCTGATTTTGCTGAGCTGCGCAAGAAGAAGGGCGTTACCCTCGAGCAGGCTCGCGAGACGATGCAGGACATCTCCTACTTCGCCACCATGATGGTGCACAAGGGCTTGGCCGATGGCATGGTCTCCGGCGCTGCTCACACCACCGCGCACACCATTAAGCCTTCCTTCCAGATCATCAAGACCAAGCCGAACGCTTCCGTGGTCTCCTCCATCTTCCTGATGGTCATGCGCGGCCGCCTGTGGGCCTTCGGTGACTGCGCCGTCAACCCGAACCCCACCGCCGAGCAACTGGGCGAGATCGCCATCGTCTCCGCACAGACCGCCTCCCAGTTCGGCATCGACCCGCGTGTGGCCATGCTGTCCTACTCCTCCGGCACCTCCGGCTCCGGCCCGGACGTTGACCGTGCAGTGGCCGCCGTGGAGGCCGCCAAGAAGCTGGATTCCTCCGTCAAGGTGGATGGTCCGCTGCAGTTCGACGCCGCCTGCGATCCAGGCGTTGCGGCTAAGAAGATGCCGAATTCTGAGGTTGCCGGTCAGGCAAACGTCTTTGTCTTCCCGGATCTTGAGGCCGGCAATATTGGCTACAAGACGGCACAGCGCACCGGCGGCGCGCTCGCTGTAGGCCCTATCTTGCAGGGCCTGAACAAGCCGGTTAATGACTTGTCGCGTGGCGCGACCGTTCCGGACATCATCAACACCGTTGCAATCACCGCTATTCAGGCTGGAGAGAAATAAATGTCATACGTTCTGGTCCTTAACTCAGGTTCTTCCTCCGTTAAATTCCAGCTGGTCGATCCCGAGTCCAGCGCCACGGATACCCCGCTGGTCTCTGGCCTGGTCGAGCAGGTTGGCGAGCCCCTCGGCGCCGTCACCGTCAAGACCGGTGGTGAGAAGTACAAGGAAGAGCTGGAAATCCCTACTCACTCCTTCGGCCTTGAGCGCGCTTTTGCCATCATGAGCGAGCACAACGTTGGCCCGACCGACGTGGATGTTATCGCCGTTGGTCACCGTGTTGTTCACGGCGGCCGCCTCTTCTCCGAGCCACAGCTCATCGTGGACCAGATTGAGTCCATGATTGAAGACCTCATCCCGCTGGCTCCGCTGCACAACCCGGCCAACCTGGACGGCATTCGCGTGGCTCGCAAGATGCTGCCGGATATCCCGCACGTTGCCGTCTTCGATACCGCTTTCTTTAATACCCTGCCGCCGGCAGCTGCGCTGTATGCCATCAACAACGAGGTGGCATCTAAGTACGATATCCGCCGCTACGGCTTCCACGGCACCTCTCACGAGTTCGTCTCCCAGCAGGTGCCGGCCCTTTTGGGCCGCGACCCGATGCACACCCACCAGATCACTCTTCACCTGGGCAACGGTGCTTCTGCTGCAGCCATCCGTAATGGCCGCGCCATCGATACCTCGATGGGCCTGACCCCGCTGGCCGGTCTGGCTATGGGTACCCGTTCCGGTGACATTGACCCGGGCATCATCTTCCACCTCGTCCGCCAGGCGGGCATGAGCGTGGATGAGATTGACAACCTGCTCAACAAGCAGTCCGGTGTCAAGGGCATCTCTGGCGTTAACGACTTCCGTACGCTGCGCGAGCGCATCGACAACGAGGACCAAGACGCTTGGCTGGCTTATAACATCTACATCCACCAGCTGCGCCGCTTCATCGGTTCCTACATGATTTCCCTGGGCCGCGTGGACGCCATCACCTTTACTGCCGGTGTGGGCGAGAACGATACCGAGGTTCGCCAGGATTCCCTGTACAACCTGGATATGTACGGCATCCACTTTGATAAGGAGCGCAACCTGGTCCGTTCCGACCAGCCGCGTATGATCTCCACCGAGGATTCCCCGGTCAAGGTCTTTGTCGTTCCGACCAACGAGGAGCTGGCTATCGCTCAGAAGTCCGCCGAAATCGCCGCAATGGCGCGTGAGGCTGGCCTCTACAAGTAAAGACTCTCACGTCCAGTTAGAAGCTGGAATGTGAACGCGAGGCGTGCGATCCATAAGGGACCGCGCGCCTCGTTTTTATCTCTGAACCTAGTACAGCAACCGTTTCGTTTATTGCGTTTATTTTGTAAGGTGGGGGTATGAAGGACTTGCAAAATGGCGGGGCTACTCGGGATACCAGCCAAGCGGAAGAGGCTTTATTAAGGCTCAATTCTGTGTTGGAGGCAAAAGATTCACCGGCACCAGTGGATATATTCGTGCAAGGAACCGAGCAAATAATCGCAATTCCGCGAGAGATCGCTGAAACCCTGCAGAAAGTTCTCGCCATCGAAGCGGCAGGGAAATCGGTCCGCGTAGTGCCAGAAGAATCCGAGTTCACCACGCAACAGGCAGCAGACTTTCTAAATGTTTCGCGGCCACACGTTGTAAAGCTCATTGATGAAGGGAGCCTTCCCGGCTACAAAGTAGGTTCCCATCGGCGTGTGAGTCTTGCGGATCTGCAGAAATACAAGAATGAAAGAGATGCCCGTCAGCGCCGTGCCGTAGCTGAATTGACAGCCTTATCGGAGGACCTGGAGCTATATTAGTGGGGCGGTTGACGGTAGTTTATGACGCCAATGTGCTCTACCCGAGCATGCTCCGTGATGTCCTGATAAGGGTGGCTGGTAGCGGTGTATTCCGTGCCCGATGGACGGAGAGAATCCTAGATGAAGTCTTTTTCAACTTGCAGCGCAATCGCCCTGATTTAAACCCTAAGAAGTTATCCCGCACCCGTAGATTGATGTGTTTAGCGGTCGAGGACTGTCTTGTGACTGGATACGAGGAATTAATCGATGATCTATGGCTACCAGATCCGAATGACAGGCATGTCCTAGCGGCAGCAATTAGTTGTGGTGCTCAAAGTATCATTACTGAAAATGTAAAAGATTTTCCTTGTTCCATTCTTGATGGTTTTGGCATTAGACGGCAGAGCGCCGATGAGTTCTTGTGCGAGTTGATCGCTTCTTCGCCCGCGACTGTGCAGCAATCGATTGAGGACGCGGCTGCCACTTTTCAAAAGCCACCGCGAAGCGTGGACGATGTCCTAACGGCATTAGCGTCATCGGGAACACCGAGGGCAGTCGAAATGCTTCGTTCTTAAATTTTTAAACGTGTCGTCTGATTTATGCAGCGCAGGATGGCCTAGAAGATGTGCCGCTTGCGGGGCGGCTGTACGAACCTGTGTAGCGATTAGAAGGTGGTGACGGGGCGGACCTGGTTGGCTAGGTCAACGAGTGCGTAGCGGTGGCGGCTAAACGGCGCTTGGCGGGCGAGGGCACGGAGTGTCTCGGAGAGACCTGTGCGCAGACCACGCTGGGTAAAGGCGTATTCGAAGAGATCGTTGGGTGAAGCGGCGCGGGAAAGATCGGCATTGCGCAGGAAGTTCAGGCCAGCGGAAATGACGGCGATCTTGATCTGCAGGAAGCGCGGCTCGTTGGTGGGCACCTCTTCGAGGCGTCGGGCAGCGCGGCGAATGCGGGATTCGGAAAGGTCCTGGACGATGAGCTGGAGGATCGTCGTCAAGCGGGCCATGCGGTAGTGGCGCGACGCATTGGGAACCTTGTCGAGGACCACGACGGCTACCTCCACTTGGCCCTCGGAGCGCAGCTGGCGGGCGAGGCCAAAGGCGGAGGAGACGGTGGTGGGGTTGGTAGACCACACGATCCCGTAGAGGCGCATGGAGTTAAAGCGCAGCGCGGCCGGATCCTGGGTGACGTGGTTCCAAATTTCGGGTTGGCCCTCAAAGGCGGAGTTGGGGAGATCAGCCAGGGTGGAGTGCATATTGGAGCATGCACGGGCCACGGTGGGGTCAATGAGAGAGGTATCGCTGTAATCGAGCTGTTGCAGAATGAGCTCGTTGATGGCGGCGATGGCGAGCTTGGGGGCCGCCTCGCCCGGCAGGAGGTCGAGGACGGTAGAGAAGTATCTTTGGGCGTCGCGGTAGTCGTCGTGAAGCAGCTCGGTAATTCCGGCGTACCACTGGAAGCGCCAGTCTTGGCCAAGGCGGTCTTCGATGGAGCTAAGCCACTGGCGGGCCTGGCCGGTATAGCCAAGGTCAATCATGGAGCGCACCACGCCTAGCGGGATTTCGGCCGAGTGCTCGTACTCGGGGGTCTGCATGGCCTGGCGGAGGGTCTCCAGGGCTTCCTGTGGCTCGGCATAGGAAGCACCCTGGAGGAGGCCGGCGCCCACATCGTCGCGGTCCAGCAGCGGGGTGGGCAGGGCGGAGACGACCTCGGGGGCGGTGATTTGGACGGTGCGATCGATGCCGTCGATAAGCTGGTCGGTGCGAAAGACCAGGTGTTTGGTGCCAAAAGTGGTACGTTGCGGCGAAAAGAGCGAGTGCTGGGACGGATATTGGAGGCCGTCGCGGATGGCAATGACCTCGCGCAGAACGCCGTAGAGCTGGGTGCGCAGCTCTTTGATGGAGGTAAAGCGGCGTTTTGGGTCCGGGTCGGTGGCGCGCTGTAACAGGCGGTACAGCGAGAGGAAGCGGCGCAGTTCCGGCTCCTCGGTGGGGGTAGGAATGCCCGGCAGATAGACGCCGTCCTCAGTAGGCAGCTTGAGGCAGAGCGCAGCCAGGGTACGGCCGATGGTGTAGATATCGCTGGCGATGGAGGGCCCTTCGGTGGCTACCTCTGGGGCCTGGTAACCCTTGGTGCCGTAAATATAGCCAAAGGCGCCGATTCCGGAAACCGCTCCCAAATCAATGAGCTTGACCTGGTCCTCGGTGACGATGATGTTATCGGGCTTAAGGTCGTTGTAGACCACCCCGCGCGAATGCAGGTATTCCAGCGCAGGCAGGATTTCTAGGATATAGGCGATGGCGATATCAACCGGCAGGAGCTTATCGGGTTGCTTTTTGCGCCTGTTTCTTAGCGACGGCCCGCCAACGTACTCCATGACAATAAAGCCACCGGGTACTCGCTCGTCATCGATAAAGTTGAAAATCTTGACGATACCGGGGTGGGTAATATCCGCGAGAAACTCGCGTTCGGCCACCGCAGCGGCGGTTTCATCGGCCGATTTTTGGGCCTGCATACCTTTGAGAACCACCACTCTTCCCGAGACAAAGTGGTCATTGGCCAGGTAAATCCATCCCATGCCGCCATGGGCGATAACGCCCAGGATTTCGTACTGGCCGGCCACCACGTCGCCGGGCTGCAGCTGCGGCGGCGGGATCTTTTTGCCGGATGTTTTCTCGGCCGGATCGATCAGGGCATCGGTGGGTTCGGACGGGGTGATAAAGGGCAGCCGCACCATGCCATCGGCCACGCGGCGCTCGGTGCGGTGGGTGCCGCGGCGCTCACGGAAGGTATCGAGTGCGCGGCGGCGCGAGCGTTGCGAGGAATCCTCTTGGGCCTTCTGGGCGCGCTGCTGTTCGCGTTGGGCGCGGATATTATCCAGATCCGCCAGAAGGCTGGAGATGTGGTCTGGGTCGATGGAACCATCGCCATCTTCATCGTCGTCCGCGAACGGATCGAAAGCCACAGCAGCGGTGCCGGTTTCTTCCCCGGACTCCTCATCGGCGAAGGGGTCAAAGGCCACGGCCGCAGTGCCCTCTTCCTCTTCGTCCGCAAAGGGGTTGAAAGGAACGGCGGCGGTGGCGGGGCCATTGTCCAGCGCATCCGGCTCCTGCGCGGAATTGGAGGCATCGGTGGGCTGGCGGAAGGCGCGCTGGGTATCGAGGTTCTCCGGTTCGATGTACTCGAGCTCGTCGTCGCTAAAATTCGGGTTATGGCTCATGGCTTAGCGTCCTCCTCGATGTACTTGCCGGCAGGCAGGGTGGGCTCTTCCAAGTAGGCGCCGAGCCACTCCTCAAAGATTGTGGACCACGTGCCGTCGCGGCGGATGCGCTCGAGCGTGGAATTTACTTGGCGCAGCAGCGGGCGGGTGTCATGTTGCTTGCTGGGGCGGCGCACGGCCACGCCGTAGTTCTCGGTCTCTAGCGGCTCGCCCACGATGGAGGTATAGGAGTCTTGGGCGGCCATGCCGGAGAGCAAGGCATCATCGACGACGATGCCGTCGGCCTGGTTAAGCTGCAGGGCCATCAGGCAATCGCCCCAGGAACGGGTAACCAAGAGATCGGACTTGGGGGCGTGCTCGCGGATGGTATCCAGCGCGGTGGACGCGCCTACGCCGCATAGGGTCTTACCGGCGGCGTCTTTCACGGACCTAATGCCGGAATTGGTGAGCACCAGCATGCGGGTTTGGGTTCTCATATAGGGAATGGAAAAGGCCACGTCGCGCTCGCGCTCAGGGCTAATGGTCATGGTGCGCACAATCATGTCCACCGCGCCGGTATTGAGGGCATCGACGCGGTCGGAGGATTCCACGAAGCGGAAGTCCACCTTATTAGGATCACCAAAGATATCGCGGGCAATCTCGCGGGCGATATCCACCTCGAAGCCGCGCACGTCGCCGGAGGCGGCATCGCGGTAGCTCATCAAGTTATTGGAACGATCCACGCCCACGATGAGGCGTCCGCGCTTGACGATGTCCGGCACCCGCTCCTTTGCCTTCTTATCATCCGGACGGTAGCTGCCCTTGATTTCCTCATCAGAGGCGCGGTGAGCTGCGGTAGATCCGGCCTTTTCAATTTCCGCTCCTTCCGGCAGCGGCGGGCCTGGCCGGGAATCGAGGGCGTGCTCGGCGGGTGCCTCCAGCGGAGGGGCGGTGCGAACGTCGCAGGAGCTCAGTGGAAGCGCGGCGCAGACGCAGGCAAGCGTGGCGAGGGTAAGGCGTGTGCGGCGCATTAGAGGTACTCCTGTAGTCGGGGACGGATGCCCAGCCACACGGCAATAATGGCGCACAAGGTCAGCAGGAACACGGCCGAGGACACCGCAGTCATGGCGGTCAGGCCGCGCTCCAAGTAGCTGCGCATGGCGATGCGCGCCTGGCCGATGAGATCCGAAAGCTCCGCGTCGAGCTCATCATAGGAACGCGCCGCGGTCATCTCGCCGTCCTTGGGCTCGGTGGCCGTGGCCTGGTAGATGGCCTCGTCATAGTCGCCCTCCTTAAGCGCACCCATGAGCTTGTCGTGAGTGCCACGCCACTGCTCGGCGGCCGCCCGGGCACTATGGATGAGTTCTGGGTCGGTGACTTCCACGTCCTCATCATTGAGCGCTTCCTCATAATCCTCCAGGGCCGCTTCGATGGAGTTGATGGAGCTGGAAAAACGCACCATCGTATCCTTCTCGGAGGAGCGCAGCACCAGCGCCAGGGTCTCGGAGGTGCGCGCCTGCTGCGCTTCAATTCGCGAGGCCGTGAGCGAATCCCACGGGCGCGAGGCCGTCTCAAAGCCCTGGTGGCCAGTGGACCAGGTGGCGAGGTTTGATAGCGCCACCCAGGAGATGGCCAAGAAAAGTAGGACGCTGGCCGTTAAAAAGCCGCGGTTAAAACGCCGGCGGGTCTGGCGCCACAGCCACCATTGGGCCACGGCTAGGAAGAAGAGCGCCGCCAAGAGGCCGGAGAGCGGCACCCATTGCGGGGAAGTGAGCTTTTGCTGCTGCTGATTCACCTTGGCGGTGGTCAGCTGGAACAGTTCGGAGGCAGCCGGCAGGATACGCTCGCGCATGAGCGCCGAGGCATTGGACATATAGGAATTGGCCACCGCATTGCCCGCCCGGTGATTGGCGCGGGCCTTTTCCACCATTGCGGTATAGACGGGCAGCTCGCGTTGGATAAAGGTCACCAGCTCGCGCACGCGGCCATCTTCTTGGGTGGTACCCAGTACGGATTCGGTGGCCGCTACGGAAGCGGCATCGATGGCCTCGTTATAGCTATCGCGGTTGTGCTCCGATTCCACGCCCGCCTGCACGAAGCCGGTGGTGGCCACGGTATCGGCCACCGAGAGCGAACTATAAAGGTGGTGCGCCGCATTCGACATCGGCTCGGTGGTGGTCAGCAGCTCGTCCAAGTCGGAGTGGCGGGCGGCGGAAGACTGGGACATCGATAAGCCGGCGGCGCCCAGGGCTACGGTGAGAATGAGCGTGACCGTAAAAAGCTTGCCTGGGGTGGTGGAGGCGAAGTAGTAGAAGCGGCGCAGCAGGCGCGCCGGGCCCGCGAACCATTCCATGGCGCGGCTACTGAGCCCGCTGAAGGCCGGGCCGGTGGGCGCGGTAACCTCATCGAGCCAGTGATCGCTCGGGTGAGCGTGCTCATCGTGCACGCTTTCTGCCCGGACTGCCTGCTCGGTCATTCACTTAGAATAGCGCCCGCAGTGTGCTGGGCGCCACCATATACCCGCGTGTGTGGCTAGGATAGGCAGCATGCATAACCCTCACAGTGGAGACGGCTGGGCGGCAGGCCCCGGCGGCATTCGCGTCTGGGGAAAATTTGGTGCCGCCGGCCTGTTCCTCGTCGCCGGGCGCAAGGTGCTCCTCCAGCACCGCGCCGCGTGGACCAATCACGGCGATACCTGGGGGATTCCGGGTGGCGCCCGCGATTTTACGGAGACGCCCACCCAGGCCGCTCTGCGTGAAACTCATGAAGAATGCGCGATTGCACCCCAGGACGTAGAGGTGCTCGACGCGCGGGTAACGGCCGGGCCCTATCCCGCGGCGGGGGATCTGCCGGGGGAGTGGACCTATACCACCGTCCTAGCACGCACGCGCACCGGCGCACCGCTTCCTACTACAGCTAATGAAGAGTCCTATGAGCTGCGCTGGGTACCTTTTGAGGAGGTAGAAAGCCTCCCCCTTCTGGCCGCCTTCCGCCACGCCTTTCCCACCCTGCGGGAGAGCGTGGAGGCATTGAACAGGTAAAGTTGCCGGATTTATGGCACGCTAGTGCCATGATCGAAGTAGAAGGACTGACTAAACAATATAAGTCTGTCCGCGCCGTTGATGATCTCACCTTTCAGGTAAAACCCGGCATGGTCACCGGGTTCCTGGGTCCCAATGGCGCGGGCAAATCCACCACCATGCGCATGATCCTGGGCTTGGATACTCCCACGGCCGGCAGGGCGCGCATCAACGGCAAGCACTACCACGAGCTGAAGGAGCCCCTGCGTGAGGTAGGCGCCTTGCTCGATGCCAAAGCGGTGCACCGCAACCGCAGCGCCGCCAACCATCTGAAATGGATTGCGCAGTCCAACGGCATTTCTACTTCCCGCGTTGACGAGGTCTTGGGGCTGGTAGGGCTTTCCGACGTCGCCGGTAAGAAGGTCGGCGGCTTCTCCCTCGGCATGGGCCAGCGCCTGGGCTTAGCCGGCGCGCTGCTCGGTGACCCCGGCATCCTCATCCTGGACGAGCCGGTCAACGGCCTCGACCCAGAGGGCATCCGCTGGGTCCGCCAGCTCGTGCGCGCCCTAGCCGATGAAGGCCGCACCATTTTGATTTCCTCCCACCTCCTCTCGGAGATGTCTCAGACCGCGGATCACCTCGTGGTCATTGGTAAGGGCCGCTTGGTGGCTGACCAGCCCACCTATGACTTTGTGAAGGACCACTCGCAGTCCTCTGTGCTGGTGCGCTCCGACCATCTCGATGCCTTTAGCTCCGCGCTGCGTGCCGAGGGCATCGCCTTTACCGAATCCACCGACGAAGAGGGCCGCCCCCGCCTGGTGATTTCCAACCAGACCACGGACTTCGTGGGCCAGCTGGCCTACTCCACCGGGGTGCCGCTTAATGAGCTCAGCCTCAAGCGCGCCTCCTTGGAGGACGCTTTTATGGAGCTTACTGGCGACGCCGTCCAGTACCACGGCTCCACCGGTGCCCCCGCGCCAGCGGCTGGCACTGGCGCCGCCACTCCGTTCGCTCGACCCACCCAGCAGGAGGTTTAATTCGCCATGCTGAATACCTTGAAGTCCGAATGGACCAAGCTGCACACCACCCGCTCCTTCTGGTGGACCACCTTCATATTCCTCTTCTTTGTGTGGGGCTGGGCTATCTTGAATGCTCGCCTTACCCAACCGGCAGAAACCCCCGAGGATGCAGCGTTGGGCATGGATGTTATCACCCCGGATGGCGCGGTGTCTGTTCTTTTCGGCCTCGGCCTGCCCGTGCTCATGATCCAAGCCATCATGATCGTGACCACCGAGTACCGCTATGGCACGCAGACCATCACGTTTATGGCTACCCCGCGCCGCTGGTCGGTGGCCTTGGTTAAGCTGCTCATGTACGCGGTTATCGCAGCCGCGCTGACCTTTATCGCCGTGGCGGGCGCCTACCTACTTACCGAGCTTTTTGCCCACGATGAGGTAGCCGCGCAATTCCACCCTTGGGACGATGAGATGGGCCAAAAGCAGCTGTGGAAGTACCCGCTGGCTGCCGCGCTGCTCGTCCTTTTCTCGCAAGGCTTAGGGTTGCTGCTGCGTTCGACGGCTGGTGCTGTAGCTATCGGTCTCATCCTCTTCCTCGGCGTGGATAATCTTGTGGCCAGCATCCCCAAGGTTGGCAGCAAGCTGGTTAACTTCATGCCGTTCAAGTCTTTCCAGTCTTGGCTTTGGGAGATAGATCCGGTGGATGCTCCGTGGAAGGAATCCTGGGGATTCTGCCTGGTATTTATTGCCTGGGCCGTTGTCCTGTGGGGCCTCGGTGTCATCTTGCTGCAAAAGCGCGACGCTTAGGCATCTCACCGCTTAAGCTCTTTACCGCCCCGTCCGGCAGTTCATTCGCTGCCTACCGGGGCGGTTTCTTGTCTCCGCAACGGCTTTCCTTTGAGGCTGGTGGCTAAGCCTAGAAGTTCGTCTGGGTTATCTGCGGGACGCTGTTAAGAAAGTGCCCTCTGTGCTGCGCGCACGAGTCGGGTGAGCGTGGCGGCGTCTAGCGCGTACTCGTAGTCTCCACCGCCCCCGTGGGCTTTGATAAACAGCGCGCAGGTGCGTGTCCTGGGCTTCATGAACAATGTCAGTCATTCCAACCCTTCTTATTCAATCCACCTTTGATTTGGCCCTTTGAGGCTTTCCGAGGCCCACCACGCAAGCAATAAGGTAGAAATCTGGAAGAAAATAATCCATCCAGTCGCTGCCCCTTGGAGGCTCGAAACGATTCCGGAAACGGTTAGGCCTAGTAGACATACGCCCGTTATAACGCCCCCAGCTGGGCTCATCGTCGTAGCCAAGAAAAAATAACAAACCCCACTAGCGCTATTAGGAGACAAAGCCATATAACCCATTCCTTTGAAGTGTCCCAGGTTTTGTTCCGTCTGAGTAGATGGGAAAATCTGGAATATGCCAAGAAAATTTGACCAGGATGCGAAGGACCGTGTGGTCTGTCTTGTAGAGGACCGTATCTTGGCGGAAAATATGTCGATGCAAGCCGCGTGCCAGGCAGTAGCTCCAAAGTTGGGGGTTTCATGGCACACGGCTCGTCAATGGACTTAAGCCTGCCCGTCGTGCGGGAAGCATCCCAGAACCTGTGCCTGAAGACTTGGCCGCGGAAAACGCGAGGCTACGCCGTGAAAATCAAGAGCTACGCGACACCAATGAGCTACTGAAGGCTGCCTCGGCTTTTTTCGCGTCGGAACTCGACCCAAAACGTCGGAATTGATCCGGTTCATCGATGAGTATCGGGATCGTTTCTCCATCGAGTTCATTTGCGAGACGTTAAACACCCACCGTGTTGGCGGTTTCATCACGTCCCGTGGATACCGCCAATCAAAAGCCCGTGGTATGAGTGCCCGCAGTCTTCGTGACGCTGCTCTAGTCGCGCACATCGCCGAGGTCCATGAAGAAAATTTTGGCGTCTACGGCATCCGTAAGATGTGGCATACTCTGCGCCGTGAAGGAATCGACATTGGCCGTGAACAGACCGCACGCCTGATGCGTCTTGCTGGAGTCAGAGGCAAAGGTGAAGGTAAGTCTCCTATTACTACCCGCAAGCCGAAGGGACCAGATCTGCGTTCTGATTTAGTTAATCGCAAGTTCAACGCCCCGGCACCGGCCCGATTGTGGGTGGCCGATATTACTTATGTGCGCACTAGAAAAGGATTCGTGTACACCGCTTTTGTTACCGACGTGTTCTCCCGAAGGATCGTCGGGTGGGCACTATCTGATTCAATGCGTACCGAGGCGCTGCCGCTGCAGGCGCTTAATCAGGCGATTGTCAGCGCGAAGGAAACAACGGGGCTGATTCATCATTCAGATCATGGCTCACAGTACGTCAGCATTGTCTACAACGAACGGCTGGCTGAGTATGGAATTGCTGCCTCTACCGGGACAGTAGGAGATTCCTATGACAATGCTTTGGCCGAAAACGTCAACGGTTCCTACAAAAATGAGCTGATTCATCGGCGGTCGTGGGACAGCGTGGTTGACGTGGAGATCGCGACGTTTGAATGGGTTAATTGGTGGAACGAGGTACGGCTTCACCAAAGTCTCGGCTATCGCACGCCAGCTGAGGTTGAGTCAGAGTTTTGGGAAACCAACCCAGCCCAAGAAATAATGGAAATCAAGGCAAATGCCTAGGAACAAAACCCGGGACACTTCAATCCACCAGACCTGCTCTCAGAGGGCTGATCCCGTGTCGACCTTCCATGATGCTGCCCCTGCCTGCGTTATCACTGATCTGACGATGCCCGCATTCCGGCGAGATTGTCTTGGGAAAACCGATGCTTAAGAAGGGGTGGCTGCGTCGATTCCTGCAGGGGCATCTTACATTGCTGCGTTCAATGCTCTCATCGCAATCGGCTCGATTTCCGGGTCTGGCCAGGGGCTCACCACCGAGATAAACGCCCCTTGGCGGTTTTCTCGGTCCAGCACCATATGCGCGCCGAAGCCTGAGGCGTAACCGTTATGCCACACCAGATGCCGATCACGCTCGTCTGCAACAAACCATCCTGCCGCGATAGATTCAGTGTCATCGGTGAAGCGAACACGGAATGCATCAGAGTAAGGATCCTCATTGGAGAGAAGGGCTGACAAGATCGTGGCAAAGTCCCGGGCACTTCCCCGGATCGCTCCAGCAGGTCCGTAGCCTTGTCCAGTCCAAGGCCGCTGTTCGGTGCCCCACACTGTAAAAGCTTTAACGTCATACGGAAGGTTACGCTGTCCCGGTTGCTGAGCTCGTAGGCGTGGACATCCCAGCGGTATCGCCAGCCTGTTGCGCACAAGGTTGAAATAGTCTGTGCCGTTGGCGGCTGCCAAAGCATGCCCTAACGCCGAGGCTGCGAGGTTGGAATAGCTGAAACGGCCAGGATTACTAACACGCGATTTTCGAAGCTGATTTATCAATGCCTCGACGCTCTCCGGTTGCGGGTCACCACCTATCAGTACAGCGACTAAAGCCCTGGCTGCTGCACGAGTTGCCCCACCTGTGGCCGGCAGACCCGAGGTATGAGTCAGACAGGACTCCAAAGTTGCTTCACCGGCGGCTGTTCCTGCCAGTGGGAGGTAGTCAGCAAGCCGGTTATGCGGTGATATGAGCCCGGCATGGACCATCTCGGTGTAAATCAGGCCGTTGAGAGCTTTGCTGATTGAACCTATGTGGAACGTATCGTTCAGATCACATCCAATGGTAGCGATGCGAGCACCTTGCGGACCGACTGCCGCGAGACAAGCTGCATACACGGGGCGGTTTAGCGGCAAGGCTTCCAACAATAAAGCGGCGAGAGAAGTGTCACCATTTGACGCTGACACGTTTGTAAGACGGGCGGGCCTCTTCATACCTGGTCAGCATACCAGCGCCGAATCTCGCAACCGCCCACTCTCGTATGAGGGTAAAAATGCAAAGAAAAGCCCCCGGCTACAACCAGGAGCTTTCAAGTAACGTTTACATTCTTACCACTAGAATGGGGCAGCTCTTTTCTCGTTGAACCGATCAAGCAGGTAGTGGCACCAAAGAAGTGCAGACGATAGTGCTAAATTAGCCTGACTGTCGCTGGCAGCACGCAGCCCGGCCATGCCGTGTCCTTCATCTGTGTCCTCTCGTCGCATTTCTGAAGTGCCCTCAACGATTTTGTTCATGGCTTTGCGGATTCCTGTGAGTCCTTGGGAAATTTTTCCCGCACCGTTGTCAACAACGATTCCTACCTCGGACATTGCATTACTGCATCGTTCGGCAGCTTGCATCTTCCGCACTAATTCTTCCGGGTGTCCTAGTTCCTGCAGCACGGCATCGGCAGTTGCCTCCATCAAATCTTTAGAGAATCCGATTACCTCGAGGTTATCTCTGTCCCGGACCAGCGCCCTGTTGAGTTGCTTTATCTTACGATAAATTCCTTCCGTTGTTGATAGCCCATCAAGCTTCAGCTCATCCAGAGGAATGGCATCGCCGTGGGTTATTGTGTAGGGATCTTCTATGAACTCAAACCCGTCTTCTTGGCAGGCAGTGCGAATATCAGCAATTGTCAGATTGAATTCATACTCATCGGAAAAGCTATCAACGCTAGCCATTCGAATTATCTGAGATAGGGATCGCAGCCCCCTAGACGCCTGTTCCTGATCGCTCCAGTCAACCCGCTGAGACAGGCTAGAGAATATGCCCATTGAATCGTAAAGTCCTGGATTGCTTTTAATATCAGATGGATTCCTGTACTCAGGGTGAAAGAATCCATGACGGGCCCAGCTCATATACATATCGACTGGGGACACATACGGCGAGAGACTCAGAACAGCGCCTCGAATATTTGGGTTTACTAGATCCATTTTCCCTCTGACATCATTTTCCTCGATGCTTTGCTTCCTAGTAAGAGTTTATCTGGTTGCATTTTACAAACATTAATCTTGGATACATTCGACATTATTTTCTTGACCACTAGCCTTGCGATGGCTTATTCCGATGGGACAAACAGAAGGGCAAACCAGGGGTGCTTACATATGATGTTGATCACATATTGATAAAATGCATTGTTTATTCAATTCCTTGGTGGTATGATTTTTTAAACAAAAAATCATACCACCAAGGAATTGAAGATATTTCATAAGGGTTTCCGCCAGTCGAAACATTCTTGTCGGGGGGGGAATTTTATACTTTACCCTTTAGGTATTAGAAATCGATACCTAAAGGAGAATTGACATGAAGGTTTATTCGAACGAGATCACGAGTAATGAGGCGTCAGCGATTATGGCGGCACTTCCCGACGGTAGGAGAAATACCTACCTGGGGATTGCCCAGAAGAACTCTTCCTCAGACCTAACCATTGCAGCCGCTCGATTATATATTTGGAATGGCTATCTTGCTTCCGTTGTGGATAGAGTAACTGGCGAGGTTGAAGTTTTACTCAGAAACTGCATTGATGCAGGATTTTCCGAATGGAATTGCGCTCCGCAGCAAAAGGGCTCTCGCGAGTGGTTACTCTTTCCAGAAGGAGTGCTTTCGGAAATCGTAGCCCCAGTTGGAAATAAGCCGTTAACTGAATATGCCCACCTCGACACCGTACAGGGAGTTCCGGTGCACGATGATTATGTTGCTGGCCTAACTTTCGGCAATTGGGTCCACCTTTTGCCCAAACCACACGCTCAGGGAAATAATTCCCGTGTCATTCTTTGGAACGAAGCATTAGAACCGAGGGTTCGGGGGCTGAACCGCGTAATTTTTCAGAAGCGCGCAATGTTTGTGAAAGATATGCGAAACCGCGCTACGCACCGACGCCCCTTGGTTAAAGATATTAGTGCGATCGAAAAAGTGCATCAGAGTTGCGTTGAACTTTCTAGAGCTATGAATCCTGAACTGGGCGAATGGATTCGTAACGAGCGATGGATTCCTGAAGCACTTGAGCAATCGCCGTTAAAATGAAGATGGCCCCATAAAATGGGGCCAGAGCTTAATTGCCTTTCGGCTTGATAACCCTAAGAATACGACTTTTTCTAGAAAAGTCAATTCCAACCCTCCGCAACGAAAGCCACCGTAAGCTTCCGTTTCGTAAAGTACACCCTATTGTTATGTGAGTTTATGCCGGTAAGTTACGTGTAAATAAGATAGATTCGGCCATTGTTTTACACCTGCATAGTGGGGTTTAGGCCTTAGTTATGCGGAAAGGGGCCTTACCTCTCTTTGGTGGACACCTGATATCCATCCCAGTCGGGCTGGGGAAGGTAATCTACCAAACAGGGGCCAGGTCCCCCGCTTTGTGACGCATAGCCTAACCCAAGAATCAGACAACGGTAGAAGCACTTTCGAACGAACGATCTAGAAGGACAGGAAAGGAACGAAAGTACCCACCTGTTTGAGGTCAATCATTAGGTGCCAGAATTTTGCATTAGAGTCGACAACTCTATCGTTTCTGAGGCTGTTTTTTGAGTATTGAAAATTTTCCGGACATGAGATCTATTATCCCTGAGAATATTGCGATGATGCCTATCCAAGAACCTGTTACATAGATGAAAAGTGTGCCGAGGAGTATGGCTGAGCAGCTAACTACCTTCAACTGTTTAGCTCTTCTGTCATTGGATTCGTCAGGCTGATAGATCACGGCAATTATGAGATCAACAGCGGCAAAGGCTAGAAAAATATACGAGATGTTTGTGTAACCGAGTAAAGCAAAGACTCCCGAAATCACCAGCACGGCAATCCCAGCAAAGCCAATCAAACGGCTCATCAAAAAGCACTCCAAAACATTGTTTGATAGTAAACGTCTCCTTAACTCTATTCGAAAGGCGAGGTCAATCCAATGAAAAAGAAGGTAACGGGATTTGTGCTCGCTCTGAGCATTGCGCTCGGAGGGGCTCATTCGGCTGGGGCTGCCGAATCGACAACGGGAACTACCGAAAAAGTCGGTGCGAATGTCGAAGAAACCACTATCACTACAGAGGGAGCGTGACAACAATCAGTGGCCCTGATGGTGTTACGACATTGGTAGAAGATGCTGTGGCGAACACGATCACCATTAATAGCCCAAATGGAGTGACTGTTTTGAATCGTAATGAGGTGCTCGGTTTTGAAGAACAGGGTGAATACGGGCCGGTTACGGCAGCCCGAGCACGTGGAATCGTTACCGACTGGAGAGTTGAAGTGCCCCGAGTTTTGTTCCTAGGCATTTGCCTTGATTTCTATTATTGCTTGGGGTGAGTTCTGCTTCCAAAAT
>NZ_JASPHM010000016.1:0-50052 GCF_030229215.1 Corynebacterium sp. MSK150
TGACTCACAATGAACATCCTCTCCTACGGACACAAGATCCGTACAAATAGGGTGTCCACTAAACGAGGGTAACCTCAGTCAAACTTAGGCATTCCCGGTATGGACTATGGCCCAGAGGTGAATAAGCAAACTACCTTAGACTCCATCAAGGCCTCGATGGTGCGAGAGCACCCAGATCTCAAAGCACAAACATCCACAAGCTACGCTTCTCAACTCAACCGGTTTAAGAACCAAATGCAGGTAGGCGACCTGGTTCTGATGCCGAGCAAGTTGCACAAAGGGCGAGTTTATTTTGGCTATGTCTCCGGCGATTACGAGTACCGCCCTCATGAGCCAAAAGAGATGCGGCACGTCCGACCGATCAACTGGTCAAGCGATTTCTTCAATCGCGATGACCTAGGAATAGACCTCCAACGATCTCTAACTTCACTGCTTACTATCTGCCAAGTTTCTCGGAACCATGCCTTTGACCGAGTAGAGTCCGTCATCCAAGGCATGGGAGATCCTGACTTTTCCTCTGAAACTCCATTGTCACCGTCGTTTGACTGGCCGGAATTTTTCGCAGAACTCGCCACCAAACTTCTTGCCTTCAAAAACAACCGCGCGGAGCTACTCGAAAAACTAAAAGAGACTGCTGAAATCTCAGGACGCCCGCTCCGGTTCAAGCACCTATGGAAATGGCACATAGATGATGAAGAAGTGCCCGCTACTGATATGGATCCTTTTACCATCCTCGGTGTTGCTAACCGGCAAATTTCGGCATCTAATAAGGTGGCAATTTGCCAAGCCTTTAAAACCGTCTTCGGAATTGAAGCCCCAGCACCAACGGATTTTTCGGGACTGCCCCAACTCAACAACTTACGCTCGTGCTTTGCTACGAAGCCGTCAGATGTTATTAATCTAAGTTTTTGGGAGAATAGCTGGAGCCTTTTCGCTTCGGCCCTCGCGGTGAGCCAATCGGATACGCCCGAAAATCGAGCTCAGTTTATACACGATTTCGACGTGATGACCAAAGACCGCCAGATCACGGCATACACCATGGCATTGTTCTGGGCACGTCCCCGCTATTTCCTCACTTTCGATTCAGTCATCACCAAGTATCTTGCCCAAGACTCCGCGCTTGGAATCAATATTCAGAAAAATGTTTCGACGGGTAAAGATTATTTGCTTACACTCGATGAAATCCGAGATTGGCTTACTACTGCCGAGATCGAACCGGCTAATTTTCCCCAATTGTCTTACGAAGCATGGGTTTTCAACCAAGAACCAACCGATGCTACTGCCCAAACCGTAGAGTCTTCGTCGGAAGAGGACGTCTATACCATTTCTGCAATTATCGAAGACGGATGCTTTATCCCGAAAGACGATCTCGAACTAATGCTGGAACGCCTGAAGGAAAAGAAAAACCTGATTCTTCAAGGCCCGCCGGGTACGGGAAAGACTTGGCTTGCACGTCGCTTGGCATATATCTTGTGCAAGTCAGACGCGGAAGATGTAGTCACCTCCGTCCAATTCCACCCTTCTACTTCTTATGAAGACTTCGTTCAGGGTTTCCGTCCCAGCAGTAGCGGGAAGCTTGAACTAAAAGATGGCCCATTCCTCCAAGCAGTGGAAAAAGCTAAGGAGGACTCCAATCCACACGTAGTGGTGATTGAAGAGATCAACCGCGGCAATCCAGCGCAGATTTTTGGTGAGATGCTTACCCTCTTGGAAGCTGACAAAAGAAACCCTGAAAATGCGCTTACCACGCTTTATAGCAAAGAAGGAGAAGCAGTTTTCCTGCCCGATAACTTCTATGTCATCGGCACCATGAACCAAGCAGACAGGTCCCTTGCCATGGTAGATATGGCTTTACGTCGTAGGTTCGCTTTCATTAATCTCGTACCGCAGTTGGGATCCACTTGGCGGAATTTTTGTGTTTCCAACCGTAATTGCAATGACGAGGCTCTCAGTGAAATCGCGCGAAGGATCGAAAAGGTCAATCAATTGATCCGAGACGATTTCAATCTCGGTGATGACTACCTAATCGGACACAGCTTTGTTACTCCACGCCGAAAGCTTGCAGACAGTTCCTTCGATGCAACTATGGAATGGTTTGACCAGGTAGTAGCCTCGGATCTCAAGCCGCTCATAGCAGAGTATTGGTTCGACAATCCTTCGAAGCGCGAACAGGCCCTCGATGTCCTCAACGGATAGTTCCTCTCAACCGGAAGACATATACGTTCCTATTCGAAGTGTATGGATGCTCCAGCTATACGCCTCACAGTCTTTTATTGATGGTCATATATCCAACGCCTCGGTGGAAGACGCGGGTGTTGAGCTTCCGGAGCTAATCGGAACGATGTTGTGTGACGCTGTAGAAAGGCGTTTCCGGAGAGAATTGAGCATTGGTTTTACCCTTACCGAACGAAATATAACTCGGGTGCGAGGCCGAATTGACATGTACGAAACCACTCGCCACCAACTCCTTGAAAAGGGACTCATTGCCTGTGAGTTCAATGAACTCACCATCAATAGCAAAGTTAACCAATTCCTTAAGTACGCCCTCGAATATGCAGCACAAATGCTCTTAGACGTAAGCAGTTGCGATGCTGCGCACCGGTGCAAGGTGCTTGCTCGAAGACTTACTCAAATGGGAGTTTCCAAGCCGAAATCCACAGCCTTCCCTCGTGGAAGGCTTTCTCCTGCAGATAAGAAACCGGTTGCAGTAGCCAGACTGCTTTTGGAATTAGCCGTGCCCGCGCGAGGGGATGACGCCCATACTCGATTCAGCAGGAAGCACCTCACGCAACACGAGCTCCGCAAGCTTTTCGAAAAGGCTCTATTTGGTCTGTTTCAATACCACCTCAGCCCTATCGGTTGGAAAGTAAGCAGCGGAGAATGGTTGCACTGGAATGCTCAACAAACGCCCAGCCAATTACCGAGCATGCAGACAGATATCATTCTGCGATCACCAGAAGGTGAAATTACAGTTATTGATGCGAAGTTCACGAATATGTTTATTGAGAACCGCGTAGGAAACGAATCTCTTAAAAGCCCCCACCTTTATCAGCTTTACGCCTACCTACGTAGCCAAGAAGCGCTTGGCGGAGAATGGAAAACCGCAAAGGGCATCATGCTCTACGCTTCTTCGGGTCGAAACTTACAGGATGAGACGATTTCATTCCTCCTCGACGGACACCCAGTAGCTTTCGCTAGCATCAGTCTCGAAACCTCAATTCGTGAGTTTCGTCAGAAAGCGCTTCACCTTGTGGCCCCGAATCTCGAATTCCTTCGATTGGACCCACACGAAACTCCATAATGGCTTCCCAAAGGCACAAGCCAAGGAGAGGTGAATCGTTGGAGTACAAAACAGCCACGTTATGGCCCCGAACTGGTGGTTCAGGAGTCATAACGTGGCTGAAAGTAGGGTTCCCGCGCGGCGGACGCGCAGCTGGGGCGAGGCGAAGTCGGCCTAGGCGAGGTTCTTGAGGGCATCGGTGACAAGGCGCCAGAAACCGGCGTGGTCGAGGGTGGTGGCGACTTGGGTGTGGCAGGAGGCGTCGGCAGGCTCGCGCAAATCAGTGACGGTCATGCCGGTGGTCAGTGCGCCGGCGAGCTCGACGTGGACGGGGGCCTTGCGGGTCTGGACGATGTCCGGATCGATGAGGTAGGCGATGGTGCACGGGTCGTGGACCGGTGGGTTATCAAAGCCCTGGTTGGCCTGGTAGGCCTTGCGGAAGAAACCGAAGAGACCCACAACCAACTCCGAGACGGGAGTATTTAGCGCCTTGATCTCGGCTTCGACCTCTGGGGTGGCAAGCGCCTGGTGAGTGAGATCGAGGCCGACCATGGTGACAGGCCAGGGCTCTTCGAAGACGATGTGGGCGGCCTCGGGATCGATCTTGATATTGAATTCGGCAACTGGGGACCAATTGCCCTCGTGGTAGCCACCGCCCATGAGGACGACTTCCTTGACGCGCTCGACGATGCGCGGCTCTTTGCGCGCGGCCATCGCGATATTGGTAAGCGGGCCGGTGGGCACCAGGGTGATGGTGCCGGGCTCATGGGACATGACGGTGTCGATGATGAAGTCGATAGCGTGGGCGTCGGCAAGCGCGGTGCTTGGCTCCGGAAGCTGGACGCCCTCGACGTCCATGCCGGTGGAGCCGTGGATAGCCTCGGCAACCTCGACCGGGCGCACGAGCGGGCGATCGCAGCCTGCGTACACCGGAACCTCCGGGTGGCCGGCGATTTCCTTGACCACCAGGGCATTGTGGGAGACCTTATCCAAGGTCTGATTGCCGCCAACGGTGGTAATACCCAGTAGGTCAATGGTGGGGTTGCCCAGAGCTAGGAGCAAGGCCACCGCATCATCGTGGCCGGGGTCGCAGTCCAAAATGATTTTTCGCGTCATGCCACGAGCCTACTTTCGGGCGTTGACCGCCGCCACGGTGTCATCGATGGACTCAGGGCGAGGAATGAGGAAAGACAGGGCAAGGGCCGCGAGAAGGATGATGACGCCGGCAATCATACCCGCGCGGTAGCCGTGCTCGAAGGAACCGGAAACCGCAAAGAGCACAGCGAAGGACAGGCCCGCGCCGAGGTTGAAGGCACCCGCGTTCATGCCTGGCAGGTAGCCCTGGTTATCGGCCGGCGAGAGCACAATGCCCAGGCCGTTGAGCATGATATTGGCAATGCCCGCGTAGGTTACGCCCAAGAAAATGGAGACGAAGAGCAAGGTCCACGCATTCGGAACGCCCACCACGAAAATGGAGATAACCAGGCCTACGACGGTACCGATGAGGCCAGTTTGCAGGACGTACTTATAGCCCAACTTGGAGGCCATCCAACCGGCAATCGGGCCGAAGACTAGGCCAGCGAGGGCGTACGGGGTAAGGGTGACCCAGGAAATGGTGCTGGCGGAAATGCCGGCACCGGCATCCGTGTCCTGGCCGAGGTTCGGAATTAGGCCGTTCATCACGGCAAAGACGCCGGTCATAGTAAGCAACGTGGTAGAAAGCAGCGCCCACGTGCGGCGCTGCTTGAGGTAAGCCACCGGCACGAGCGGGTCAGCGACCTTCTTCTCCACATTCCAGAAGGCCCAGAAGCCAGCGGCACCGATGAGGAGAAGGATAATGACTAGGAACCAATTGGCCTCGGCAAGTTTGCCGGCCTCGTTGAACGCGGTGAGAACGCAACCCAGCGCCACGGCCAGGGGCAGCACACCCGCCCAGTCCATGCGCGGGGTTTCGGTGGCCGTGGATTCCTTGGTAAATGCCTGGACTGCTACTACCGCGATGGCGCATAGTACTGCCATGGTCCAAAAGACCGAGCGGTAGCCAAAGTTGCCCGCCAGCCAGCCGCCGGCCAGGGCATCCACGCCCGCGATACCACCGTTTACCGAGGTCACGATGCCCAGCAGCAGTGCGTATTGCTTCTCATTGAGCACCTGCTGGCGCAGCATGATGAGGCAGAGCGGGACGGTCGGTCCGGCCACGCCCTGGATGATGCGGCCGATAAGCAGCACGGCGACATTTGGCGCGACGGCGGAAGCCACGCAGCCCAGCGCGGCAACCGCCATCATGCCGACAAGAACCTTCCTGCGGCCTATAAGGTCGCCCCAGCGCGGTAGGAAGAGCGAGAACAATGCCGCGGCCGTAAAGAAGGCCGTCTGCGTTAGGCCAATCTGTGCGGTGGTGGCACTCAGCTCATCTTCCATCGTCGCCAAGGCAGGCGAGAGCATCGACGCATTGAGCTGGAAAGCGAACACTGCCGTCAGCAGTGCGAACATCAACGGAACATAGGAGCTGGGCTGGAGCTTTGGGGGCTCGGAGGTGGCGGAAGTCATGGCTTTAAATGTAGTTGATGAATCCTGCGCTCCATAGTGGGGAGCGTGACTCAATTCCTTGGTGTTGCGCAGCGGATTGTTTTGCTATCGATGGGAACCGTTGTGGCCGTCGGGAAGCGTGCTTTTAGCCCACTGTAAAGAGGATAAGGCTTCGGGTCGCCGTTACTGTGTGGGACATGACCCGGGCATTTTCCAGCCTTTGCTGCAAGAACTTTTCCCTGCTGTACGGTAGTAACATCTGCCCCCTTCTATTACATCGTTAGCATCACACGACGCCGACGTTGAAAGGACTTAGCTCCCGATATGCCTACTGTTTCTGATCGCCTGCACCGCGCCCAGCAGGACTTTAATGCGGTGATTTCCATCATCCCGTTTGATGAGCACGCGGTGGATGAATCGCCCACGCTTATGGGGCAGCCGGTGGCATTCAAAGACATCGTGGATGTTGCTGGGGTGTCGACTACCTGCGGCACCGAGGTGAATGTGGGCCGCACTCCGGTCAAGGATGCCCCGGTGGTACAGCGATTGACGGCAAAGGGTGCCCTGCCGGTAGCGAAAGCGAACCTGCAAGAATTTTCCTATGGCATTTTGGGCGATGCCTCGGCTTTTGGTCGGGTGATCAATCCACGCGATCCGGAGGTGTGCGGCGGCGGATCGAGCTCCGGTTCGGCGGCGCTGGTAGCTTGCGAAGCACTGCAGCTTACAGTGGGCTCCGATAGTGCCGGGTCGGTGCGCGTGCCAGCCGCATGCCAGGGCGTGCTGGGGTTCAAGCCCACCTTTGGGGTGATTCCGGTCGAAGGGGTCTTCCCTTTTGCCCCGAGTTTTGATTGCATTGGTTTCTTTGCCAGCTCGATTGACCTGATTGAGCAGGCTTTTATTGCCACTGCGGATGGAGAGCCGGCCGCGACGCAGGACGTTTCTGCTGTTGATGTCACGGCCCTTAAGGCCAAGGGCGAGCGTTTCGCTGAACTGCTAGCGGCGCTGGAGCGATCAGACTTTGAGCTCACCGAGGGTGCGGACTTGGAAGACACCATCGCCGCCACGGCCGAGCTCTATGAGCCGATGCGCTTGAAGGAGGTCTATGACGTCCACCGGCCGTTGCTGGACCAGCGCGATAAGTACCAGGACGTGATTCTGCAGCGCGTACTGGGCGGGGAAGATATCAGCCAGGAAGACTACGACGCGGCCGCACGGGGCGTAGAGAAGCTGCGCGAAGAGGCCCTTGCCCTGCTTGCCGACGCCCCCATTATCCTCACCCCTACCCTCGATTCCGGCCCCCTCAAGTGGTCCGATATCACCCCGGACAATACCGCGGAATCGGCCGCAAGCCTACGGCGGTGGACCGAGCCGTTCAATGTGCTCGGCTGGCCGGCCATTACGGTGCCACTGCGCGGCGAAGAGGAAGAAGGCGTGGGTGATGCGGTGCAGGTCGTCGGCCAGCCGGGCGAGGACCTGACCGTCCTGCGCGTTGCCCGCGCGCTGCAGGCCCTGCTCTAAGCCCCTGCTAGAAGGGTCTTTTCCTGCGTGCGCGGGCGCCAATAGGCGGCCTCGACGGCGGTGAGCTCCTTAAAGTGCGATGAGGTGAGCTCGTCCATCGCTTGGATATAGCCGGGGACCTCCTCGCGCGGCAGGCGCAAGCCCATGGTCAGGTGCGGGGTCCAGCGCGGCCCGCGCCCGTCCGGATTTGCGGCGCTGATTTTTCGCGCGGCAAACTCTAACTCGTCGGTGGTCTCCAGCAGCCAGGCCACCGTCTGTTTACGCTTGGTGCCAAAAATGACGTTTCCTACCCGCCGGAAATCCGCTGGGATGACGGCCGGCAGCAGCTGGGCCGCCAAGTCCACCACTTCCGGCTGCATGTGCGGCGAAAAGGTGACCGTAATGTGCGGGCGTTGCTGCTGGACGGGAAAGCCGCGCTCAGCAAGGCCGGCAAAGATATCGCGCACCTGATCTTCCTGCTTTTGCGGCAGGTAGAGCAAGATATTATCCGGCGATGTTTTACTCACGAGCGAGCGTTCCCTTTCTATAGCGGAGTGCCTCCAGCGTACCGGCCATCGAGTAGGCAACCTCCTCTTGTGTCAACGCAAACGATTGCCGTTTAATGAGAACCATGAGCACTACAGAGTCATCGCCCCTCATCCTCGCCATCACGGCGTGTCCGACGGGCATCGCGCATACCTATATGGCGGCTGAGAACCTCGAGGCCGCAGCCCAAGAGCTGGGCTACCGCATCAAGATTGAAACTCATGGTTCCATCGGCGTAGAGGGAACCTTTAGCAAGCAAGACATCGACGAAGCCGATGCCATTGTCATTGGTGCCGATACGGTCATTTCCAAGGACCGCTTCCACGGCAAGCGCCTCGAGGCCACCGGCGTGGACGAGGCCATCAAACACCCGAAGGAACTGCTCAGCAGATCCTTGAGCGCCACGCGCTGGGAGGGTACTTCCGAGAAGACGGAAGAAGACACGCCTCGCAAAAATAGCGTAGGTCAAACCTTGTACAAGGCACTGATGAACGGCGTCTCACACATGATCCCGTTCGTGGTAACCGGCGGTCTGCTCATTGCAGTCGCCCTCTCCATCGGCGGCACGCCCACGCCCGAGGGCATGGCGATTCCGGAAGACAGCTTCTGGAACACAGTCAATGAGCTCGGAGCCCTGGCGTTCTCGCTTATGGTCCCGGTACTTTCCGGCTACATTGCAGTGGGCATCGCGGATCGCCCGGGCCTTGCCCCTGGCCTTATTACCGGACTCATCGCCACCACCGGCTCGCTTTACGGTTCTGAGGCAGGTGCCGGATTCTTGGGTGGCATTGTCACCGGTATTTTGTCCGGTTATGTGGCTCTTGCCATTAAGAAGATTCCGGTGCACAAGTTCATCGCACCGATTTGGCCCATCATCGTCATCCCGATTTTCACCACGCTCATCGTGGGGCTCATCTTCATCTTGCTCATTGGCGCACCGGTCTCGGCCGCGTTCGAGGCAATGACCAACTATCTCGCTGGAATGCAGGGCTCCTCCGTCATCGTGCTGGGCCTCATCTTGGGCGCCATGATCGCCTTCGATATGGGTGGCCCCTTCAATAAAACGGCCTTCCTCTTCGGCGGCGGCATGATCGCGGCCGGCAATGCGGCGCCGATGGGCATGGCCGCATGTGCGATTGCCGTACCTCCCCTCGCCGTGGGCGTAGCTACGCTCCTGCGCCGCCGCTGGTTTACCAAGGCCGAAAATGATGCGGGCATCGCCGCGTTGTTCATGGGATTTTTCGGCATCACCGAAGGCGCCATTCCACTTGCGGCCGCACGCCCGCTACAAGTTATCCCCGCTAATGTTGCCGGTGGTGCCGTAGCCGGCGCGCTCGCCGGTCTTTTCGGTGCACAAGACCACGTCATGCACGGCGGCCCGATCGTCGCGGTGCTCGGCGCGGTAGATAACGTCGTTGGCTTCTTTATCGCCATGCTTGCCGGCATCGCTGTCTGTGCTGGCCTTATTCTCCTGCTCGTGGGACTGACGCAGCGCAAGGATAAGCCGCTTGTTGCTGTCGATACGATTAGCCTCGATAAAGATCTGGGTTCTTCTAGCGAAGAGGTCATTCGCTCCATGGTGAAGCTTACTTCCTCCCGCATGTCCGATATAGAGGCGGTAGCTGGGGCTGCCTTAAAGCGCGAGTCAACCCGTTCTACCGGGGTAGGCCACGGCGTAGCCATTCCACACGCACGCTCGGCCGGCGTGAAAGTACCCACCCTTGCCTTTGCCCGCCTACCCGAAGGTATTACATGGGGAGAAGGCGAAGAACCGACTAATCTTGCCTTCCTTATCGCTGTGCCTGATAATGCCGGCAAGCAACACCTCAAGCTACTCTCCAAGCTGGCGCGTAGCATTATGAAGGAAGACTTCCGCAACCAGCTTTATGGCGCACAAACCCGCAAGGAAGCAGCCGAGATCATTTCCTCGGCTCTTTCCCCTGCCCCAGCTTCTCAAGGGACAGAAACGCCCGCAAAGGCATAATACTTCGTTCAATGTGGCGCTCGGCGATTTATCGCCGGGCGCTTTTCTTATTCCTTTCTAAACCCCGTTCACCGAGCACACAACGACGCCGAGAGGCAAATGCCAGGCAACAGCCATAGAAGCAAAGGACAGGTAGAGATTAAGCAACCTAGTAAATCTCACGATCTTTATAGGTTTTACCAAGAAACGGACGAATTTCCCTATGCCTGACTTAAAATTCCACCCTCATGACTCAAACACTTACCACTTCTCCGAGAATCTAAGACACTGACTAGAGACCACCCCCGTTGGGGAGGGGAAATACGCAACCAACTGAGGAATTTCAGGAGTTTCCTAACTCAGTTCGAGAAATAACTAAGAAGTAATTAGTTATGCGGAACATCAACTTCAAATATTCTAATAATTGCTGTTCAAGTCGCTTTTATCCGCTGGAATTGATTAACTTGTAAACAAAGGGGAACGGATTTTTTTCCTGTAATTTTCCCAGTTTCCCGCCTGATTCTCCGCCAGGTTACAGAAGAAAGGTTCCGCTCATGTTCACCCCCGCTGTTCGCTTCTCTACCAAAAAATTTGTAGCCCCCACCCTTGCGGCAGCCATCACTTTGGGAATTTGCGTTGCACCTGCTGAAGCCTCCAGCTCCCTAAGTTCCTCGAGCGACTTTAAAGGCGCGAACCTTCCGGTGCCGACGCTAAACCTTCCCGCCGCGCCGGCCACAGCAGCGAAGCCCGCCGCTCCGGCTTCCAATCGCGTGCAGAGCATCATCAACCACACCAACGAATACCGCCAGGCGCACGGCCTGCGCCCGGTTCGCGCTAATGCCGCACTCAATGGGCTGGCTCAAGATTGGGCCGACCAGCTGGTGCGCGCGGATAAGCTCAGCCACCGTCCGCAGCACTGGAACTACTACCCTTCCAATATCCCGGCCGGCGGCGAGAATGTCCTGCAGGCGTGGAGCGACTATTCCGATGCCCTCTTGGTCAAGCTTTGGTACGAATCCCCGGGCCACCGCAAGATTATGCTGGACCCACGCGCCAAGACCATCGGAGTCGGCGTTGCCATTAACTCTGAAGGCAAGCTCTACGCTGTCCAAAACTACGGACGCTAAAGATTTCACAAGCTAGGACCTTCGAGCCCTTGGGCTCTAGCAGGCCATGCCGCCTCCTCCCGGACCTCGCACCCGGGGCGGGGCGGTTTTCTCGTGCCAGGGTGGGGGTGCACACGCGGGTAAATGAAACGTAACCGCCTTCACAAATGGCAGTGGCGAGGGTTACACTTAATGACATTCGAATTGTTCAACAATCTTAAGGACGGTGTTGAATGTCCTCGCTCCATATCGATCTCAATGCGGATTTGGGAGAAACCACTGCAGGCAATCCGGTCGCAGATGACGCAGCGATGCTGGAAATGGTGTCCTCCGCAAACGTGGCCACGGGCTTCCATGCGGGCGATCCGCACTCGATTGCCGGCACGCTCAAGGCGGCCGCAGAAGCAGGCGTGACCGTAGGCGCGCACGTGGGTTATAACGACGCCGCGGGTTTCGGCCGCCGTTTTATCGATTACAACCCGGACGAGCTTGCAGACGAGGTGACCTACCAAATTGGCGCGCTCGACGCTTTGGCCCGTGCCAATGGCACCAAGGTCTCCTATGTAAAACCGCACGGTGCGATGTATAACGCGATTGTGAAGGATAAGGCGCAGGCAGAAGCCGTCATCAAGGGCATTAAGGCCTTTGGAGACTTGCCGGTGATGTTGCTGCCTGGGGGTGTAGCGGTGGACGTCGCCAAGCGCAGCGGGCTTACCGTCATCCGTGAGGCCTTTGCGGACCGCAACTACAACCCCGATGGCACGCTGGTCTCGCGCAAGGAAGCCAATGCGGTGCTCGGCAGCGCCGATGAGGTGGTACAGCGAGTACTGGAGGTAGCACAGACCGGGTCGATTACGGCCGTGGATGGCACGAAGCTCGAGGTGGATGCGCAATCCGTATGCACCCACGGCGATTCGCCCGGCGCGGTGAAGCTGCTGCGCGGCGTGGTGGAGCGCCTGCGTGCAGAAGGCATCGAGATTCGGAGCTTTATCTAATGCACATTAATTTTGTGGGCACGCGCGCGTTGCTCATTGACCTGGATGGATTGAACCAGGTCATGGATTGGCACGCGGCGCTTTCTGCCAAGCCTTTGAAGAATCAGGTGGACTGCATCGCGGCCGCCACCACCCTGCTGCTGACGTTTGAAGCGCCGGATTCGGCGCGCGATGCGGCCGAATTCCTGCAGGACTTCTCCCCTGCCGCCGCGACGGCTGCGGAGGCCCGCACGGTAGAAATCGATGTGCTCTATGACGGCGAGGATGTGGACGAGGCCGCGGACCTGCTGGGGCTTTCGCGCGAAGCGCTCATAAACTGGCATACCTCTACCGAGTGGACCGCGGCATTCGGTGGCTTTGCCCCTGGCTTTACCTACTGTGCGCCGTCGGACCCCTCCCAGGCGCGTGCTGTGCCACGCCGCTCCAGTCCCCGTACCGCGGTGCCGGCCGGTGCTGTAGGTATCGCGGGTGAGTTTTCCGCGGTGTACCCGCGCGTTTCCCCGGGCGGCTGGCAGCTTTTGGGTACCACCAATACGCCGATGTGGGATTCCAATGCCAACCCGCCGGCGCTGGTACAGCCGGGAGACCGCGTGCGCTATCGCAGCGTGGATAAGCTGCCGGAGCTTGTTGATCACTCTGCCCGCTCGAAGCGCGCCCCTGCCCGCTTGCCGCGCATGGAGGTTATCGATGCCGGCTTGCTCACCCTCTACCAAGATTTGGGCCGCCCCGGTGTGGGCGATCTCGGCGTGACCCCCTCCGGTGCCGCCGACCGCGCCGCCGCCGCGACTGCCAATGTGGCCGTGGGCAACCCGCGCGGGGCAACAGTGCTGGAGAATATCGGCGGTATTAAGCTCCACGCGCTCACCGATACCGTCATTTGCGTCACCGGCGCGACCGCCCGTGTGCGCCTCGGCGAGATGCCGGTTCACCTTGCTCGCCCTGTGCTGGTCACGGCCGGGCAAACCGTCACGGTGGACCCTGCAACGGTAGGCATGCGCAATTACGTGGCCATCCGCGGCGGCATCATCGCTGAATCCGAGCTCGGCTCCGCGGCCACCGACGTCCTTTCTGGCCTTGGCCCGGACCCAGTCACCACCGGCGATGTCATCGGCGTGCTGCCGCGCTCTACCGGCATGACCGACGCCCAGCTAGCCAACCCACTGCGCGTTTCTGAAAGCTCCGACGGCAAAACCCGCGCCACCCTGCGCTGCGTACTTGGACCGCGCGATGACTGGTTTGGCGATAATGTCTCCGCCTTCCTGGATACCGAGTGGACCGTCACCTCGGATTCCAACCGCGTGGGCCTGCGCCTCGATGGCGAAGAGCCGATTGAGCGCGTTAAAGACGGCGAGCTCCCCTCCGAGGGCATGGTCGCCGGCTCGATCCAAATCCCACCCAATGGCAAGCCCGTGGTCTTCCTCCGTGATCATGCCGTGACCGGCGGTTACCCGGTCATCGCCACCGTATTGGAAGAAGATATTGATATTGCTGCGCAGCTGCCACCCGGCGCGCGCGTGAACTTTGAACTCGTAGCACCCCAAGCCTTGAACACTGGAGAACAGAATGCAGATTAAAACCGTCCTCATTGCTAACCGCGGCGAGATTGCCGTGCGTATCGCCCGCGTCGCTCGTGACCTAGGCATTAAGTCCATCGCCATTTACTCCGAAGCAGACGCTGGTGCCCTGCATACCCAAGTAGCGGACGAAGCCTATGCGCTGCCGGGCAATACCGCGGCCGATACCTACATGAACGTGCCCGCGCTGCTCGATATCGCGGTGCGCGCCGGCGCCGATGCCATCCACCCGGGCTACGGCTTCTTGTCCGAAAACGCCGACTTTGCCCGCACGGTTACCGAGGCCGGCATGATCTGGATCGGCCCTTCCCCGGAGTCCATCGAGTTGCTCGGTGACAAGATCGCTGCGCGCCGCGTGGCCGAGGAAGTCGGCGCGCCGCTGGCACCGGGTACCTCCGATCCCATCGATGACTGGCAGGAGGCCCGCGCCTTCGCCGAAGAGCACGGCCTGCCCATTGCCATCAAGGCCGCATATGGCGGCGGCGGACGCGGCTTGAAGGTCGTGGACAATATGGAGGAGATCGAGGGTGCGTTCAACTCCGCCGGCCGCGAGGCCATGGAGGCTTTCGGCCGCGCCGAGTGCTACGTGGAGAAGTTCCTCACCCACCCGCGCCACGTGGAGGCCCAGGTGCTGGCCGATACGCACGGCAATGTGCGCGTGCTCGGCACCCGCGATTGCTCCACCCAGCGCCGCTTCCAAAAGCTCATTGAGGAGGCTCCGGCGCCCGCGCTTTCCGACGCCCAACGCAACGGCATCATCGAAGGCGCGCGCTCCATTTGTTCCAAGGTGGGCTACACCGGCGCCGGCACCGTGGAATACATTGTCTCCGAGGACGGCACCATTTCCTTTCTTGAGGTCAATACCCGCGTCCAAGTCGAGCACCCAGTTACCGAGGTAGTCACCGGCACCGATATCATCGCCGAGCAATTCCGCATCGCGGCCGGCGAGCCGCTGTCCTTCGATGAGGATCCGCAGTCCCACGGCCATGCTTTTGAGTTCCGTATCAATGCCGAGGACATTCTCAATGGCTTCGCCCCGTGCCCTGGTACTATCGTCTCCTTCGAGCCGCCCACCGGCCCGGGCATCCGCGTAGATTCCGCGGTGCGCTCTGGCTCTATCATCCCGCCGTACTATGACTCCCTGATTGCCAAGCTCGTGGTGTGGGGCCCAACCCGCGAGATCGCCCTAGCCCGCGCCCGCTTTGCCCTGCGCGAGTTCACCGTTACTGGTGTGCGCACTGTACTGCCGTTCCACCGCGACATGATGGATGAGCCTGCACTCATCGGCACTGCCGCACCGGCCGAGGACACCGCTGCCGCTGGTGCCTCCGAAATCGGCGTGTTTACGGACTGGGTGGATCACAACTACCGCCCGTCTGCCGCCAACCAGGTGGAAAAGGTCGAGGCCATCTACACCCAGCGCCGCAATGTGGCCGTAGAAATCGACGGCAAGCTGGTCAACGTCGGCGTCCCCGTCGATTTCCTCGCCGCGCCGGGCGCCGGCTCGGCCGGTGGCTCTGCCTCCACCGCGCCGTCTTCGGCCGGGGCGCAGTCCACCGATGACAATGCGGTTACCTCCCCGTTCGAGGCCAACCTAGTGGCCTGGAACGTTGCGGACGGCGATACCGTGGCCGAGGGCGATGCCATCGCCACCGTCGAGGCCATGAAGATGGAATCGGCCATCAAGGCTCCGCGCGGCGGCACCATCAAGCTCCTGGCCGCAGAAGGTGACCGTCTGGATTCCTCTAAGGTCATCGCGACCATCGATTAGCGCTCTCGCCATCGTTATGCACCTCATCTTCAATGTGAGGTGCATAACTTTTTAGTACAGTTGTGGTCATGCTTTCCCAGTCTGTCGCCTCCGAGTTGCGCGAGGCCATCTCCGCCGGCGAGTTTCAGCCGGGCGAGCAGCTCAGCGAGGTCAAAGCGGCCGAACGCTTTAACTGCTCGCGCAATACCCTCCGCGAGTCCTTCACCAGGCTTGCCGCGGAGCGCATTGTCGAGCGCATCCCTAATCGCGGCGTCTTCCTCGCGACGCCAGATGCAGACTATATCCGCGACCTCTTTGCTGCTCGCGCGGCTATCGAGCCCGCGGCGGTGCGCTGGGGCGAGTTTGCTGATGCCCCCTCGCTCGTCACCCTCACCTCCTCCGCCTTCGACTACGCGGCACGCGGCGAGCACCAGGAAGTCTCCGCCATTAACCAACGCTTCCACCGCACGCTGGTCGCCGCGCTGGGCTCGCCTACGCTCAATGAGCAGATGGATAATCTGCTCGCCCGCATGCGGCTCACCTTCTTGCTAGCCATTCCGCGCTATCCGCAGCTGCATGCGGACCACATTCAAGGAAATATCGCCTTGGCCACGCTCATCGCGGACGGAAAACGCCTCGAGGCCGCCACACTCGCGCATGACAGCCTCATGAATACCTGCGAGAAGATCCTCGCCGTGCTAGACGATTAAGGAATGAGAAAATCTTGATCCCGGGCGTTGGTCACGAGCATCTGGCCCGGTGCGTGCGTAATAGCTAAGCGCGGCTTAGATTCCATCACGATGGCCTGCGGGGTCACACCGCAGGCCCAAAAGACCGGCAGGCAGCCCTCCGGCACTTCGCCCGGATCACCAAAGTCCGGGCGGTTTAAATCCTCAATGCCAATGGCCGCCGGATCACCCACGTGAACCGGGGCACCGTGAACCGATGGGTAACGGGAGGTAATCCGCACGGCATCGGAGACTTGCGCGGCCGGAATCGGGCGCATGGAGACCACCATGGGCCCAGAAAAGACACCGGCCGGGGTGGTGGGAATCGTGGTTTTAAACATCGGCACGTTGCGCTGCTGAGCAATGTGCGCGACCTCAATGCCGTTATCCTGCAGCGCCGTCTCAAAGGTAAAAGAGCAACCAATAAGGAAGCTGACCATGTCTGGGGTGTAGTACGAGGTGGCGTCGGCAAGCGTGGCTGTATGCTCGCCGTTTTCAAAAACGCGGTAGGCCGGAATATCGGTGCGGATGTCCCCACCCGGCAGCAGCTCGGAGGTGTACTGACCAGCTTCCAGCACGCCCACAATCGGGCACGGTTTGGGATTGCGCTGGGCAAAGAGCAAGAAATCAAACGCGTATTCCTGCGGCACGGCCAGCAGGTTAGCCTGCATGAAACCGCGGGCATGCCCGGCGGTGGTGGCCATGTCATGGCTGCGCGCATACTCGCGCACCTGCTCCGGGGTCTGCATTATGCCCACAGCTCGGTAATGCCGGAGAAAGCCTTGAAGCCGATGAAGATGGTAAGTACCCACGCCAGGGCGCCGATAACCAGCAACCACTTGGGATACTTATAGCCCTGCAGGAGGTCGCGGCGGAACCAGGCCACCCACATCACGAGGGCGAAACCGATAGGCAGGATCAGGCCATTGATGGCGCCGGCAAAGATGAGCAACTTCTGCGGCGCGGAGTTGATGGCCACAAAGACTACCGTGCACACCGCAATGAAGATGATGGTGAGGATATTGCGGGTGCGCGTCGAGGTATCCTGGGAAGTCACAAAGGATACCGAAGTATAGGCGGCGCCGATAACCGAGGACAAACCGGCCGCGAAGAGGACCACGCCGAAGGCACGCAGGCCAAACTCACCGGCGGCATTGTAGAAGGCATCCGCCGCGGTGTTGTCATCCGAGAGCGCCACGCCGGTGGCCACCACACCGAGAACCGCCAAGAAGAGGAGCATGCGCATGATGCCGGTGACCACGATGCCGCTTACCGAGGTATAGGTAATGTTCTTGACGTTTTCCACGCCGGTGTGGCCGGAATCGATGAGGCGGTGCGCGCCGGCAAAGGTGATATAGCCGCCCACGGTGCCGCCGATGATGGTGGTGATGACGAAGAAGTCGATCTCGCCCGGCGCGACGGTATTCTTGAGCGCCTCCCCCACCGGTGGCTGGCTGACCACCGCTACATAGAGCATAAGCAGGATCATGACCGCGCCGAGGACCGCGACGAGGCGGTCAAGCGCCATGCCCGCCTTCTTGGAGAGGAAGATGAAGATCGCGATGGCCGCGGCAATGACGCCGCCGATGCGCGAGTCGATGCCCAGCATCGCGTTAATGCCCAGGCCAGAACCGGCGATATTGCCGATATTAAAGACCGCGCCACCGATGAACACGAATACGGCAAGCACCCAGCCCAGGCCGGGGAGCACGGTATTGCCCAAGGTATTGGCGCGCATGCCGGTCACGCAGAGAACGCGCCACACATTGAGCTGGATAGCGATGTCCACGAGGATGGACAGCATAATCGCAAACGCGAAGGATGCGCCCATCTGCACGGTAAAGACCGAGGTCTGGGTCAAAAATCCCGGACCGATGGCGGAGGTGGCCATAAGGAACATGGCACCGGCCATGGCGCCGAGGTCTTTGGGCGGGGTCTTGTCCCCCGCCTGCGCCGGAGTGGCGTGTGATGTCTCAGCACTCACTAGATTTCACCTTTCGTGATGCAGGTCGCATTAATTTGTGATGCGCATCATCTTAAAGGTTGCTATGCCTTTTGTTCAACAACTTTTATGCGTTGTGGGGTGGCGCGGGGGTGATCTAGGCTACTTTTCTCGTTCGTTTTCCCAGGTGTCTAGCGATTATCCGGAAAGCCTCGTCCGGCGCTTTCATATCGCTGGGGCCAAAGCGCAGCACCACGTATCCGCGGTTTTCTAGCGCTCGCTGCCTCTTTATCTGCTGCTTGACCACGTGGGCGGGCGCCTCGCCATAGGTACCGTCATACTTGGCATCGCCATCGACCTCGAGCACCAGCCAGCCATCGAGACAGAGATCCGCCCGATATTTCCCGAGCAGCGGTTTCTGCGGCTCAATTTTCACCTGCGGGAACCGCTCAATAATGAGTGCGCGCAGATAGGACTCATAGGGCGATTCCGATCCGCCATACGCGTGCTCGATAACCTTACGCATGGCTGCTTGTCCCCTCGTGCGCCGCATTTTTGCCAGTTCTTCGTGCAAGTCATATGTGGTGACGTCATGTTGCCTGAGGGCGGAATCGGTAGCTACCAGGCCATCTGGGAATCCGTGTAGCCGGGCGATTTCGAGGCAGGTGTGGGCGGGATTCGTGGCGCGCACACCCGCTATCGACACCGTGGATTCTTGAAGGGACTTTACCCGGCGGTACCGGTAGCCTTTCGGGGTCAGCCTGCGAGGGGGAATGCTTCCCGAAGGCACCGCTAGCTCCACCTCCTCCCCTTCCTTAGAAATTACCCACATTCCCCACAGCCGCGCGGCGGATTTGCTGATGAGGACGGCGCGGTGGGTGCTCCACCCGGCAGCGACTATTTTGGCGAATTGTTGTTTATGGCGTACCCATTGCCTCCAGGTGGCCGTAGGAACGGCGACCCAGGGCGCTATCTGGGTGAGCTCACCGCGCTGGAGGGCTAAATGGTGCGGGCTTTCGGCTCCGGCGTAACGAAGGTTGATGAAGTGATCTGTAATCATGTCTTCATCTTCGCGGCTGGCGGGGCGGGGCACGCATCATGCGGCTCAGGAAGGTGAATTTCCGAGGACCTTGAGTGGGCGTCGGAGCCTTAGGTCCAAGATGATCGGGCCGAATTGAGGGCGTTGAGGCTGAATTGAGGGCGGGTTGTGCTCAGATCAGCTCGATCACATTCGACCTAAGGGGAAGCAGCTCAAAGCGGCGGTGTGGGGAATAATTCAGCAGCGCGGTTAACCGTGCTTTACTAGAGATAATGGAACCCATCGAGCTCTCAGAACTAACCGGTACGCAATCGCGCACCTATGGCACCCGCAAGATCACCTCGGACATGGTCTCGGCACCAATCCATGTTGCGGTCGCGCTCTGGGACGAGCGTTGGGATTCCGCCCCCAACGGCACCATCGAAGGCTGGGTCATCGCAGTCAATACTAAGCAGACGCGTTTTGTGCGCCGCGGCCAGACGAAGAAGGGCGATATCGTCGATATCGCCGTGCGCGAGGTCAAACGCGCACTCAAGGGACTCGACGGACGAGTGTGGATTGTCACTGGTCGCAGGCAGAATGCGTTGCGAGCGGCACTCACGGCTGACGGTTTCACGGTGACGGGAAGCTTTGCGGGAGAAAATAGGGCATCGAAAAGCGCGAGCTCCGTGCGCAGAAAACAAGCCGGCCTGACCGCACGGAAGGCGCGCAAGATGGGTGAGGCACCGAAAAAGAAGCAATCGGCACAGGTAGAGACGCCGAAAGCACACTGGTGGCCGAACTTCTCGCGCGCCTCCTCTTGGTCCAAGGGCGACGTGGTGCGCATAGCCACCGATGCTTCCTCGGATACCGTATTCAAAGGGTCGATGTGCTTCGTTGCGGGCAACGGCGACTACCGGTTACGGACTCGAGAAACCAAGGCGAGCACGGATGAGCTTGAGCTCGAAGCACTGACTCTCGCACTGAAATACCTGCTCAAGGTGGGTGCGCGCAAGGCCGTCATTGAGTCCGATTCCGTAGCCGCTTTGGAGGCGGTCGAGCAGATTGTGCATAAGCGCGGCTCTAAAGCATCGCGGCCGGGGCGCACGTGGCGAGGGGTGTCTTCGGGTGCGCGGTCCCGATTCCAGCAAGCTTGGGGTGATATCCAAGGTCAATGCGAGGTCGATATCCGGCGCGTGCTCGGGCATGCGGGGGATCCGCTGAATCGGGCGGCCGACCAGATTGCGTACATGGGGTTGCGCGCGATTGCGCATCCGATGAAACAGTCTCGCGAGACGCTGCGCGACGGGATTCAGAAAGCTCTCTCGGCGTTGTGATCCGAACGCTTAGGGCTTAGGACTGATCTGATCAGGCCGAATTGAGAGAGTTAGGGCCGATCTGAGGCGGCCCAGCCTTCAGATCAGCCTGATCAGTATGGACCTAACGACAATAGGCTCAGTATGGACCTAACGACAATGGGCGCGCTGGGAGGAGGCGCGACTGAGCCAGCCGACCTGCGGAGTTAGGCGAGTCGGCGGGCGCCATCTCCCGGGCGGGCCACCAAGAAGGTAGGTTCTGGGAAGCTGCGGGATGCTGCGGCGTCATAAATGGCCTGGGCGGTGGACTCGACGTCCGAGCGCGGGATGAGCGCGATGACGGCGCCGCCAAAGCCGCCACCAGTCATGCGGGCGCCGAGTTCGCCGGCCGCTGAGAAGGCGGAGTCGAGCTCGGGGGTCGTGACCTCATAGAGATCGCGCAGGGAAAGGTGGCTTTCGCGCATGAGGCGGCGGAACTTTGCCAGGTCGGAAGAGGTGAGCGCGGTGGCGGCGGCTAAGGTGCGCTCGGTTTCGTCCACCACGTGTCGCACGCGGCGGCGGTAGAGTTCAGCCTCCTGGGGGTTGACGGTCGCGGCGAAGGCAACGGCATCTGGGATTTCACGGATGGAGCGGCCGGCGGCAGCCTGGACGGCGTCGATGATGCCGCGGCGGGAGGCATATTGGCCGTCGGAAAGCGTGTGCGGGGCATTGGTGTCCGCGATGAGCAGCACCATGTCCTGGGCCTCGATATTGAACGGCACGCGCTCGACGGCGCCGGTGGCAAAATCCAAGAATAGCGCCTTGCCGCGCTGGCCGAACAGGCTGGCATTTTGGTCCAAGCCGCCGGTAGAGGCGCCAACCACTTCGTTCTCGGCGCGGATGCAGGCTTGGGCCAGCTGCGCGCGGGCGGCGTCATCGGGAGCGTGACCGTGGCAGAGCTCGTAGGCGGCCACTGCCACGGAGCACTCAAGGGCGGCGGAGCTGGACAGGCCAGAGCCGACGGGGACATCAGAGACGATGGCAATATCGAGACCGGTGCAGGTCAGGACATCCGCCGCAGTGGCGGCCCAGATGGTGCCGGCGACGTAGCCGGACCAGTTGGAAGGGTGTCCGGGGCGGACTTCGGAGAGTGGGAGGCTGGCCTGGGCAACGCTGCCGTCGAACTCGGAGGCTATCCGGAGGAGGCCATCGGTGCGGGGCGCGACGGCGACGGCGGTGTTTTGTTCCAGCGCAAAGGGGATGGAGGCGCCGCCGGCGTAATCGATGTGCTCGCCGATGAGGTTGACGCGGCCGGGAGCGGCCCACACGCCGGCGGGCTCGGGTGCGTCCGGGAAGGCTGCGGCGAAGAGGTCGCGGGCTGCGGCGACAAGCTCCGCATCGCTGCGGGTGTCAATCCAGTTAAGCATCCCAGATCTCCTTGAAGCGGGCGGCGATGCGCTCCGGGGTGGTGTCATTAATCCACACGGCCTGCGAGGACTCGGAACCGGCGAGGTACTTCATGCGGCCAGGCGATCGCATAAGTGAAAAGAGCTGCAGGTGCATGCGGATGCCGGGGCGCAGTGCCTCGTCCACCGGCGCTTGGGTCCAGCCGGCGATATACGGGGTCTTGTCCACGCCTTCGAAGAAGCGGTCCACCGCGGAGTAGAGCTTTTTGAGGAGGGGTGCGAGGTCGGCGCGTTGGGCGTCGGAAAGCGCGGCGAAATCGGGTACTTCCTCGTTGGGCAGGACCATGGCTTCGAGCGGCCATTTGGCGGCGGCGGGGACGAAGACGGTGAAGTGCTCGGTTTCGGCGATGATGCGGGTGCCGGCGGCGCGCTCGCGATCGAGGAGATCCTGGAAGAGGTCGCCGTCATAGGCGCGGGCAGAATCCACAATGGAACGCAGGCGCGGCGAAAGGAACGGATAGGAGTAAATCTGGCCGTGCGGGTGTTGGAGGGTCACGCCGATTTCCTCGCCGCGGTTTTCAAAGGGGAAAACCTGCTGCACGCCGTCGATCTGGGATAGCGCGGCGGTGCGGTGCGCCCAGGCCTCGATCACGGTGCGGATGCGCGATTCCGGCAGGTCCTTGAAGGACAACGCTGGGTCTTCGGTGAAGCACACCACCTCGCAGCGGGCGCGGGCCGGAAGGCGCGGCACCATGCCGAGCAGGTTATCGTCCTCCGGATGCTCGATGTCTGCGGCAGTAGCAAAGGACGGGAAGCGGTTTTCAAAGACCACCACGTCATAGCTGGGGCTGGGGATCTCCGTGGGCAGCTGGCCTTCGCGCGTGGGCGCCAGCGGGTTCTCGTTGGCCGGTGGCAAGAAGGTACGGTTCATGCGGTGGGCGGCAAAGGCCACCCAATCCCCCGTTAGGGGATCCCGGCGCATTTCGGAAGCGGGGGCGACGGAGGGGAGATCGCGGGCGTCGACAAGCACGCGGTCGGGATGGGGCTGGTCGTCGAAGTAGAGGATCTCGCGGCCGTCGGCAAGCGTGGCAGAGGTAATCTCAACCATTAGTTTTCTCCTGGGATGGTGATGGGCTTCAGGCGCGCCCACAGCACAAAGGCGGCGGCCACGGCCAGCAAAGCAAGGCTTGCCCATAGGTTATCGCTAGCGTTCTTCGCCTGCCCGGTATCCGGGTTGATGCCTGGGTCAAGGAAGAAATAGCAGCCGAGCAAAATCAGGCCGTAGAGGCCGAGGAGTGCGGCGATGACGTTGCGCAGGTCGAATGCGCCCGCGCGCTTTTTCTCAGACATGTTGGGCTCCTTAGGCGAAGATGACGTTGAGGGCTACGGCCATCACCAGGCAAATGATGCCCAGCGGGACGGTCTGCTGGTACCACGGCAAGGACTTTTCGGTGTAGTCCTCAAAGTGGTCCTTGGGGGTTACGGAGGAAACGAAGCCGACCAGCTCGCTATCCGGCTTAGGCTGTGTGAACAGGGTGACCACGATGGATACCAGGATATCCACCACGAAGGCCACGCCGGCCGCCACAAAGGCCGTGCCTTGGCCCGGCAGGTTGATGAGGTCTGTGAAGGACGCGAGGTACCAGAAGGCAATGGCGGAAGCGGTACCGGCCACAAGACCGGACCAGCCGGCGTGCGGGGTCATGCGCTTCCAGAACATGCCCAGAATGAAGGTGGCAAACAGCGGCGCATTGAAGAAGCCAAACAGGGTTTGCAGGTAGTCCATGATATTGCCAAAGTTCTGCGCGAGCAGCGCGGTAAAGATGGCAATAGCGGTGGCGATAATCGTGGCGATGCGGCCGAACTTTAGGTAGTAATCATCCTCGCGGTCCTTGACCACATAGGTCTGCCAGATGTCATAGGAGATGACGGTATTAAAGGCCGAGATATTCGCGGCCATGCCGGCCATGAAGGAAGCCAGCAGGCCGGCGATCGCCACGCCCAGCAGGCCATTGGGCAGAAGGTCGCGCATGAGCAGCAAGATGGCGTCATTCGGCTCCGCGCGCTCCTCCATCAAGTCGGCCACGGATACGGAGGCAACCATGCCCGGAATGACCACGAGGAAGGGCACGAACATCTTGGGGAAGGCACCGATGATCGGAGTCTTGCGGGCGGCCGAAATGGAATCGGAAGCCATGGCGCGCTGCACCTCGACGAAGTTGGTGGTCCAGTAACCGAAGGAAAGCACGAAGCCGAGGCCCAGCACGATGCCGATGACGGACCACACTGGGTTCTCAAAACCGGAGATGTCCGTGCCCGGCCACGTGTGGAAGTGCGAATCCTGGGCCACCGCGTCCTTCAGCCCATTCCAACCACCAACGCGGTTCAAACCAATGATGGTCAGCGGGGCGAGGGCGGCGATGATGACGAAGAACTGCAGCACCTCGTTATAAATGGCGGCCGAAAGGCCACCCAGGGTGATATAGGACAGCACGATGAGTCCGGCCACGAGGAGCGACACCCACATCTGCCAGCCCAGCAGGGCCTCCACGATGGTGGCCAGCAAGTACAGGTTCACGCCGGCGATAAGCAGCTGGGCCACGGCAAAGGAAATCGCATTGACCAGGTGTGCGGCATTGCCAAAGCGCTTGCGCATAAATTCCGGCACCGAGCGCACTTTGGAACCGTAGTAGAACGGCATCATCACAATGCCCAAAAAGACCATGGCCGGGATGGCGCCGATCCAGAAGTAGTGCATGGTTTGGAAGCCATACTCCACGCCATTAGCGGACATACCGATGATCTCCACCGCACCCAGGTTGGCCGAGACGAAGGCTAGGCCTGTCACCCAGGCGGGCAATCCCCGGCCGGAGAGGAAGAAGTCGATGGAGCTAGACACTCGGGCCTTGGCGGCCCAGCCGATGCCTAGCACGAAGAGGAAGTAGATGGCTACCAAGAAGTAGTCCACCCAGGAGGCATCGAGCCTCAATACGGATTCAGCAGTCTCCATGGCTGACCTTTCTAGTTATTGTTCTCTGCTGCAAGGCGCAGCGTAAAAGTCTGTGGGTTATGAGCGTTCAAGTATGCGAGGTCTTCCCCGCTGCGCAGCGCATTCGGCGGCGCGCTCATGGGCTCCACGGCTAATGCCTTGCCGGGGCCACCTGCCCGCGGGAAATCGGCCGGGGTAAACATCTGCACCCAGTTCAGGCCTTCGCCCATCTCCAGGCGCACACCCTTTCCACCGGCCGAATACACGGCCGTCAGTGGGCCTTCGCCGTGGAAGCAATCGTCCCAGTCCACCTCGGCGATGGGCTGATTAGCGATGCGCACCTGCTCTGTCTTTCCCGTGGGCAGGTTGCGGGCGCCTAGCAAGTAGCGCTTGCCGACGTCCACGCTGAGCACCGCCCCCTCCGCCCCTGCTCCCTGTGGGGAGAGGTAGAGGTGCAGCCCATAGGCGAAGGGAACCTCGCCGGGCTCCGTGGTGCGTGCGGTCAGCTGGTGGCGCAATCCTTGCTCATCGAGGGCGTAGACGGCCTCTAGTTGAATCGCCCACGGCCAGCCCTGGCGCGGCTCAATATCAAAGGCAAGAGCCACTCGGTCGTCCGAGCATTCCTTGATGCGCCACCAATCCACCGCGAATCCATGGATGGCGTTATTGCGCTCCGGCTCCGTGATGCCTAACTGGTGGGCTGTCCCCTGCCATTCAAACCAGCCATCTTCGGTGCGATTTGGCCACGGCGCCAGCACCACTCCTGCCATCAGCGGCGGCTTGCCTTCGTAGCTTTCTACCAAGGGCGCGCCGCGATAAGTCAGCGCCTTGAGTGCACCGCCGAATAGACCAATCTCGGCCGCATAATCGCCATGGGCAAGTGCGACGCTGGGGTAGTCAGCGTCAGGGCCAGCCGCTCCTCCACTGGTCATAACAAAGACCTTTCTGGCTATAACTTTCGTTGGATTTAGCCTAGGAGTACGGCAAAGCGCTGGTCAATCGTTTGCATAACTACCCGCGAATACCGCCTATTTCAGCTGCTCACAACCCTAGAGTTAACCGCCTGTTAACCTCTTTCGGGGTTGGAGGCGCCTGTGGACAGCGGTCCGTCACACCGAGGCAGGAGCGCTATCCCTGCATCCGTCGCCACACTATCCGCGCCGCGGAGTGTGGTGTGGCTAGGACTTCGCGCAGGTAATTGCGCGGCATCAACCGCCACGGGGTGCGCGCGGGATGCAGTCGCACGACAATGCCAAGGTGCCAGGCCCACAGCGCCGTGCGCAGGATATGAAAATCATTGGTCACCACGTGCAATACGGCATCCGGGGCCAAGCGGTGGGCATTTTCTAGATTCTCATTAGTGCTCGTGGCTTCCGGCTCCACCACTACCCGCTCGGCCGGCACGCCGCGCTCACTGAGGTATGTAGCCATAGGTCCCGCTTCACCACGGCCGGAGACAATAATCTGCTGACCGCTATAGAGCGCCAGCGCCTTGTCTAGGCGCGAGCGCAGCATGGCGCCGGGATAGCCGTGGGTTACGCGGGAGCCCAAAACAAGGAGCGGGTCAGACATGGATACCAGCATAGACTCGCCGACTCTTGACAGGAAGATGGAAATGGCCGTACCTTTAACTCAAATGTGCAATCGATTGCACCCAGGAGGGCCAGAAGCCGGCCCACACGCCTAAGCCAAGGAGGACAGCATGGCCGGAACCACTCTCAAGGACGTGGCCGCTGCTGCTGGAGTATCCATTTCCACCGCGTCCCGTTCGCTCTCGGGCAACCCGGCCATCTCGGAGTCCACGCGCCAACGCGTCAAGGACACGGCCATCAAGCTCAACTATAGGCCCAATGCCCAAGCACGAGCTTTGCGCAGCTCCCGATCTAACGCCATCGGCTTGGTCATCCCCAGCCTAGACAATGCTTACTTCGCCGCAATGGCCGCAGCCATTGAAGAAGCCGCCGATAAGCAGGGACTCGCCACGATGATTACCAGTTGCGGCGAGGATCCACAGCGGCTAGTCAGGGCCCTCGATGCCCTGATGGAACGCCAGGTAGACGGCATTATCGCGGTACCGCTCGAAGGCGCCGAAGAAGCACTGGAGCAGGCGCGCGCTTACCGCCCGCTCGTGCTCATTGACCGCACCCTGGGTCAGATTCCAGCAGTGCTATCAGACCCCCACTCGGGTATGAAACAAGCCGTGGAACAGCTCAAGGAGAAGGGGCACACGCACATCGGCTACCTTTCCGGGCCGCAGGAAACCTCCACCGGCCGCCAACGCCTCCAAGCATTCAAGACCGCCACCCGCGGTATGCCTACCCATATCCACCACGGCAGCTACCGCCACCGCGAGGGCTATAAAGGAGCTCTCACACTCCTGCAAGAAGGCGTCACCGCGCTCATTGCCGGCGATTCCATGATGACGGCCGGCGCGCTGGAGGCCTGCCATAATGCGGGCAAGCGCATCGGAGAAGAAATCGCGCTCGTCGGCTTTGATGACTTCATCTACCTGCGCTTCCAGCCCTCCCCTATCTCAGTGGTGGACCAAGATGTGGCCAGAATGGGCGAGACCGCCACGGCCAAGCTCATCGCGGCCATCAATGATAAGCACCAACCGGAAGGTGAGGTGCTAGAAACCCGCTACATCCCGCGCATGTCCACCGCCCACCAACTCGATGGAGCCACGCCATGAGTGACTGCGTTTTGCGCCTGGACAGTGTCACCAAATCCTTTGGCCCGGTAGAGGTCATTAAGGGGGTAGACCTCACCGTCCGCCGCGGCCAAGTGCAGGCCTTGCTGGGTGAAAACGGCGCCGGCAAGTCCACCCTCATCAAGATGATTGCCGGCGTGCACGAACCAGATTCCGGCCGCATCCTGGTAGATGGCACAGAGGTAAAAATCCCAGATACCAAGGCCTCTGAGGCACTGGGCATCGCCACCATTCACCAAGAGCTCAACCTTGTGCCCACCATGTCCGTGGCCGAGAACATCATGCTTGGGCGCACCCCACGCCGCTTTGGGTTGGTCAACCGCAAGCACCTCAAGGCTCAAGCCCAAGCGGCACTGCACCTTATCGGCTTGGACGTGGACCTAGACATGCCGGTGGGTGAACTGGGTGTGGCCAAACAGCAGCTCGTGGAAATCGCCAAGGCGCTATCTATGAACGCGCGCATTCTCATCTTGGATGAGCCCACTGCCGCGCTCACCGGCAAGGAGGTTGATGCGCTCTTTGCCGTGCTCGAGGAACTCAAGGCCAAAGGTGTGGCCATGGTCTTTATCAGCCACCACTTGGAGGAGCTGGCGCGTATTGCAGAGACCATCAGCGTGCTGCGCGATGGCTCTTTCATCGCCGAGGTCCCAGCCGATACGGACGAAGACGAGCTGGTGCGGCTCATGGTCGGCCGCGAGATTGACAATCAATACCCGCGCGAGGTTCCTCCTGAGCGCGGTGAGGCCCTGCTGGAGGTCTCCGAGCTGACTTCCGCAGGAGCCTTTCACGACGTCACCTTCACCGTCCATGCCGGCGAAGTCGTCGGCCTTGCCGGGCTCGTAGGAGCCGGCCGCACCGAAATCATTCGCGCCATCGCAGGCGCCGACCCCTACGATTCCGGCACCATCCGTGTCGGCGGTACGCAGCTGCGCGGCGGCGATATTCGTGCTGCCATCCGCGCCGGCGTGGGCCATATCCCCGAAGACCGCAAGTCCCAAGCGCTCGTCCTTGACGCCTCCGTGGGCGATAACCTCGGATTCGCCACCCTCTACCCCACCGCTAAGGCGGGGCTGGCAGACCGCAGCGGCCAACGCCGCCGCGCCGGTGACGTAGCAGAGAAGCTGCGCATCCGCATGGCCGATCTCTCCCAGCCCATTCGGAACCTATCCGGCGGCAACCAACAAAAGGCCGTCTTTGGCCGCTGGGTACTGGCCGGTTCCAAGGTCCTCCTCCTCGATGAGCCCACCCGCGGCGTCGACGTCGGCGCCAAGGTAGAGATTTACAACATCATCAATGAGGTCACTGCGGCCGGCGGCGCCGTTCTCATGGCCTCCTCCGATCTGCCCGAGGTGCTCGGTATGTCCGACCGCATCCTCGTCATGTCTGGCGGCCAACTCGCCGGCCAGCTACCTAAGGACTCCACTCAAGACGAGGTCATGGCCTTTGCCGTATCCAACGTGACCTCCGCTACCTCTGCCTCTGCTGCCGCGCCTGCCGGCACTAACCCCAAGGATGAAGCATGACCAAGAATCGAGTAGTTAACTGGGCGATGAATAATGGCGCGCTCGTCGGCCTCATTGCCCTGTGCATCGCGCTGTTTATCGCTACGCCGTATTTCCTTACCGTGGCGAACCTGCTCAATATCGGCATCCAAGCCGCGACGGTGGCCATCTTGGCCTTCGGCATGACCTTTGTCATTGTCACCGCCGGCATCGACCTCTCGGTGGGCTCGGTCGCCGCGCTCGGCGCCATGGTCTCTGCCTATATGTTCTCCACCGCGGGACTGCCTGGCTGGCTCACTCTGCTCCTGGGCCTTTTCGTGTGCGCGCTGGCCGGCGCCATCTGCGGAATGGCCACCGCGTGGGGCAAGATCCCTTCCTTCATCGCGACGCTGGCCATGATGTCCATCGCCCGCGGCCTCACCCTGGTCATCTCCCAAGGCTCGCCAATTGAGACTGCCCCGTCCGTCAATGCCTTTGGCGGCGATATCGCCGGCTTCCCCGTGCCCATCATCATGATGGTCATCGCCGGGCTCATCTGTTGGTTCATTCTGGAGCGCACGGTGCTCGGCCGTTCCATGTACGCCATCGGCGGCAATCTGGAGGCCGCCCGCCTCTCGGGCCTGCCGGTCAAGCGTATTCAGATCGCTGTCTTCGCACTCTCCGGTTTCTTCGCCGCCTGGGCCGGCATGGTCATGGCCGGCCGCCTCGAATCCGCACAGCCACAGGCCGGCACCGGCTATGAGCTCGATGCTATTGCGGCCGTCGTCATCGGTGGTGCCTCGCTCTCCGGTGGCCAAGGCAAGGCCACCGGCACGCTGGTCGGCGCGATCTTGCTAGCGGTCATCCGCAATGGCTTGAACCTGCTCAACGTCTCCTCTTTCTGGCAGCAGATCGTCATCGGCCTGGTCATCGCGCTGGCCGTCGGCTTCGACGTCATTCGCAATAAGACGGCCAATTAAGGAGCACCTGCTATGAAAAAGCTCATCGCCGCCCTCCTCGTACCCGCCCTCGCGCTGGGCCTTGCCTCCTGCAATCGCTCGGAAGAGGACCGCAACCGCATCACTCTTGCGCTCTCCACACAGACCAACCCCTTCTTCGTCGAACTTCGCCACGGCGCACAAGATAAGGCTAAGGAACTCGGCGTTCCGCTAGATATCCAAGACGCTTCCGATGACCCCGCCCAGCAAGTCAATCAGCTGGGCAATGCCACTTCCATGGGCGCCAAGGTCGTCGTGGTCAACCCCACCGATTCCGATGCCGTTGCCCCAGCCGTGCGCGGCATCAAAAATGACGGGGTGCCCGTCATCGGCGTGGACCGCGATGTCAACGGCGTAGAGCTGGATTCCATGGTGGCCTCCGATAACGTCGCCGGCGGCGCGCAGGCGGCAGATAAGCTCGCTGAAGCCATCGGGGAAAAGGGCGATATCCTCATCCTGCAGGGCACCGCCGGTACTTCGGCCTCGCGCGAGCGCGGCAAGGGCTTTGAAGAGCAGATTGCGAAGTATGGGGACATTCGGGTCGTCGGCAAGCAATCGGCGAATTTCGACCGCACGGAAGGCCTCAACGTCGCCACCAACCTGCTGCAGGCCAACCCGGATATCAAGGCCATCTTTGCAGAGAACGATGAAATGGCGCTCGGCGCGGTCGAGGCGTTGGGCTCGCGCGCTGGATCTGAGGTCAAGGTAGTGGCTTTTGATGGCACCTTCGATGGCCTCAAGGCGGTCAAAGATGGCAAGCTAGAAGCTACCATCGCCCAGCAGCCCGCAGAGCTCGGTGCCCGCGCCATCGAACAAGCCGCAGCGCTCCTGCACGGTGGCGCGGCGGAGAAGAACGTCCCCGTCGAGGTCATCACCGTCACCCGCGACAATGTGGAGGATTTCCAATGAGCAAGCTAACCGTCGTCGGTTCCATCAATGCCGATCTCATCGTGCACGCCGAGCGCCACCCACAGCCCGGCGAGACTCTGCTGGGCTCTGGCGGCGACATCTTGGCCGGGGGCAAGGGCGCTAACCAGGCTGTCGCGGCCGCGCAGCTGGGCGCCACCGTGGCCTTCGTGGGCGCGGTCGGCTCCGATCCCTATGCCGAGCCTGCGATGCACTACATGCGCACCTCCGGCATCGATCTGGGCGCCGTGGAGCAGGCCGATACCAACACCGGCCTGGCCGTCATTACCGTCTCGGCCGATGGCGAGAACACCATCGTCATCTCCCCCGGTGCCAACGCGCTTGTCGACGCCCCCTTTGTCTCCTCCCGCGCCTCCACCATCGCCGATGCCGATGTAGTCCTCCTCCAGGGCGAAATCCCCGCCTCCGGTTTCCAGGCCGCGGTCGAGGCGGCCCAAGGCCGAGTGGTGGTCAACCTCGCGCCCGTGGTCGAGGTCGACCGCGACTCGCTCCTGCAGGCCGATCCTTTGCTGGCCAATGAACATGAAGCAGGGCTCATCCTGGACCAACTCGGCCTACCTACAGAGGGCGCCCCGCGCGAGCTCGCCCACCGCCTGGTAGAGGCCGGTTTCCGCTCTGTTGTTCTCACCCTTGGCGCCCACGGCGCCTACGTGGCTACCCCGGAAGGCGGCACGGATATCCCCACCCCGCGCGTGACCGCCGTGGATACCACCGGTGCCGGCGATGCCTTCGCGGGTGCGTTCTGCGCCCAGCTGCTCACCGGTGCCTCGCTTGTCGATGCCGCCACCTTCGCTGCCCGCGTCGGCGCCTTCGCCGCCACCGGTAACGGCGCACAACCTTCTTACCCCACCACCGAATCCGCATTGCCGGAGGTCACCGATGCGTAAATCCGGCCTGCTCAATCCCGCGCTCACCAGCGCCGTCGCCCGCCTCGGGCACACCGATACCTTCGTTATCGCCGATTGCGGCCTGCCCATCCCCCACGATGTGCCCGTCATCGACCTCACGCTGACCTTCGGCATCCCCACCTTCGCCGATACGCTGTCCGCCCTCCTTGAGGAGGTCGTGGTCGAAGCCGCCACCATCGCCGATGCCACCCCGCCCGAGGTGCGCTCCCTGCTTCCCGCAGTACCGCTTACCGAGGTCTCCCACGATGACCTCAAGCGCGAGGTCGCCCGCGCCTCCTTCGTCGTGCGCACCGGTTCCACCACGCCGTTTGCCAATGTCATCCTGCGCTCCGGCGTGCCTTTCTAGCGCTTATAAACGCTTCCGCGTGCCCCTACGGTAAACACTTCCACCAGCACTTCTTGCTCCTCAACGGAGTACAGCACGCGGTAATTTCCCACCCTTATTCTTCGGCCACTCCTGCCGGACAAAGCGATAGATCCTGGTGGATATGGGTCTTGGGCCAGTCCACCGATCGCGCGCTTAATCCGTTGATATTGCTTTCGGTTTCCCTGATGGATTTTTTGTAACTCTCGCTTGGCCTGCCGCGTAAACGCGATGTTGTAGTCCATGACCTCTTAAAAAGTTGTACTCTTTGCTAACTTGGTACTAGTAGTACTTTGATGTTTTGGGAGCTTTCATTGTCTTTGCCACTTTCCGAACTCCGCACCCGCTTAGGCCAAGTCATTGACCAAGCCCACTACGCAGGCACCCGCACCGTTGTCACCCGCAACGGTAAGGAAGCCGCAGTTATCATTTCGCCTCAAGAACTAGCATTCCTTGACCGCCTCGAAGCCGCCGCAGATGCTGAAGCCCTCCGCCAAGCCCGCGCCGCCGATACCGGCGAACGCTTCTCTTTTGAGCAGGTCACGGAAGAAATTGAAAGGCGCTAGCCGTAAATCGGCTCGGCTGCATACCCGGCTAAAAGCCAATGCCAACGCCACACGGATTCGTGAGCAAGAGAGCCGAAATTCGTTCGCCCCTCATGAGCCTCAGAAATCTGTTGAACCACATCCACCAAGTGATGCTTAACGCAGCTGCCTGAATAGCGAAGAACGGTATACCCTCTTAGCGCCGCATCATTTCCCTTCCAGCGGTCTTTAACGAAAGTCCCCAAATCCTCCGCCTTATGGAAGTCATAGCCATCGATTTCAACGGCGACCTTCCCTACAACGATGTCCCATAAATAGGGACCTATCTGGTGGTTTACCTGAACCTTCTTCCCACGCCGCTGAAGCGCGCGGACTACTTTCCTTTCTGCTTCGCTATCTGCACCTACCGCAGATTTGTTCACTAATTCCCGAACCCGAGCTGGTACCCGTGCGATACATCCGAGGTCTTTTTCTAAGGCTTGCTTACCGCGCCTGTTTTGATATCGCGTTTCAAGCATCGTTACTGCTTGATCGTCATCCACCGCAGCAGCCGCTAGCAGGGGATTTTGCACAGGGATACCTTCAAACGTAAATCTCGTTTTCTGCCGCGTTCGCTCGACTTCAAACCACTGCGAACCACTCACGACATGCTTGTAGGCAAATTTCAGAGGAAAGGTCATCTCCTTCTTGGAGTACAGCTGCACCGCAGAGCTGCCTGCAAGCATGATTCCAGGCCACCGCTTGTGCAGGATGCGAGCTACTTCCATGGGAGTCGGTTCCCGCCACGTATAGATCCCGCGGCCGATTCGGATTATCTTTCCATTCGCTACATGAGTTTTAAGCTCGCCCCTGCTTAAGCCTGAAACCAGTACTTCTTCCATGCTTCCCCCTTTGAGCATTATTCCCCTGCCCGAAAGCTTAAAGCACGCTTCCTCACCCCGCAGGCTACAACGATGCAAAGCAAGCACGTTTTACCCTTTTCCTCCGCGAATTTTGCCCAATCGTGCTTGTTTGGCATGTTGGCAAGGGGCGACGAGAACTTCGCTAGAGACTAGGAGACAAAACAAGCACGTTTTGCCGAAAAACTACGTTGTTTTGGCTAAAACGTGCTTGTTTTGTTTGGCCTTAGACCGGAGAGCTACTCCCCTAGCAGCTTGTCGCGCAGGTTCTTATCCTTCTGCTCTACTTCCTCGGCCATCTGCTTCTGGTAATCCACCATTTTGTCTTGGATGGCGGGGTCACCAGCGCCGAGGATGCGGGCGGCGAGCAGGCCGGCGTTCTTCGCACCGCCGATGGAGACGGTGGCTACCGGCACGCCACTGGGCATCTGCACGATGGACAGGAGGGAGTCGAGGCCATCGAGATCCTTCAGTGCGCGCGGGATGCCGATGACCGGCAGCGGCGTGGCCGCAGCGACCATGCCGGGAAGGTGCGCGGCACCGCCAGCGCAGGCGATAATCGCCTTCAACCCGCGGGTGTGGGCTTCCTTTGCATAGGCCAGCATCTTTTCCGGGGTGCGGTGGGCACTGACCACGCCGACCTCGAAGGGGATGCCGAAGTCCGCGAGGACCTGAGCGGCGGGTTCAACGGTGGGCCAATCGGAATCGGAGCCCATGATGATGCCTACATGCGGTTGCATAGTGTCCTTTCTACAGGCAGGATTTTAAGCCCATGTGGCGTGCACGAGGAAGTGCGCGGCCTGGCGGGCGATGGTCAGGGTCTCGTCGGTATCTTCACCAGTGACGTTGACGTGGCCAATCTTGCGGCCGGGGCGATGGTCCTTGCCGTAAAGGTGAATCTTGGCCTGCGGGTAGCGCTGCATGACCTCGCGGACGCGCTCCGGCATAGGCATGGCGGGATCTTCGTCGGCGCCCAAAACATTGGCCATCACGGTAACGGGTGCGAGCGCGTCGACTGCGCCCAAGGAGAGGTCGAGTACGGCGCGCAGGTGCTGCTCAAATTGGGAGGTCACGCTGCCGTCCTGGGTCCAGTGGCCGGTGTTATGCGGGCGCATGGCCAGTTCGTTGACGGAGATATCCTCGCCCTCAGGGCCGTCGAAGGCAAAGAGTTCGACGGCCAGCACGCCGGTCACGCCGAGGGACTCGGCGATGGACAGGCCCAGCTCGGACGCGCGCTGGGCGAGTTCCGGCGCAAGGCCGGGGGCGGGAGCAATGGCCTCGGCACAGATGCCGTTTTCTTGGCGGGACTGGGTGATCGGCCACACCTTGGCCTCACCGGAAGGACGGCGGGCTACCAAGATGGAAAGCTCGCGGGTAAGGTCCACCTTTTCCTCTGCCATCAGCGGGGTTCCGGCCTCGAGGAGCTCGGAGACCAGCTCAAAGCAATTATCGGCGGTGGGGAACCATACGCCCTTGCCGTCGTATCCACCACGGCGGGCCTTGAGGCACACGCGGCCATCGACGGCGTCGAAAAAGGCGCGGGCATCGGCCACCGAGTCGATGGCGGCAAAGCGCGGCACGGGAGCGCCCAGCGCGGCGAGCTTTTCGCGCATCTTCAGCTTGTCCTGCGCGTAGATGAGGGCGGTGGGCTGTGGCTGGACGTTAAATCCGGCGTCGATAAGCGCGGCGGAGTGCTCGTTGGGCACATGCTCATGCTCGAAAGTAATGGCATCCGCGCCCTCTGCCACGCCGCGCAGCTCCTCCAAGGAGGTGTAATCCCCCAGCACCACGTCCGGGGTGACCTGCGCGGCGGAGGAATCCGGATTGCTAGCCAAAATCCGCAGGTGAATATCGAGTTCTGCGGCGGCCGGCTGCATCATGCGAGCCAGCTGGCCGTCGCCACAAACAGTTACAATAGGCTTTAAGTCACTCACGTCCCCCAATACTAGCCTGGATACTATGTTCACTCGTCATACCATCTTCCAAAATTCCCTCATGACCGCTTTGCTGGACGGCATTTATGACGGCGAAATGACCATTTCGGAACTGCTTGGTAAGGGCAATTTTGGCCTCGGCACTTTTGATGGCCTCGACGGAGAGATGATCATTTTGGACGGCACCTGCTACCAGCTGCGCGGCGATGGCTCCGCGCAGATTGCAGACTTGGACCAGCGCACCCCTTACGCGGTGGCCACGAACTTTGTCCCGCGCATTACTGCCGACGCCCCCGCGGGCCTGCGCCGCGATCAGCTTTCCGCGTTCATCGATAAGCTCGAGCCTTCCGCTAACTACATGTACGCGGTGCGCATCGTGGGCACGTTCAAAGAGGTGACCACCCGCACGGTGGTCAAACAAGAAAAGCCCTACCCGCCAATGTCTGAAGCCGTGGGCGGCGATAAGGAGCTGCACTTTAAGGACGTCGAGGGCGTTATCGGTGGCTTCCGCACCCCCGTCTATGAAAAGGGCATCTCGGTACCGGGCTGCCACGTGCACTTTATCGACGCCGCCCGCACCTCCGGTGGCCACGTGCTGGACTACGTAGTGGATAAGGCAACGGTTGAGCTTTGCCCCGCCTCCGACCTAGAGCTGCGCCTGCCGCTGACGCAAGAATTTAGCCGAGCTAACCTCTCCCCCGAGGATCTGGATAGCCAGCTTCATACCACCGAGGTTAAAACCAAGGGCGATCATTAATAATCTCGGCCACGCGCTTGGGCTTAGCCACGTTGGGAAAATACATGGCCCGGTCCCAGCCGTGAATTGCTAGGGATACCCCGCCCCGGCGCTTGCGGGCACCGCGGATATCCTGCAGCGGAATCGAATCGATATTGCGGCCCTCACGCGCGATGACGCGCCTATTAGTCACGATGAAGCGCTTGCGGCGGGACTTATAAAGAGGAATGAGAAAGCGCCAGATTCCCAGCAGCGCCCAGACCGCGACGAGGCCGTTGCGCAGCATCGGGTCTACTGCCTGGACATCGCACCAGCCGATAGCGATCCACAGCAGGCCGGTGATGAGGATGAGCTCGAGGAAGGGGAAAATCAGCGCGCGAAACGGCGCGGAGACATCCGCGCGCTTGACCTCACCTTGGCCCATCTTCATTAGTCCCATAGCTATGGATGCTACCTCGCGTGTCTACTTCCGTGGACGCAGGTGCGTGACATCACCCGCGGAATAGTACTCGCCGGCGACCATGATGCGGCCGTCCTCGCCGATGTCATCGACGTGTCCCGTGACATCGCCGGACGGGGTTTCTAGGCGCACCTCCTGGCCGAGCGAGGAGCAGACCGCACGGTAGTCGCGCAAGAGCTGCGGATCTTGGTTCTCCCATTGCACGATGCGACGGCGCAGGTTCTTCAACACGGTAATAGCCAGCTCGGTGCGGTCCGTATCGCGGCCCTCGAGCGCGAGCGAGGTGGCCTTTTCAATCGGTAGGTCCTCACGAGTCAGGGTGACATTGATGCCCATGCCCACGACGACGCGCGCGGAGGGTGCGGCGCCACCTACTGCCTTATTAACCTCTGCTTTATTGACTTCAGCCTTATTTACTTCGGCCTTGTTAACTTCAGCCTTGCCTACTTCCACCTTGGTGAGCTCGGTCTTTGGCGCGGCTTTGAAGGCTTGGCCCACGGGACCGGCCTCGGCGAGGATGCCGCACAGTTTATTGCCGTCGATATGCACGTCGTTTGGCCACTTCAGCACGGTGCCCTCGATCGAATCGGTCACCGCGAGGCCCGCGGCCAGCGGCAGGGTGCCCAGGTGCTCGAGGGATTCCGGCAGCAAGAGCACAGAGAAGATGACCTGGGAGCCGGCCGGCGCGGTCCAAGTGCGGCCGAGGCGGCCCTTGCCGGAGAGTTGTTCGTCGGCAAGCAGCACGGTGCCATCCGCAACGTTGGTGGCCTGCATCAAATCGGTATTGGTGGAGCCGGTCTTTTCCACGAAATCGATGGTGGTGAAATCGTCCGCCAGCGCGGTGCGAATGCGTTCCAAATCAAGTGCAGTCATAAGCTTCAAGGATACCGGCCGCCAATGGTGCTAGTGTGTTGCGCATGGCAAAGGTCACTTTTGAAAAGGTCAACATCACCTACCCCGGCGCGAGCGCGCCCACGGTAAGAGACTTGGACCTCGATATCGCAGACGGCGAATTCCTAGTCCTCGTTGGCCCATCGGGCTGCGGCAAGTCCACAACGCTACGCGCACTGGCGGGCCTGGAACCTACATCCAGCGGCCGCATCACCATCGACGGCAAGGATGTGACCAACCTGGAGCCAGGCGATCGCGATATCGCCATGGTCTTCCAGAACTATGCCCTCTACCCGCACCTGACGGTAGAGGAGAACATGGGCTTTGCCCTGAAGCTGGCGAAGCTCCCCAAGGCCGAGATCAAGGCCAAGGTGCACGAGGCGGCGGAAACGCTCGGCCTGACCGAGTATCTCAAGCGCAAGCCCAAGGATCTGTCCGGCGGCCAGCGCCAGCGCGTGGCCATGGGCCGCGCTATTGTCCGCGAGCCGAAGGCCTTCCTCATGGATGAGCCGCTGTCCAACCTGGATGCCAAGTTGCGCGTACAGACCCGCGCGGAGTTGGCCAGCCTCCAGCAGCGCCTGGGCACGACGACCGTGTATGTCACCCACGACCAGGTTGAGGCAATGACCATGGGCGACCGCGTGGCGGTGCTCAAGGACGGCGAGCTGCAGCAGGTAGCCCCGCCGCGCGAGCTTTACGACGCCCCCGCGAACGAATTCGTCGCCGGTTTCATCGGCTCGCCGGCGATGAATATCTTTGATTACAACGGCTCCCGCGTGGGCGTGCGCCCGGAAAAGATGTTCATCAATAAGGGCCCGGTGGGTTTCCAGGGCGTCGTAGACATCGTGGAAGAACTCGGCGCGGAGTCTTTTGTCTACGTCACCGTGGGCGAAAATCGCCTGGTCGCCCGTGCCGAAGGTACCCCACCACAGCGCGGCGAGGAGGTCGTGCTGACCTTCAACCCACGCGAGGCGCACCGCTTCGATCCGGAAACGGGCCGCCGCATCGCGCAGGACTAGTTCTAGCGGAGGCTAGGCTGTGGGTGGTAGGGACGCAGGTACGCGTCCCCGCCACCCACAGCCCCTTTTCTACCCCCGTTTAGAGTTAAATAGGTCAAAATTATCCACCTTTTGGTGTCCGTATTTTAGGTTTAAAGAACCGAAAGTTTTCCGAAAGGTGAATTCCATGAAGAAATTTCTGCTTCGCACCACCGTTGCGACAACCGCAGTATTGGCACTGGCCGGCTGCTCTTCTTCCTCCTCCTCCGATTCCGCCGAGGGCGGTTCTTCTGAGGGCGGCGCGGATGCGCGCGGCCCCATCACTTTTGCCATGGGCAAAAATGACACGGACAAGGTGACCCCCATCATCGAGAAGTGGAACGAGCAGCACCCAGACGAGAAGGTCACCCTCAAGGAGCTGGCCGGCGAGGCCGACGCCCAGCGCGAAACCTTGGTGCAGTCCCTGCAGGCGGGCAGCGATGACTACGATGTCATGGCCCTCGACGTGGTGTGGACCGCGGAGTTCGCCGCCAACCAGTGGCTCCAGCCGCTCAATGGTGACTTTGAAACCGATACGGATGAGCTTTTGCCGGCCACCGTGGAGTCTGCCACCTATAACGATGTGCTCTACGCGCTGCCGCAAAACACCAACGGACAGCTGCTTTTCCGCAACACCGAGCTCGCAGATAAGGCACCGGAGAAGTTCGCGGACCTTAAGTCCGCGTGCAAGGCACTGGACAAGGGCAAGGACTGCCTGACCACCCAGTTCAAGCAGTACGAGGGCTTGGCACTCAACACCGCCGACTTTATGGAAGGTTGGGGTGGTTCTGTCCTAGATAAGGACGGCAACGTCACCGTTGATTCCAAGGAGGCCAAGGACGGCCTGCAGGCCATGGTGGATGCCTACAAGGATGAGACCATTTCCAAGGACTCCACCGCCGCCACCGAGGAAGAAACCAATATGGCCTTTACAGAGGGCAAGACCGCCTTCGCCATGAACTGGCCGTATATGTACTCCAACGCGGTGGATGCCGGCGTCGACGTCGAGGTTCAGGCCCCGCTGGGCAAGGATGGCGTAGGTGTGTCCACGCTGGGCGGCTATAACAACGGCATCAATATCAACTCCAAGAATAAGGGCACTGCGCTCGACTTCATGAAGTTCATCATCAATGAGGACAACCAGAAGTCCTTTGCGGAGCAGTCCTTCCCGCCGGTCTTGGCTTCCATCTACGATGACCCGCAGCTACAGCAGGAGTTCCCGTACCTGCCGGCACTCAAGGAATCTCTGGAGAACGCGGCACCGCGCCCGGTTTCCCCGTTCTATTCGGCAATTTCCAAGGCCATCCAAGACAATGCCTACGCTGCATTGACGGATGGCAAGTCGGTAGATGATGCCACCGCCGATATGAAGGCGGCCATCGAATCGGCTTCCCAGGGCTAAACGCCCAATCCGGGTGAGGTAGGCGGACACCCCGCTGCCTCACCCTTTGTGGTTTTCACTCCCCTAATGGGGATAGAATCTAGCCAATACATTGCATTTCTTGAACAGAAAGGCGGTCCAGCGTGGCTATAGCTTCGCCGACTGCGTCCAAGGGGGCGCCGAAGGGGGCGTCGGCAAGCGCGCCGAAGCCCCAGCGCAAGAATTATGGGCGCGTGGCCGGACTAATTGCTCCGGCGCTCATCGTGCTTGCCGTCATCATCGGCTACCCCATCATCCGCGCTATTTTCCTGTCCTTCCAAGGCAATAGGCAGCTCAACCCGCAAACGGGGCTTTTTGAGGAAGGCGGCTTTGCCGGGCTGGAAAATTATCTGTACTGGATTAATAACCGATGTGTTTCCGGCACCGGGCAGATTTCTACCTGCCCGCCGGGCGTTATAGCCACGGACTTTTGGCCGGCGGTAAAGATCACGCTCTTTTTCACCATCGTTACCGTGCTGCTGGAGACCATCCTGGGCATGTTGATGGCTCTCATCATGAATGGTGAGTACCGCGGCCGCGGCCTGGTGCGCGCTGCGGTACTTATCCCCTGGGCCATTCCTACGGCCGTGACGGCCAAGCTATGGCAGTTCATGTTCGCCCCCGATGGCATCGTTAATTCGCTGCTTGGTGCGAACATTGCTTGGACCACGGACCCGTTCTACGCTCGCCTGGCTGTCATCATCGCGGATGTATGGAAGACAGCACCATTCATGGCGTTGCTCATCCTGGCCGGCCTGCAGATGATCCCGAAGGACGTCTACGATGCCGCTCGCGTGGACGGCGCCAACCGTATTCAGGCCTTCTTCCGCATCACGCTCCCGCTGGTGCGCCCGGCGCTCATGGTGGCTGTGCTCTTCCGTACCCTGGATGCGCTGCGCATGTATGACCTACCGGTCATCATGATTTCTAGCTCCTCCAACTCCCCCACCGCGACCATTTCCCAGCTGGTGGTAGAGGATATGCGCCAAGGAAACTTCAACTCCGCCTCCGCGCTCTCCACCCTTATTTTCCTTCTCATTTTCGTCGTCGCCTTTATCCTCATCCGCTTCCTTGGCGCGGATGTCTCCGGCAGGAAGGCAGCTAAATAATGCGTAAATTCGGACACTACGCCGGCATCGTCTTCATCATGTTCTGGGGTCTGGCGCCCTTTTACTGGATGCTGGTGACGGCGCTGCGGGATCAACGTTTTACCTTCGATACCACTCCGTGGCCCACCCACGTCACGCTGGATAATTTCCGCGATGCCTTGGCTACCGATAAGGGAAATGACTTCCTGGCCGCGCTCGGTAACTCGCTGCTTATTTCCCTGGTTACCACCGCTGTGGCCGTGCTCATCGGCGTCTTTACCGCCTATGCGCTCTCCCGGTACGACTTCCCGGGCAAGGGAATCGTCACCGGCATTATCCTGGCTGCCTCCATGTTCCCAGCCATTGCCTTGGTCACCCCACTCTTCCAGCTCTTTGGCAACCTGGAATGGATTGGCACCTACCGCGCGATGATCATCCCCAATATTTCCTTCGCGCTTCCGCTGACGGTCTATACGCTGCTGAGCTTCTTCCGCCAGCTGCCTTGGGAACTGGAAGAAGCAGCCCGGGTGGATGGTGCCTCGCGCTCCCAGGCCTTCCGCCTCGTACTTCTGCCGCTTGCGGCGCCGGCGCTGTTTACCACCGCGATCATCGCCTTTATCACCACGTGGAATGAGTTCATGCTGGCCAAGCAGCTTTCCACCACCGATACCGAGCCGGTGACCGTAGCCATTGCACGCTTTTCCGGCCCCTCCGCCTTCGAGTACCCCTATGCCGCCACCATGGCCGCCGGCGCGTTGGTGACCATCCCATTGGTCATCATGGTGCTCATCTTCCAGCACCGCATCGTCGCCGGCCTGACCGCGGGCGGTGTTAAGGCCTAATGCGCCGGGCCATGCTGTGGGATACCGCCCTGGGTTTCCTCGGTTTCTTTAGCCTCCTCGCGGTTATCCAAGCTGTACTCAATCTCTTCCACGACTCCCCCGCCCTATGGCCCGGCCTCCTGGCCGGCGCCCTGTGCCTCCTTACCTATCTGACCTGGCGGGCGAAAAGAAAGGACCTTTCATGAGCTGGTACCACAATGCCGTCTTCTACCAGGCCCTCGTCGGATCCTTCAAGGCCGATGGAGAAAAGGGTGTAGGCACGCTGCGCGGGGTCATCGATAAGCTGGATTACCTCCAGTGGCTCGGCGTGGACTGCCTGTGGCTCTCGCCGTTTTATGCCAGCCCCTTGCGCGATGATGGCTACGATATCGCGGACTATTACTCCATCCATCCGGATTACGGCACGATGGAGGACTTTGAAGAGCTCATTGCGCAGCTGCACCGCCGCGGCATGCGCATTATGACGGATTTGGCACTCAATCACACCAGCTCCGATCACCCGTGGTTCCAGGCCTCCCGCACGGATCCCACCGGCCCGTATGGCGATTTCTATGTTTGGGGCGATGACCCGGAGCGCTATCCCGAAATCCGTGTCATTTTCACCGACGTGGAGACATCCAATTGGACCTGGGATGACCAGCGCGGCCAGTACTACTTCCACCGCTTCTACTCCCACCAGCCGGATTTGAACTACGATAACCCGGCCGTGCAGGAGGAAGTGTTCAAGATCTTGTCCTTCTGGATGGACAAGGGGTTGGACGGCCTGCGTCTTGATGCCATTGCTTATCTCTTTGAACGTGATGGTGTAGGTGGCGAGTCCCTGCCGGAGACCATCGAGTTTGTGGAGAAGATTCGCTCCTTCATGGACACCCACTACCCGGATGCGGTGCTCATCGCGGAGGCCAACCAGCCTCCGGCCGAGACCATGCAGTTCTATGGCAAGGGCGAGCGCTTCCACATGGTCTTCAACTTCCCGGTTATGCCGCGGTTGTACCAAGCATTGGCGCTTGCCGACGCCACCCCGGTCTACTCCATCCTCGATGAGCTGCCCGCCCTGCCGGATGGCTGCCAGTGGGGTACCTTCCTGCGCAACCACGATGAGCTCACCCTGGAGATGGTGGACGATGACGTGCGCGAGCTGATGTATGAGGCTTTCCTCCCCGATGATGAAATGCGCGCCCATGTGGGCATTGCCCGCCGGCTGATGCCGCTGATGAACGGCGATCGCCGCAAGGTGGAGCTCATGTTCTCGCTGCTGATGACCCTGCCGGGCGCACCGTTTATCTACTACGGCGATGAGATTGGCATGCTCGATGACACCACGCTCCCGGACCGCTATGCGGTGCGCACCCCGATGCAGTGGGACGATTCCGAGCACTCTGGTTTCAGTACCAACGCACCTTCCCGCCTTCCGGTTGTGGGAGGTACCTCCGTGGCCGCCCAGCTTGATGACGCCACCTCGTTGCTCAACACCGTCCGCTCCATGATTGCCGAGCGCCATGCCCATCCGGATCTCGGCACCGCTCCGTGCGAGCCGGTCGAGACGGGCGAGGAAGCCGTCCTTGGCTACCAGCGCGGCGATCTGCTGTGCCTGCACAACTTCAGCGATCAGTCCATCGATCTGGGCCCAGTAGAGCTTGGACCGTACGGCTACGCCTGGCTGCCGGCCTAAGCCTTAGCGCGCAGCTGCAGCCTCCTCTCCTACCGGCGCACTGCGCAACCCACAGAGAAAAGCGCCCCGTCGGTCCTTATGGACCGAGAGGGCGCTTAATAGTTGTGGTGGCCTAGTTCCACTCAGGCGCGTCTTCGAGGCGCAGCTCGGAGTAGCGCGCTTCTGGCACAGAAGCCGAGTATGGCTTGCCCTGGGCTTCCCACTGCTGGTCAGAGTTGCAGCGCACATCCTGACCGTCAGTGTCGAGCATGGTAAAGCCCCACACCAGCTTGCCCTGCGAGTTCGCAGGCAAGGTGTACGGGCCAACCACCTGGTTTAGCTTCCAGTGCTGCTCGCTGACGTAGTTGAAGCCATAGGTCTTGGTCAGCACCTTGGCCAGCTCGTCGGTGCCCTCAACGGATCCGGAGACCTCGATGGTCTGGGTACGGGCCTGGGTGACGGTGTGCTTGACCGGTACTTCCTCGGCGTTGCGGTTAGCCACGCTGGTGGCGTCGGTCTGCTTGAACCAGCGGCGCTTTGCGGTGACGTAGGTGCCGTTTTCACCTGGCGTCGAGCAATGCGTGCCCGGCTTATAGTCGTCATTCCAGCGCTGGGGCAGCTCAAAGTCCCCACCGAAATCAGCGGCGTGGGCAACAGGAGCGGCCACCAGGCTCAGCGCCGCGAGGGCGCTAGCGATGGACGTCTTGCTCACGTTTAGCCCCAATCGTTGTTATCGCGAGTGGAGACCTCAATGTGGCGCTCCTTCGGCAGGGTGGCGGTGAAGGAGCCGCCGTTGGCCTGCCACTTGTGGTCGGAGCCGCACACGGTCTTCTGGCCCTCGAAGTCAGAGACAACCCAGCCGGCGCGCAGGACGGCGGTCTTGCCCGGAGCAATGTTGTACGGACCAACCTGCTCGCCTACCTCATAGGACTGGCTATCGGTGTAGCTGGAGGAGAAGGTGAAGTTGATGAGGTCCATCAGCTTGAAGTCAACGCCTGCGGACACATTCCAGGTCTTGGTCTTGGTCTCGGTGATGGAACGGGTTACTGGCAACGGCTCATCGTTGTAGTTGGACACGGTCCAGGAACCGGCGGAGCCATCGAAGTAGGTGCGCTTGATGTCAACGGTCTGGCCGGTGTCGCCCGGGTTGGAGCAACGCTCACCGATGGTGGTCGGGTTAGCCGGGCCGAGGTCACGCTGCGGCAGGGCGTTAGCGGCCGGAGCGAAGATGAGGCCGGAAGCAACGGCAAGAGCCGCGGTGGTAGAAGCAATCTTGGACTTGAACATGGAATTTTCTCCTTGCGTAGATGCGGGTGGTGTTTAGTAGATGGTCTGGGTAGGAACCGGCAGGTCGCGGAATTCGTCTGGAGTGACGTCCTCGGTGCGGGTATTGCCGGCCTTATCGGTGATCTTGGCCTCTGCCCAGAAGCCGCTCGGGGCGGAGGTCTGCTTGTAGTTAGAGGTGAGGTCGTAGTTTCCGCTCTTGCCGCAGTGAATCTCGCGGTAGTTAATGCGGGTCATGGTGGTGCCATACTCGACACGCACGCGCTCGCCTGGCTTGAGGTCGACGTGCTTGAGCTCGGTGCCGACCGGCATGTAGGCGCGCTTTACGGCACCGACGGACTCCAGCCAGCCCTTTGGAATATCGCCGCGGTTGCCCTGCCAGTTGGTGTACGGGGCGTGCTCGGCACCAACGACGAAGTCAGTTACCGGTGCAAACTCGTAGTCACCCTTGGACCAGTTGAGGAAGTCCGTGGAGTAACCAGCCTTGCGGTAGGTCGGCTTTACCGCGGTGATGTCCAGCGGGTACCAGGAGGTATCGCCGGCTTCACACTTATCGCCTTCCTTAGGCCAGGAGGGATCGCGCTGCAGATCTGCAGAAGGCTGCATGATCTCGTCCTTCTTCGGATCGGCGATCTTTTCTAGGCTCGGGCCGGATACAGAGGTGTAATTGCCCTCGATCGGCTTGGAGTTTGCACCCGGGGAACGGGAGGGAATTTCCATGGCCAGATCGGATACGGAGCCGTCCGCCTTGATGATGTAGGCAAAGGCGTAGCGCTCGGCTGGGCCCTTACCGCGGATGACGTTGGAGCCTGGGATGTTTTCCAGGCGGTCATCGTTGCAGCCTACGAACATGGAGATGAAGTCCTTTTCAATGACGCCGTATTCGACGCGGAAGGACTCACCTGGCTTCAGCTTCACAGGGCCGAAGGTTTCTTTATCGCGCCAGCCGTTGGTCATCTTCAGACCGATATCGGACTTAGCGGTGGTGTCCCAACCGGAAGGCAGCTTGGCCTTGGAATTGGCTTCAATCTCGTGATTGGTACCAGTTTCTACCTCGGCGGTGTAGGGCACTTCTTGGTTGGTGGTGTTTTTAAACTGCAGGGTGCCGTCGCTCATGTAGCGGCGGCCGGTTTCCGCAAAGCGCCATTCACGCTCTGCATTGTCGCCGGCGACACTGCAGCTCTTGTAGAGGTTGGAAATGGGATATGCCTGCGGCATCGGGGGAACATCTCCCGCGTGTGCCACTGGCGTGAAAAGAGCCGCTACGGCGAGCGGTGCGAGCAAACGCAGTCCCTTTTTAATCACCAGAAGACCGTCCTTAATAGATCGTTAAAAATTAGGGGAAACATTCATGAAGACTCAGGTAATAATAAGGGCTTACAGGGCCCACATCAACAGTTGAATGAAATTCTTTCTAATACCTTTACCCACCTTGAGGTGCAATAATGGGTGCTCACCTGCCCAGCACCGTTAAATGTTTACAGAAGAACCCACCCCCAGATTAGGGCCCTTCGGCCTGGTACCACCCAGGGAATCCCCAGATTCTACGCACTGCCCACGTTGCAGTGGCATTTACCACACAATCGTTTTCCACTCCGCGTTCCCGCAGCGTTCCATTCCGCATTGAGCGGGGTGCGCTAGTAGTGTGGGGGCCTATGACTGACCTGAAAACCACCGCCGGCAAGATCGAGGACCTGGACACCAAGCTCGCCGAGTCCCGCGCGCCGCTGGGAGAAGGCGAGCCGGCCGCCCGCACCCGCGTGACGCAGCTGCTCGATGAGGGCTCCTTCGTGGAAACGGACGCGCTAGCCCGTCACCGCTCTACCGACTTTGGTCGTGAGCATGACCGCCCCTATACCGATGGCGTGGTCACCGGCTACGGCACTATCGACGGCCGCCGCGTGTGCGTCTTTAGCCAGGACGGCGAAATCTTCGACGGCACGATGGGTGAGGTTTATGCCGAAAAGCTCACCAAGGTATATGACCTCGCCATCAAGACCGGCGTGCCCATCATCGGCATCTATGAATCCACCGGCCCGCGTGTGCAAGAGGGCATCGTCACCATGGCCGGATACGCCCGCCTCATGGCGCGAGTCTCCCAGGCTTCGGGCCTCATCCCGCAGATTTCCGTTGTCGCAGGCAATACCAGCGGCATTGCGGCGTTCGCGCCGACGTTTGCCGATGTCCTCGTAGTTACCCAAGGCACCGCCCTCCACCAGGCCGCCAGCCACGTGGCCGGCGCGGAGCCAGAGACCTTCGGCGGCGCCGCAGCCCACGCCGAGTCTGGCACCGCCCACCTGGTGGCCAGCGACGACAAGCAGGCTTTGTCCCTCGTGCGCGACGTTCTGGCCTACTTCCCCGCCAATAACCGCGCCGCGGCGCCGCGTGTGGATGCCGGTAGTGTCGCGGACTTTGATCTCAATAGTGTCATCCCGGATACCGCCGCGCAGGCTTATGACATGTGCGAGGTCATCAAGGCTGTCGTCGATGAAGGCTCCTTCTTCGAGCTTTCTGCCGAGGCGGCACAAAACATCGTTACCGGCTTTGCCTACATCGATGGCCGCGCCGTCGGCATCGTTGCCAACCAGCCGCTGGCGCTGGCCGGTGCCTTGGACTCCGCCGCGGCAGAAAAGGCTGCACGCTTCGTGCGTACCTGCGACGCTTTCAATACCCCCATCGTGGAATTCGTGGACTCCCCAGGCTTTGTGCCTACCCCGGAGGAGGAAAAGGCCGGCCTGCTGCGCAGGGCGTCGAAGTTTGCCTATGCGCAGGCTGAAGCGAGCGTCGGCAAGCTCACTGTGATCACCCGCAAGGCCATTGGCCCGGCCTACGTATTTATGGGCGCCAAGGACCTCGGCGCGGACTTGGTCTACGCATGGCCCACCGCGGAAATTGCTGTCACCCAGGCCTCCCAAGCTTCCCTGGCCATCTATGGCTCGGAGGACAAGGAAGAGGAGATGGACGAGCTCTTCTTGCACCCGTATGCCGCAGCAGAGCGCGGGCTGGCCGATAATGTTATCGAGCCAACTGCAACCCGCCACTACCTGGTAGAAGGCCTGCGCCTGCTAGAGCGCAAGGCCGTGGCCCAGGTACCGAAGAAGCACGGAACCGTTTAGGAGGGGAAATGTCTACGCCGGAAATCAAGGTAGTCAAGGGCAATCCCACCGAGGATGAGCTCGCGGCCCTGCGCACCGTATTGGCGCAGATGAGCGCCAAGCGCTCGGGCGTTGCCGGAGAACGCAATGAATGGGGCAACCCGGCTGAGCGCTTCGAGCGCTTTGGCGCGCAGCGCGTCTACAACCCCTCCGCCTTCCACACCGTGCGGTACTTCTAATGCGGCTTATCCTTGCCTCCCAATCACCCTCGCGCGCGTCTATTCTGCGCGGCGCGGGCGTGGAGCCCGTATTGGAGCCAGCCGATATTGACGAGCGCTCCCTGGAAGCCTCGCTCGCGGGCCACCCGCCGGCCGATATCGTGGCGGCCCTCGCCACCGCCAAGGCTGAAAAGGTGGCCGAGCGCTACCCCGCCGAGCCCGTCATCGGCGGCGATTCCATGCTGCTGCTTGACGGCGAACTCCAAGGCAAGCCCCATACCGCGGAAGCCACCATCAAGCGCTGGCACCAGCAAGCCGGCCGCACAGCCGAGCTACTTACCGGCCACTGCCTCATCTTTGGCGATAAGCGCCATGTGGAAACGTCCACCACCACGGTGCACTTTGCTCACGCCAGCGAGACCGATATCGCCGCCTATGCCCACTCCGGCGAGCCTCTCCACTGCGCCGGCGCCTTCACCTTGGAAGCCATGGGCGGCTGGTTCATTGACCGCATCGAAGGCGATCCTTCCTCCGTTATCGGACTATCGCTACCGGTGGTGCGCCGCGCGCTCTACGCCTTTGACCTGAACGTCTCCGATTTCTGGTAGCAGCGCGCCGGCGTCGCTACAGTGGGGTGGCATGGAAATGAAAGACATGCTTGCCCCAAAACCCATTGAGCTGCCAGCCGATCCCGGCGCAGAGTCCACCTCGGATCTCGCCGCCGGCATTGTTGCCCACCCCGATTCCCCGCTGCTGTGGGCACTCCTAGCGGAGCAAGAGCTCAACCAACAGGAGGGCTCTGAGCCATCCGCTTTCATCACCGCCTACGCCTACGCGCGCACGGGCTACCACCGCAGCCTCGACCGCCTGCGCGGCAATGGTTGGAAGGGTTGGGGCCCTGTCCCCTTCTCCCATGAGCCGAACCAGGGAGTCCTGCGCGCCATCGCCGCGCTTGGCCATGCAGCCAAGGCCATCGGCGAGGACGACGAATACGACCGCATTCGCCAGATGCTTTCCGACGCCGACCCGGACTCCGTCGCCACCCTCCTCGACTAATCCTGGAGTTTCCACATGCCTGCCGTGACACCCCGCTGCCTACGCCGCTTCTCCGCCGCCGTAGTGCTCACCGCTTCCGTGCCGCTCGCGCTGAGCGCCTGCGGTGCTCAAGATGATTCTTCTTCCTCCCAAGAGCCGGTCTTTTCCAGCCAAGCACCTGCCGCGGATGAATCCTCCGGCGGAGACGACACGGCTTCCGCAGCAGCACCCTCCCCGTCTGAGTCCACCGACGGGGGCGAGGAGGCAACCACGCAGCAGCAGGAAAAGGGCAAGGACAGCGAGTGCACGGAGCTGCCCAACGATCCGCGCGAGGTCTACGCCTCTGGCACGGCCCCGGGGCGCATGCCCGCCGATGACGGCAGTGATTTCAATTACTGGATCGCCGATATCGACAATTCCTATGACCCGTGCGCCACGATTAGCTGGATCATCTTCCGCGGCTCAATGGGTGATTTAGACGGCCCGGCAGGCACCGGCGCCTCGATTGCTGATGGCATAGCCTTCTACGTCAATGGTGCTCCGGCCAAGGACATGTCCGTCTTCCACAAGGTAGAGAGCGTCACCTCGGTCTCAGACACCGAGGTCGATTTCACGTGGGGAGAACGCAGCCGCTCCACCGCAGAGGGCATTACCGCCCACCACACTGTGCGCCTGCGGGCACAGGGCGATTCCCTCGAGCCGGTATCCGGCGAAGTCGAAGAATTTAACAAGATGTGGGTTGACCTTCCCAGCTACCAGCTTGGCACCTACGACTAACTTTTAGGCCGGCACTTAGTCGCCTATGCCGGCAATACAATGCGCCCCAGCGGAATGTGAACTGGCCCCCGAAAGTTGGACTGGTTTAATTCTAGGCGGTTAGGGCTTCAAGGGTCTGATTTCGATATTGCATC
>NZ_JASPHM010000017.1:0-46791 GCF_030229215.1 Corynebacterium sp. MSK150
AGTGAAATAGTCCTAATATCAGCACGCCAGACCGGCTAGCCGTACAACCTCACCAACACATCGTGTCGTTTAGGCCGCAGTGCCAGGGCGCATTGTTCCAAGCAGCAGTACTAAGACGCCGTAAAGAACACCTATGCGTGACGGGCGGAGCCATTTCCCTCTAGGGCTCTAGAAGGTGCCTTCATCCCTGAATGGCCGCACTTTATTTCGACGCCACTGGATTGCCACCTTCACGGCGTACAGCTTTGACGACGGCCGTATTGCGGTTAGGACTGTTCATAGTGTCAAACATGTCCCGACTCACCAGTCAAGCATCACCCAACACGGTAAGGTAGCCCTAAGCGTCAAATATGTCGCGGCTGATCTGTCAAGCATCACGACGATTCCCTCAGGCACAGACTGTCAAATATGTCATGAACTCAGACACTGCTGGGGGCACCGCGCGAAAGCCTTGAGGCGCCGAGTTTCTCGCCGCTTCAGGGCTTTTTGTTTACGCTAGGACTCACCATGCCCCCACTCCGGAAAGGCTTAACCATGTCACTTCCCGCTCCTTCCCGAACGTCCTACGCCCTCGTTACGGGCGCCAGCCAAGGCATTGGAAAGGCCATGGCGCAGGATTTCGCAGCCCTGGGCTATAACGTTATCCTTGTGGCCCGCCGCCGCGAGGTCCTGGAGTCCATCGCCGCTGAGCTCGAACAGCGCCATAATATCGAGGCTATTGCCCTGCCGGCAGACCTCGCGGTGGCTAACGACGTCGCCCGCGTGGCCGAGACCATCGCCACCCGCGAGGTGTCGATCCTGGTCAACTCCGCCGGCATCGCCAGCTTCGGCCCCTTCATGGACCAAGACTGGTCGTACGAGACGACACAGTTCGAGCTCAACGGTACTGCCGTCCACCACCTCACGCGAGCCGCCTTGGAGCAGATGCTGCCTCGCCGCAGCGGCGCCATCTGTAATGTCGGCTCTGCAGCGGGCAATATCCCCATCCCTAATAACGCCACCTACGTTTTCACCAAGGCGGGCGTCAATGCGTTTACGGAGGCCCTGCACTATGAGCTGAAGGGCTCCGGCGTCTCGTGCACCCTGCTCGCCCCCGGCCCCGTGCGCGAAGCCACCATCGCAGAGGAAGACCAATCGATCGTGGACAAGGTGGTCCCGGACTTTTTGTGGACCACCTACGAGTCGTGCTCCCAGGAAACCATCGAGGCCATGCGCCGCAATCAGCGCCGCGTGGTGCCCGGCCCGCTTTCTAAGGCGATGAATACCCTCAGCCAGGTGCTGCCCACCCCGGTGATTGCACCGCTGGTAGGCAGCTTCTACGCCAAGATGGGCTAGGCCCCGGCGCCTTCTAAGTCCTTGCCTTTGAGCACGCTGCCCTCGCCGCGCGCTCGTTTGCGCTCGACCCAGAAGTCCGCGTTCTTAATGCCCACAGCTTCTGGGTCGAACTGCGGATCCTTGCCGGCCTTCTTCTGCTTTTCGTAGTCCTTGAGTGCCTTGATGGCAGGAACCTGCAGGAAGAGGATGGCGATGATATTGAGCCATGCCGTCGTGCCGACGCCGATATCGCCCAGGGTCCACGCCGCACCCGGAGTGGTAGTGGCGCCCACAACGACGGAAACAATAATCAGCGCGCGCAGCACCCAAATCAGGCCACGGCGGGCCGTGCGGGAGTGGACCCAGCGGTTGAAGTAGGTCAAGTTGACCTCGGACATGTAGTAGTACGCCAGGACCGTCGTAAAGGCGAAGAAGGCAATGGAGACGGCGATGAAGGTTGGGCCCCAACCGGCAAAGACGCTATCGAGGCCGGACTGCACGTAGCCAGGGCCGACCTCGACACCATCAGGAAGCGAGCCGTTGTAGACCACTTCACCATCCTCGGAGCTGCCGCGGAAGACGGTGTACATGTCCGTAGAAATAATCATGAACGCGGTAGCCGAGCAGACAAAAAGCGTATCGACGTACACCGCGAAAGACTGCACGAAGCCCTGCTTAGCGGGGTGGGAAACCTCGGCGGCCGCAGCGGACTGCGGGCCGGTACCCTGGCCGGCCTCATTGGAGTAGATGCCGCGCTTAACACCCCACATGATGGCTGCGCCCAACATGCCGGAGAATCCGGCTTCCATATTGAATGCGGACCTGAAGATGAGCCCGAAGACCTCCGGAATCTGGGAGAAGTTCATGCACATGACCACCACGGAAATCACGATATAAATGAGCGCCATAAAGGGCACGACAATGGTGGCGAAGTTCGCAATGCGCTTGACACCACCAATAATGATGATGGCCAGGATGCCCGCGAGGACGACGGCCGCCCAGGTGGAGTTGATCCCCCACGCGGTATCGGCCGCGGCGGCCACCGCATTGGCCTGGATGGCAGGCAAGAAGTAGCTGGTAGCCAAGATCATGGCGACGGCGAACACGATGCCATAGACCACCATGAAAGGCGCGGCCTTAGTGTGCTTGTAGGCTTTTTCGATGTAGTACGCGGGCCCTCCGCGGTACTCACCGGTGTCCTGATCCTTTTCCTTGTAAATCTGAGCCAACGTACATTCGATGAACGAGGTGGACGAGCCCAAAAGCGCCACTGCCCACATCCAGAACACGGCGCCTGGCCCACCGAAGGCGATGGCTGTGGCCACGCCAGCGATATTGCCCACGCCCACGCGGCCGGAGAGCGAGACCATCAAGGATTGGAAGGAAGAAACGCCATCTGCAGACTTTTCTCCGTTAACTATCTGCTTGAGCATGTCCGGGATGCAGCGCACCTGCAGGCCGCGTGTCACCACGGTGAAATAAATACCCGCGCCGAGGCATAAAAACACCAAGACGGGGGACCAAATTGCGGTATTGAGGGCATCGAGAAAGTTTGCCATCTGGTCTCTCCTAAGTCTGTCGCACCTCCCGAATGAAGAGCGATTAACCAGAGTATGCCCTAACTCACATCTTCAAGTGAGGCAAATCACCGATAAATTTTATGCAGCACAGTGCCACACTTTCCGAAAGGTCGCGTTGTCCAGTAGTAATCACCCCTCCAGGGCAGCCCGGCTCGTACCCCATACAGGGGTAAAAGCACGCGGGCGTAGAATGGGCCGCATGCCACATTCCGAGATAGCCGCAAAACACGACCGCCTCGTCTGGATCGATTTGGAGATGACGGGCCTCGATCCCGAGCGCCACGTCATTGTTGAGGTCGCTGCCGTCATCACCGATGGCAACCTCAACATCCTGGGCGAAGGCATCGACCTCGTCGTCCACGCCACCGAGGATGAGCTGGCACAGATGGATTCCTTTGTCACGCAGATGCACGCTAAGTCCGGGCTGGATAAGGAAATCCGCGAGTCCACCACCTCCATCGGAGAAGCCGAGGATGCCGTACTCGCGCTCATCAATGAGCATTGCGATCCTGAGCACCCCGCTCCCCTAGCCGGCAATTCCATCGCCACGGATCGCACCTTCATCCGCGCTTATATGCCGCGGCTCGACAGCGCCCTGCACTACCGCATGATCGACGTCTCCACCATCAAGGAGCTTGCTCGCCGGTGGCACCCGCGCGCTTACTTCAACCAGCCCGATAAGGGCATGGCCCACCGCGCGCTACAGGACATCATCGAATCCATCCGCGAGTTGGACTTCTACCGCCGCAGCGTCTTCCGCACCGACGAGGGCCCCACCTCCCCCGAAGCGGAGGAGATCAAGGCCGAAACCACCGCAGATTACCAGGCGTTTTTGTAATTTAGGCGGCGTGAGTTAACCTATATTTCGTTGCTTTCACGCAGCGATGGTGGCTGTAGTTCAGCTGGTAGAGCACCAGGTTGTGATCCTGGGTGTCGCGGGTTCGAGTCCCGTCAGCCACCCCAAGTGCCCGAGCCTTGCGCTCGGGCTTTTTCAGTTTTCCACCTGCAGGCTCGCCAGCAGCTCCTCCGAACGGGCCCGACCGTCCACATCTGGCATGTCTCCGGTCACCACAAACTCGCTCACGCCCAGCCGCTTGCCGACGTCCCTAAGTCCCTCCCCCACTTCCCCTACCGTTCCCCACACGTCATGGGCCAGCGCTTCCTCAATGCGCCGGCGCTGCTGCCCCGTCAGCGCATCCATGTCCAGCTCTCCCACAGGCCGCAGGGCCGCGAACTCGCCGGTGGATTGCGCGAGTACCTTGGCATAGGCCTCCGGTAACAACAGATCACGGGCGGCCGCGGACGTATCGGCAACGGCGATATTGAGCGAGGAGATGATAGGTGGGGCGTCGGCAAGCGCATGCTCCCGATACACCCGCGCGGCCGCCTCCTGCGTGGCCACCGGACCACCCAAGATGACGCCGAGCCCCATCTTGGCCGCAACCATGGCTGAGCGAAAGCCCGCCAACACGTAGATCGGCGTGCCCGCATACTCCGGCCGCACCGTCACCGCTTCCCCGCCGCGCAGGTAGCGCAGCAGCGTCGCCAGCTCCGCCTCAAAGCGCTGCTTCACTTCAGCCGGTTCGCCCTGGCGCAGTGCCCGCCGCACCGGGCCGGTAAAGCCGACAGAGGAACCAATTCCAATATCGATTCGCCCGGGATACAGCGCCTCGAGAAGATTAATCTGCTCGGCCACCAGAAACGGCGGATGATTCAACAGCATGACGCCGGCCGTGCCTACCCGAATGCGCTGCGTGCGCGCCGCCACGTGGGCTGCCAACATCCCCGGCTGCCCCGCCGGAATTCCCGGCACACCGTGGTGCTCGGCCACCAGAAAGCGCCGGAAACCAAGCCTCTCCACATGCCGGGCGTGCTCAGCTACCTGGTCCAACAGCCCGGCCGCCCCGCGGTCTAAAACAGAAAAGCGCATGGCCACCACTGTAGCCATGCGCTCATCGCCCGCGCCGCTCGTGGGCGCTACTGATTGGCGTCCGCGTTGCCCTTGGACCACTCGTCCCAGGACATATTCCAGTCACCTAGGCCATCCATCGCATTAAGCGTTTCACCGTAGGTATTGAACACGCGCACCACGTCGCCGCGCTTCATCGTCTCCTGGAACCACTGGGCAGCCTCCGGCGTCACGTTAATGCAGCCGTGCGAGGTATTGGTATTGCCCTGCGCCCATACGGACCACGGAGCGGAGTGAACATAGATGCCGGAATAGGACATCTGGGTAGCCCAGTCCACCATCGTGCGGTAGCCGCCTGCCTCATGGGCTAGGCCAAAGGTCTCCGAGTCCATGACTAGCTGCGGGTGCTCGTCACCGATGATGTAGCGCCCGTTCGGCGTATCGTACTGATAGTCGCGGCCTAGCGAGACCGGGATGGCGCGCAAGAACTTCTTATTCTTGAAGACCTTCATGGTCTTGGTGGCGTTATCAATAATCGCCACGGTGCGGTCCCCAATGGTGAAATTGGTCTTGGCGTTCTCGCCGCCATAGATCCCGCCGCCTAGGTCCTTGCCGTACTGGTCCACCTTCACCTCAACCTTGGTGCCCGGCTCCCAGTACTCCTTCGGACGCCAGCGCACCTCCTGGTTGTTGACCCAGTAGAAAGCGCCCTTAACCTCAGGGTTGGTGGTCACAGTAATGGTCTTCTCGGCCGCCTTGCGGTCCGTAATCGGCACGCCGAAATTCACACCAATGACCTGGCCTACGCCGACCTCAGAATCCGGGATTGGGCTAAGCGAGACTTCGGCAACGCCCGCTGCTTGCGGGGTGGAAAAGCTGAGATTCTTCTTGTTGCCATCCACATCGGAGGCCACGATGGAATAGGTGTGGTTATAGCCCAAGTCCTCCGCCGTAGACCACGTCTTGGCATCCTTCGAGAGCTTTTCTTTAACTTCCACGCCCATTTCATTGGTCATGGTGACGCTCTTGAGCTTGCCGGTGGTCTCCACGGTCACAGGCTTAGACGGATCCACATTCTGTGCCCCGTCTTTCACGGAAGCCGAGAGGCCGCCCTTTTTCTTGTCAGACTCTTTGCCCTTTTTGCCGCTGTCTTTCTCCCCGCCCGCGTTTGCGGCGGCGGTAGATTCTTGGTCGGCGGCCTGATTCTCGGCAGAGGAATCAGAGGAGCAGGAGGCGGCGGCTAGGGAAATGCACGCAACGCCCGCGGCCGCGATGAGGCGGCGCGCAATAGGGAGGGAATGTTTCACTGAGTTGCCCTTAGACACGTAATTGCTGCTTTCAAAGACCAACTTAGATTAGCGTCTCGCTCCAGCAATTACCAGAAGCCACTTCAGGCATTAACCAATTCGTTATACACCCCTAAAAACATGCGATGACCAGGCGATTTTACACTTTTCAAGAATGGCTGCTAGAGTATCTACTCGTTGCACAGAGAGCCACACGGCAGGAAGTCAACAATGCGCCATTAGCTCAATTGGCAGAGCAACTGACTCTTAATCAGTGGGTTCGGGGTTCGATTCCCTGATGGCGCACCACTTAAAAATTTAAATTAAAAATTAGGCCGGGCAATCGCCCGGCCTTTTTGTTATCTCACCCGCAGCGGGGCAATGAGTGGAGCGCCGCCATGCTGGACGACGTCCGCCTCTACCCCATACACGCCTTCCACGAGCTCCCCCGTGAGAACGTCCGACGGCGCGCCCTGAGCGCGAATATGGCCCTTCTTCAGCACCACCAGCTGATCGCACATGCGCGCAGCCAGGTTGATGTCGTGGATGGCCACTAGGCCTAGGCTGCCGTCGCGCTTCGCCTTGGCACGCACCTCATCCAATACAAAGATCTGGTGGTGCAGGTCGAGGGCGGACGTGGGTTCGTCGAGAAGCATCAGGCCTGGGTTGCCCACCAACATCTGCGCCACCGCCACCAGCTGGCGCTGGCCGCCGGAAAGCTCGTTGAGGTAGCGAGAGGCAATCGCATCCAGCCCCAGCGAGTGCAGCACCTCACCGGTGCGCGTAATCGGGTCCTCGCAGGCTTCACGGCGCGCAGAGATCAGCACGGCCTCAAAGGCGCGCAAAGCGGCCGTGCTCGTGAGATCCTGCGGCACGTAGCCGATGAGCTGCCGGCGGCGCTTGCCGCGCGGTGCCGTGCCATCGACGCGAAAATCCACTTCGCCCTGGCAGCCGCGGTGGACGCCGGCCAGGGACTTGATAAGTGTGGTCTTGCCGGAGGCATTCGGTCCCAGCAGGCCCACCAATTGCCCGCCGTGGAGTTTTTCCACACCCACGGACTCCAGTACGCGGTGATTGCCATAGGCCGCACTCAGCCCGGAAATAGTCAGTTCTACGTCCACAGTGCCCTCCTTCGGGTCATGACGATGGCAATGAAGAATGGCACGCCCAAAAGCGAGGTAACGATACCAATGGGAATAGCCAGGCCCGGCTTAATCATCAGGCTGACCGCATGCGCGGCACACATCACGGCCGCGCCCGCCGCCATGGAGGCCGGCAAGAAGTAGCGCTGGTCCTCGCCCACCAGCATGCGGGCAATATGCGGGCCGACCAGACCAATGAAACCGATGATGCCGGCAAAGGCCACGGTCGTCGCCGCGACGAGCGACACGACGATGAGCACCACGATGCGCAGGCGGGAGGTATTAACGCCCATGGCGGTGGCGCGGGCATCGCCAAGCCGCAAGGCAGTAAGGCGCCAGCCCAGCGCCCACAGAATGGGCAGGGCGATAATCAGCACGGCCGCCAGCACGCCGTTGGCCGCCCAATTGGCGCGGGTAAGAGAGCCCATGGACCAAAAGACGATCTGTTGCAGCGCCTCGGCCGAGGACTGGTACTGGATAAGCGCCAGCATGGCCTGGAAGAAGAACACCAAGCCGATGCCCAGCAGCACCATGGTTTCTGCCTTCGCGCCACGGATGACGGCCGCGATAACAATAATGGCCGTAGCCACCGCGGCAGCAAGCCACGCCATCAGCGCCAGGTTGAACTGCGGCTGCGCAATCAGCTGCCACTTGAGCACGATGGAGGTGGCGCCGCCAAACGCGGCGGCCGCAGAAATGCCGAGGGTAAACGGCTCGGCTAGCGGGTTATTGAGGATGGTCTGCATCTCCGCGCCGGCCAAGGACAAGGCCATACCGATAAGCACGGCCATCACGGCCATAGGCAGGCGCAGTTGCCACAGCACCGTGCGCGTCTGGTCCTCCAGACCCGCGGGATTCACAATGCCCTTTATTACCTCGCCAGGACTGATATCAATTGCACCGACGAAGTTGCTAATGACAAATGCGGCGGCCGCAATCAGGGTCAGGCCCGCAACGATGCCTATGCGTTGCCAGGTTAACTTCTTATGTTGCCGCGCGAGGGCGGCTACCTCTGCACCCTCCATTAGTTGGTGCTAAAGAAGGTTCCCTCACCAGAGACCGGCGAGTACTTTTCTTGCGCATCCATCCACTGCTTGGCGACGTCCATATCGGCATACGCCTCCGGGTCGATCCACTCGGCCACCTGCAGCAGTGCCAGGTAGTTAAACGGCGAATCATAGAACTGGTGCCACATGCTGTGCAGGTGATGCTCCTTAACCGCACGCAGCTTATCGAAGCCGGCCTGCTTCTCCGGAAGCTTCGCGATGCTGCCCTTGGCTTCCTTTTCATCAATGCCGTAACCCACTGCAGCGTATCCGACAGGGTGGCCTTCATCGTCCTTCATCTCGGACCAATCGCCACCGGTGGCGATGATCATATCCGGGTCAGATTCCAGGACCTTTTCCGGGGTGATTGTGCCGGACTCGCCCGGAATGACTTTATCGCCGATATTCTCACCACCGGCCGCGTTGACCAGCTGGGAGATATTGGAATCGTTCCAGGAACCGCAGCAATCGGACACACCTGCTGCTCTCCAAACGAAAGTCTTTGGTTTATCTTTTACCTTCTCTGCGCGGTCCTCCACCAAATCCACGGTCTTTTGCCAATCCGAGTTAAATTCCTCAGCGCGATCCTCTTGGCCAAAGATCTCGCCGAAGATGTCCATGGTCTTGGGCGTATTCTCCAGCGGGTCGCGGCGGAAATCGGTGACCGCATACTTCAAGCCAGCTTGGTCCATCTTGTCGGTCAGACCAGCTTCGCGGGAGGCATCATATTGATCCAGCGAGAGGACAATGAGGTCCGGGTCTAGGCTCACGAGTTTTTCCACGGTGACATCGCCCTTGGTAAAGCCGCCGATTTCTGGCACCTCGTTGACGGAGGGCAGCTCCTTTTCCAGCGCGTTGTAGTAATCCGGCACGTTTTGTTTGAGGTCCGTGCCGATACCAACGACCTTGTCCAGCGGATTATCGGTATTGAGTACGCCGGTAGCAAAAAGCGATCGGCCCTCCCCCAAAATCACGCGATCGGGAGCCTTATCCAGTTCCACGTCACGGCCGGTGATATCGGTGAAGGAGAACTCAGCATCGCCGCTGGAGCCGCCAGTTACTTCCTCAGCTGCGCCGCAGCCGACGAGTGCGGCTGCCGATGCCGCCACAACCGCCATCACCTTGAAGGGGGTATGAGCCATTTTTAGTCCTTGGTCGTTGGATGCCCTCGCAGTTAACGCAAAGGGCCTTACATAGGACATCCTAACCTGATTAAGTAAGGCAACCCAAACCTATACGGGTTCGCCGTTAATGGCATAGTCCTCCGGCTCGCCCTTCGGCACCTCCGTGCCGTCCGACATGGTGCGATCTTCCAGCTCCCCATCCGGATCCACGATGGCGATATCAAAGCCAGACTCGCGAATTCGGCGCAGCCCCTCCTTCAGCATGCGTCGACCCATGCGGTTCGTGCCCGTAATATGTGATAGCTCGAGCACCACCGTGCCCTCGCCAAAATCTGACTCCATCAGCTCGTACAAGATAGTCTCGGCCGCGTTGAAGTTAATCAAGCCCTGCAGATAGATCACGGTCAGCTCCGCATCCTGCTCCACCTTGCGCACCGGGTTCACGCCATAGCGCTCGTCTGTAGACATCAAGTGCAGGCCCATGTCCTTCGACAACAGCTTGAACGCATCCACCCCGCGTACCGAATTACCTTCTTTATTAAGCCGCGGCGAGAATGTCGCCACGCCCAACTGGCCCGGCAGCGTGCCCAGCAGGCCACCCGAAACACCCGACTTCGCCGGGATACCCACCTCGGCCATCCACCGGCCGGCGCCGTCGTACATGCCGGCCGAGCTCATCACCGAAAGCGTCAACCGGCACACGTCCGCGTCCAAAATTTTGTCGCCCGTCACCGGCTGCACGCCGCCATTGGCCAGCGTTGCCGACATCACGGCCAGGTCCCGTACCGTCACCACAATCGAGCACTGCTCAATATATGTTGACACCGCATCGTGTGCCTCGTCCTGGATGATGTCGTAATTGCGCAACATGTGCGCCAGCGAGAGGTTACGTTCGCTGACTTCCAGCTCGGAGGAACGCATAGCGTCGTCGATAAGCAAATCGCGTCCCGCCAGCCGCGAAAAATAGGTGCGCAGACGCTCTACGCGCGCGGCAGGCTCCGAATCCACGCCATTAATCAGCTGCGTGACCGCAATCGCGCCCGCATTAATCATCGGGTTGACCGGCCGATGGTCATCTCGGTTGAGCGAAAGCTCGTTGAAGGCCTCGCCCGAAGGCTCCATACCCACAATCTCGCGCACCGCAGATAGTCCCAGCTCCTGTAGCGCTAGTGCGTAGACAAAAGGCTTGGACAGGGACTGAAGGGTAAATTCCACCTCATCATCGCCCGCGGAATAGACGTGGCCGGTGGTGGTGCACATCGCGGCGCCGAGGTATTCGGGCTCCGCCTTGGCCAGCTCCGGAATATAATCCGCCACGGCGCCGTCGCGATTATCGCGCACCTTGGTGAGGATTTCCTGCAAATAAAAAGGGATTGGTGTCTTCATCCCAACCCAGCCTACGAAAAAAGTCCCCGCGGTGTGCGGGGACCTCCATCATTAGTGGCGCTCGGACAGCAGGCGCTGCAGTTCCTTCAAGTCGCTCTTGCGGCGGCGAGAGCGGAAGACCGAGAAAGCAATGAGGCCAACCACAGCAGCGCCGACGCCGCCCAGGGCCATCTGCACGTTGCGGTCCTGCAACTTATCGGTGGCCGCGGTCTTAGCCTCGTTGGCAAAGTTCTGCGGCTTGCTGCGCTGTGCCAGCTCGTCCAGGGTGCCGGCCAGCTGGCGGCGGGTGCGCTCGATATCGCGCTGAATGTCTTCAATATTGCGTGCCACGAAGTTCTCCTCTTAACTTAGGTTCGCTCTTAACGGGGTCATTCTACCCCGCCGGCCCAAAAGCGTGCAGCCCGGGCGGTAAGTAAGGTGGGAACCATGACTGAAAACCGTTTGAACGTTGGAGATACCGCCCCTGCTTTTGCGCTTGCCGACGACGCCGGAAACACCGTTTCCCTCGCCGATTACGCAGGCCAGCGCGTACTGGTCTACTTCTACCCCCGCGCCAATACCCCAGGCTGCACCAAGGAAGCCTGCGATTTCCGCGATTCCCTGGAACAGCTCAATGATCTCAATATTGCCGTCGTAGGCATCTCGCCTGATAGGCCGGAGGCGCTGGCGAAGTTCCGCGCGGACCACGAGCTGAACTTCCCGCTGCTTTCGGATCCGGATAAGTCTGTCATGACCGCCTACGGCGCGTTTGGTGAGAAGAAGAACTACGGCAAGGTCGTCCAGGGCGTAATCCGCTCCACCTTCTTGGTCGAGCCGGATGGCACCATCGGCCAAACGCACTACAACGTCAAGGCCACCGGCCACGTCGCCCGCGTGATGAAGGGGCTAAGCTAGCACGTGGGAGAGATTCTGCTACCGCGGCGTCGGCCAGCGCAGGCGCGCAGTCGCGAGCGCTTCGAGCGCATTCTGCAGGCCGCACGCGCCGTGCTTGTCGACGTCGGCTTTGAATCCTTCACCGTCGACGAGGTCGCCCACCGCGCCGGGGTGCCCATCGGCACGCTGTATCAGTACTTTGCCAATAAATACGTGCTCGTCTGCGAGCTCGACCGCCAAGACACGGCCGCCAGCCGGGCCGAAATCGAACGTTTCTCCCGCCGCGCCCCGGACGTGCAATGGCCCGATGTGTTGGATGAAACCATCGATCACCTGGCGCGCATGTGGCGCGACGATCCCTCCCGGCGCGCCGTGTGGCATGCCGTGCAATCCACCCCCGCCACCCGCGCGACGGCCGCAGATACCGAGCGGCAGCTGCTTTTCCCCTTGTCAGAAATCCTCTCCCCACTCGCGCCGTCCATGAGCGATGACGAACGCATTGACCTGGCCGGCTTCCTTATCCACAGCGTGGTCTCGCAACTCAATTACGCAACTGCGGGCGACCCAGGCGACTTTGACGCCGTGGTCGTAGAGATTAAGCGCATGCTCGTTTCGTATCTATTTGCCATTGCGGCTCACTGGGGCAGTTGACGCTTAAACAAGTTATCCACAGCTGCGGACGTCTTCGCCTCGGCTCGCCCGCCGGCTCTGCTTAAAGTTGCAGCCATGAGCGCACTACAGGCCTATGCCACCCATATTGCCTCGGCGATGGACATCCTCGCCGAGGCCCACGGCGCGTCTGAGCGCGCCCTTGTCGAGCTGGGCTTGCCGGATGTCGAGGCCCGCGACCTCCGCGCGCTGGCCGCAGTCTACTTCGGCCCGACCGGCTTCAGCCGCAAGCAACGCCACGCAGCCGCGGCTGCCCGACACCACGACCTCGTAACGCTCAAGCTGATTGAAAAGTACGTCTCCCGGGTACGCACTAAGCGTGAGGCGTGGAACCTACGCGTGGAGCTGTGCCGCCTGCGTGGGCCGGCTTCTGACATCGCCCGCCGCGCCAAGCAGCGCCTGCGCGAACTTCGCCCGCGCCGCATGCCACCCCGCGAAGGCGTCCAGCTCCTTCGCCGGCCGAACGGCCCGTGGACAATGCGGATTACCGCTCCCTCGGCCTTCCTTGCTGAATTCGACGCAGCGCTCGACCCCGACCGCCCACTCGATTCCCTCCGCGACCTCCTTCGCGGCACCGGCGCGCCTTCCGCACGCACCACCACTAACGTCATCATCCCGCTCAACGCCCTAGACCAAATCCTGGACGGCGACGGCGACGAAGTCACGCTACGCCTTAGCAATGGCGCCACCATTACCGGCGCCGAGCTCGTCGAGCGCACCTTCACCGAGCACGGCCTCGCGACGCTTATCCACCCCGTCAAGGGCCCAGTCAACCTGTATCGCACATCTCGTTACGCCACCGAGAAACAGCGGCAGATGGCCGCGGCCGAAAATCCCACCTGCCCGTGGCCGCCGTGCAACCATCCGGCGGACAAGGCCCAGATCCATCACCTCAAGGCGTGGAAACACGGCGGGTTGACCAACATGGAAAACCTGACCGTGTGCTGCCCCTACCACAACGGGGTCAACCAAGATGATCCAAATGCCCCGCCGCTGCGCGGACGCCTTGCCCGAGTCAATGGCAAGGTCCGCTGGGTTCGTTAGCGCTGCCTCTGCGAGGTAGCGCTACTCGGCGTGTCATCGACCACAAGGACGTCGTGGACAAGGTCGCGCGCGGCGCTTAACGCATCACGGTCGGAGTCAGGATGGTCGTCGGTGGCGAAGACCTGACACTCGTGATCGGGGATCACCTCCGCGCGGCGGGTTATGCCACGCTGAGCGGTATAGGCATCAAAGAGGTTATCGATGCTCAGGACTAGTCCTCGTTTTTCAGTTGCTCGCGCAGCTGCTGGAAATACTCGCGGGCAGCCTGAGGCTGCGCGGTGGAGTGCTGGCCCTGCTGCGGGTGCGGCTCTGCCTGCTGGTTCTCAGAGCGTTGCTGCTCAGCGCGCTGGGAAGCAGCGATGGCTTCGCGCTTAGCGCGTTCGGCCTGACGCTTAGATTCGCGCTCGATTTCCTCGGCACGGGAAGGCTTCTTAGGCTGCGGGCGACGGCGTTGGGACGGCTCCTCGGCGGAGTCGAGGGCACGGTTGGCCATGAGCACGTCGCGCATGCCGCTGAAAAGATCGCCCATCCCCTGCGGGTTAGAGGGCATATAAAGAACGGACGCCTGGCCATTGTGGGAGACGTCGACCATAGCGTCGAGGTACTGGGAGACCAGCATGAGAGCTTCGGGGGATTCTTCCACGCCGGCGTCGCGAAGCATCTCGTACTGCTGGGCAATACCCTCGACGATTTCCTTACGCTGGTCGGCAACGCCGCGGCCCTGCAGCTTCTTCGCCTCGGCTGCACCCTCAGCTTCCTTGACCACGCGGATCTTCTCAGCCTCCGCCTGGGCGACGGCCGCCTCGCGCTCGCGCTGCGCAGCGTTAATGGAGTTCATGGACTCGCGCACCCGGGAGTCAGGGCGGATATCGGTGACCAAGGTATTGACAAAGTTCCAGCCATACTCGGCCATATTGTCGCGCAGGGAGGCCGCAACATTGCGGGCGATGGTGTCCTTGGAGGAGAAGGAATCATCTAGGTTCATATTCGCTACGGAGGAACGAACATTGTCCTGGACGTAGGCCACAATCTGCTGCTCGTGATTGGAGAGCATGTAGTACGCTTCGCGCTCGCGGCCCTGGACTACCTCGTACTGCACGGCAACAGGGATTTGCACGAAGACATTATCCTTCGTCTTGGTCTCCACCATCACGTCCAGCTGCCGCACCTGCAGCGAAATCTTATCGCGCACGCGGTCTATCCACGGCATTTTAAAGTGCAGGCCAGCATGCGCCACCTTTTGGAATTTGCCCAAGCGCTCCAGAATGGCAGCTTCGCGAGTACGAACGATGAAATAACCATCGAAGAGCGTTCCCAAGATAATCAGCAGGATAAGGACTATTACTATGGTGGCAATCATTGAGTCTCCCTAAAAGTCGTGATGATCACTAATATTTTCGCATAGGAAATAGCGAAATGCTAGTGATCGTCGATAAGCGAAAAGAGCTTCCCCAAGATGGTCGCACCATCCTCGCGGATGCCGTTGTGCTGGAATTCATTGTTAATCCACGGCCGCAGATCTCCCAGGTGCGCGGCCGTAGCCAAGGACTCCTCGAGCGGGACGAAAATATCATCGACGTAGATGGCCGCGGCCGTAGACGGCACCTCGCCCAACGCGTAGGGCGGGGAGAATTCGTGGCGGGCGAGGTCATGGGCGGCATCGGCAAACGCGTGCAAGGCCGGGTCCTCGTTGAACTGCCAGGGGAAAATGTGCTCGCCGGTCAGCCAGGTGCCCGCCTCTGCAAACTCCGGAAATTCCTCGCGCACGCGGTGCGCCGCCCAGTTCGTAGCGGCCTGGCCACCGGCGCCGCCATAAATCGACTCATGTATTGCGGCGTACAACGGAGCGTCCGCAAAGCTCACGCGCTGGCCGACGTCCACCAGGAAATCACCCCGCAACCGCTTCTCCCCCGCCACGGTACGGAAAGGCTCTTCCAGCAGATAGGCCAGCGAATCAAAGCCGGTACCGCGGCCGAGCTCGATGCCGATGGTACGAAAGCGCAGCGCGGACAGGCGCTCGCCAGTTGGAAGCCGCTCATCTGAATTGTCCAGGTGGGAAATGATCTCCTCGATACGGCCCTGTGCCCACGGGAATTCGCGGTAGAAACGCTGCTGGCGGGCCTTAAGCTTGCTAAAGGTAGCGCGATAGAGCTCGTCCGCCCCCTTCAACGTGGGGATGCCGCCGGTGAAGAAAGCATGCTCGACGCGCTCGGGTGCCTGGGATAGGTAGGCGGTGATGCAAAAGCCGCCGAAGGATTGGCCAAATAGCGACCACTTCTCGAGTCCGAGGTGCTCGCGCAGGCGCTCGGCGTCGCGGACGATATTGTCCTGGCGCAGCAACGCCAGGTGCTTGGCTGTGCGCTCAGCCGCCGGACTAAACGCATCAATGCGGTGCGAGCGGCCGGTGCCGCGCTGATCCATGAGGATCACGCGGTAGCGCTCTAGCGCCTTGCCAATCAGCCCCGTAGGCGCCAATGGCCGGGGCGCCGGGAAACCAGGACCGCCCTGCAGGTAGAGCAATGCGGGCAGGTCCTCTCCGCCGGGCGGGATAATTTCGCGGGCGTAAAGCCCAAAAGTCCCGTGGGGATTGGAATAATCCCACGGGACTTCTAGGTGGTGCTCTTTAATTGTGTGGCCGAAGCGGCGATAGGAGGTCATGTCCTCCCAGGCTAGTAGACTTCCAAGCCCTTCGAGCGGAAGACGTCGCGGATTTTCTCCACATCCTCCGGCTTTGGTGGCTTCGTGTCAGCTAGCTGGTAGTTCATGCCCAAGCTATCCCACTTGTCCTTGCCCATATTGTGGAAAGGCAGGACCTCAACGCGCTCAACGTTGGATTTCCAACGCGCCACGATATTGGCCACATTTTCCACGTTCTCTGGCGAGTCCGTGAGGTCTGGCACCACCACGAAGCGGATCCACACCGGTTTGCCTATCTTGTTCAGCCTGTCGCCGAAGTCCAGCGTGGGCTGGAGTTCGCGCTGAGTGACCTTCCGATAGGTTTCCTCGTCACCCGACTTGACGTCGAGAAGCACGAGGTCGATATTATCCAGGTCCTCGTCACGCAAACGCGCACCGAGATAACCGGCAGTATCGATGGTGGTGTGGATGCCCGCATCGTGAACTTCCTTGAGCACGCGGCGCGTGAAAGAAAGTTGGAAGAGGGGTTCACCACCGGAGATAGTGAGACCGCCACCGGAAGCGTTGAAGATTGGCTTATAACGCTTAATGCGCTTGACCACATCCTCGACCCGCTCCAGCGTGCCGGTCTTCATCTCCCAGGTGTCTGGGTTATGGCAGTACTGGCAGCGCAGTGGGCAGCCGGACATGAACATCGTCATGCGGGTACCCGGGCCATCGACGGCGGTCACGAGCTCCCAAGAGTGCACGAGGGCAATATCGCCGGTACGGCGCGCCTCCATGAGTTCGGGGCGGGTAATGTCATCGAATTGAGCGTCATTTCCCAGGCCCGCGGCCGCGCCGCGGACTCGCTCTCCTTCTTCAGGAGAGAGGGTAACGACACCAGTAACGCCATCTGCCATGATTAGGAACCCTGGTGGAAGGTGCGGGAGATAACGTCGAGCTGCTGTTCCTTGGTCAGCTTGACAAAGTTGACAGCGTAGCCAGAGACGCGAACGGTGAGGTTCGGGTACTTCTCTGGGTGCTCAACGGCGTCCTCGAGGGTGGACTTGTCCAGCACGTTGATGTTTGCGTGGTACAGACCAGAGTTCATCTGGTGTGCATCGCGGTTTGCCTTCATTGCTGACATGCGGTCTTCGAAAGTTGGGGTTGCCATGATTTTCTCCTTTTCGGGATGGTTGAGGGTTGGTGGTTTTTACTTCTCCATGATGAAGCCGGCATCCAGAACGCCCACCAGGTTAGTGATGCGCTCTTCTGGGGTGCGGCCCAATCCGGAAGGAGTAATGGTGTTGGTCAGCGAGATGCCGTCCAAGGCGTCCTTGTAATCCAGCTTGCCGACGGACAGCATGGAGGCAACCATGCCGTGGCTGTCAGCACCGTTTTCAGGGTTAGCGCCTGGGGAGAACGGCGTGCCGGCCTTGTGGCCCGACGGGAAGGCGCCTGTTGCCTTGCCGTAGACCACGTTCGAGGTAATGGTCAGCACGGACTGGGTTGGGATGGCATTGCGGTACATCGGGATGGCCTTAATCTTTTCCATCACGGTGTGGACAATGGTGGCGGCGATATCATCGGCGCGGTCGTCATCATTGCCGTAGAACGGGAAGTCGCCTTCGGTGACGTAGTCCGTAATCAGGCCGGTCTCGTCGCGTACCGGGGTGACCTTGGCGTACTTGATGGCGGACAGGGAGTCGGCAACGATGGACAGGCCGGCGATGCCGCAGCCCATGGAGCGGACGATATTGGAATCGTGCAGCGCCATCTCGACTGCCTCGTAGGCGTACTTGTCGTGGGAGTAGTGGATGATGTTGAGGGCCTCAACGTAGGTGCCAACAACCCAGTCCAGCATCTCCTCGTACTTCTGCCAGACCTCATCGAAGTCCAGCGGGCCATCGCCCTTGATGGGCTCGTAGCCTTCGACAACCTGCTTGCCGGATACCTCATCGCGGCCGCCGTTGATGGCGTAGAGCAGTGCCTTTGCGGCGTTCACACGAGCGCCGAAGAACTGCATCTGCTTGCCAACTTCCATCGGGGAGACACAGCAAGCAATTGCGGCGTCGTCGCCCCACTGCTCACGAATCTGGCGGTCAGACTCGTACTGGATGGAGGAGGTCTCAATGGAGATGTGGGCGCAGAATTCCTTGTAGCCCTCTGGCAGCTTCGGATCCCAGAAAATGGTGATGTTTGGCTCAGGTGATGGGCCAAGGTTCACCAAGGTCTGCAGCAGACGGAAGGAGGTCTTGGTGACCATGTGGCGGCCGTCATTGCCAAAGCCAGCGTCGGACCAGGTTGCCCAGTACGGGTCGCCGGAGAAGATCTGGTCGTAATCGATGGTGCGCAGGAAGCGAACGATACGCAGCTTGAGAACCAGGGAGTCGATGATTTCCTGGGCGTCTTCCTCGGTGATGATGCCTGCGGCAAGGTCGCGCTCGAAGTAGCAATCGAAGAAGGCGGACAGGCGGCCGATGGACATTGCGGCGCCATCCTGGGACTTAATGGAAGCCAAGTAGCCGAAGTAGGTCCACTGCACTGCCTCGTGAGCGGTCTTAGCCGGCTGGGAGATGTCGAAGCCGTAGGACTCGGCCATCTTCTTGAGCTTCTTCAGGGCCTTAATCTGCTCGGAGTGCTCCTCGCGGAAGCGTGCCCAGTGCTCAGAGAAGCCAGCATCTGCGACGGAATCGCGGGAAGCCTGCTTCTCCTCGATCAGGTAATCCACACCATAAAGTGCAACGCGGCGGTAGTCGCCGATGATGCGGCCACGGCCGTAAGCATCCGGCAGGCCGGTGATGATGTGTGATGAACGAGCAGCGCGGATGCGCGGGGTGTAGATATCGAAGACCGCATCGTTGTGGGTCTTGCGGTAACGGGTGAAGATCTTCTCCACCTCAGGATCTACTTCCTTGCCCGCTTCGCCGATAGCCTGCTTGACCATGCGCCAGCCACCGAATGGCATCATGGCACGCTTCAGCGGGGTATCAGTCTGCAGGCCGACGATGACGTCGTCGTCCTCTGAGATGTAGCCGGCCGGGAAAGCGTCAATGTCGGTCGGGGTGTGGGTGTCGACGTCGTAAACGCGCTTTTCGCGCTCGACGGACAGGTAGTTCTTTTCCAGGGTCTCCCAGACGCGCTTGGTCTTTTCGGTCGGGCCCGCCAGGAAGCTGGAGTCGCCGTCGTACGGCGTGTAGTTGCGCTGGATGAAGTCGCGGACGTTGATGCCCTCGGTCCACGGACCGGACTCAAATCCCTTCCAAGCTTCAAACTGTTGAGGCTGCGTTGCGGTAGTCATAATTCCCTTCTTTCGGGCGAATTTCTAGCAGGGGATAAATGCCGCTTTCTTCGAGCCACAGCACCAAGCCCCTCTGGCCTCAATTGTTGACCAATTCCCTGGTAATAACAAGTCTCGCAAACGTTTGAAAGCCAAGTAATAAACCGGTCGTGTTGTTTAGCTGGTTAGTGATTTCATGCAGAACGCACGTACGTCTTTTATCGGGGGTGAACTAGCCCCGAACGTGTCCCTCATCACCTTAAGATTTTGGCCCCTACCTGCACGAACCTCTACTGTTAATCCCGTTCAGCTTCGCTTCCGCACAAAGGAGGACTTCGTGGCTTCGCAGCCCAAGCATCCAGTAGATATCGTCCCACCCGCTCCCAAACTAGCTGCCTTGGGTTTACAGCATGTGCTGGCTTTTTATGCCGGCGCAGTCATCGTCCCGCTGCTTATTGCCGGCTCGCTCAATCTGGATGCGGAAACCACCATCCACCTCATTAATGCGGACCTGTTGACCTGTGGCATAGCAACGATCATTCAATCCCTGGGCGTCGGCAAGCGCATTGGCGTGCGCCTGCCCATCGTGCAGGGCGTGACTACAACGGCCGTCTCCCCGATTATTGCCATTGGCTTGGGCGCGACCGACGGCGCGGGCGGGGTGGCCTCGCTGCCAACCATTTATGGCGCCATTATTGTCGCCGGCCTTTTTACCTTCTTTGCGGCGCCGGTCTTTGGCAAGGTGCTGCGCTTCTTCCCACCGGTGGTCACCGGTTCGGTCCTACTGGTCATGGGTACGTCGCTACTTGGGGTGTCGGCCAATGACTTTGTCAATTACGCCGAGGGCGTGCCGGCCACCCGCGACTTGCTCTATGGCTTTGGCACGCTCGCGGTCATCATCTTGGTGCAGCGCTTTTCCTCCGGCTTCCTGGGTACCCTGGCCGTGCTCATCGGCCTAGTCTTAGGCACTGGCGTGGCGCTCGTGCTTGGCGACGCCTCCTTTGACGAGGTCTCCTCCGCCCCCGCCCTCGGCATTACTACCCCGTTCTACTTCGGCATGCCGAAGTTTGACCTGGTAGCGATTTTCTCGCTCATCATCGTCATGATCATCACCATGGTGGAAACCACCGGTGACGTCTTTGCCACTGGTGAGATTGTAAAAAAGCGCATCCGCCGCGATGACGTCGTGCGTGCGATTCGCGCCGATGGCCTGTCCACCCTGGTGGGCGGCGTAATGAACTCCTTCCCCTATACCTGCTTTGCCCAAAACGTTGGCCTGGTGCGCCTGACCAGCGTGAAGTCGCGCTGGGTGGCCGTTGCCGCCGCCGGGTTCATGATGGTGCTGGGCATTTTGCCTAAGGCCGGCGCGGTCGTGGCCTCCATCCCCTCCCCCGTTCTCGGCGGCGCCTCCCTGGCACTTTTTGCCAACGTGGCGTGGGTGGGCCTACAGACCATCGCCAAGGCCGATCTTTCCGATGGTCGCAACTCCGTTATCGTCACCTCCGCGCTGGGGCTGGCTATGTTGGTGACTTTCAAACCGGATATCGCCACCGCCTTCCCGGAGTGGGCGCAAACCTTCGTCTCTTCTGGCATGTCAATCGGCGCCATTACCGCCATCGTGCTCAACCTTTTGTTCTTCCACACAGGGGGCAAGCAGGGAACGCAGGTGTCTCGGGCCGTCGGCAAGAGCGTGAGCTTGCAGCAGCTCAATGCCGCCTCCCGTGAAGAGTTTGTCTCCGCGCTGCGCCCTCTGTTTAATAACGAGACCTGGCCGCTGGAGCTGGCGTGGGAGTCGCGGCCCTTCGGCGATGTTAATGAACTGCGCGCGGCCATTCAGGTGGCCGTGCTGACCGCGGATGATTCCCGCCGCGCCGCCCTCATCCACGATTACCCGGCCATGGATAAGCTGCTGCTTGCCGACGCCGACGAGGCCGCCACCATCTCCGCCGACCGCGGCTCCCTCGGTCTGACCGACCTGGATGATGTACAGACCGAGCGCATCACCGAGCTTTCCGCCGCCTACCGCGAACGCTTTGACATGCCGTTTGTGGCCTATTTGGATACCAATGACACCGTCGACCGCGTCATTGATGCCGGCGTGCGCCGCCTAGCCAACTCCCCGGAGCAGGAGTACCGCACCGCGCTGGGCGAAATCGTAGAAATTGCCAACGACCGCTTCGATATCCTGCTGGCCGATGCCAACCCGGTCCGCTCCTCGTGGGACCGCAAGTTCACCGAGGTGGACTAGTTAGCGAAAGGAAAAGTCCACCTCGGCCTCTGGGTCCACGCCGGAAATAATGCCGGTGTAGAACTGCTTGGCCTGGGATTGGAGGACATCGCGATTATCCGCGATGTCCTCTTTCTTTTTGTCCTCATTGAGGATTTTGGTGATGGTTTCCGCCTTATCAATATCCGGGGTAATCCAGCTCAACGCGCCGTTGTGCTCCACTGCGGTTTCGAAATTCTCATCCGAGTGCCCGATGAAAATGAACTCTGGGATCTGCACGCGGAAGTGGTGCGGGGATTCTTCTTCCACTCGCACCTGGGAACCTTCGATGCCGAGCTTCGCGCGGTAGGAGTACTTGATGTACTGGGTGCGCTCGCTGCCCGGGACCTGCCAATTCCACAGCTTGCTGGTAGCGGATTCCTCCGATAGGCCCTCGATACCCAGCGAGACGAGCACCACCTGCTCTTCGCGTTCCACGGCCTTGATGACCTTGGTATTGCTCGATTCGGTCTCCACCTCCACCGGTTCCCGTACCTGCCAAATGAACACCGCGGCGGCAGCCACGGTGGCAATGAGAATGACGGCGATAAGGGTGGAAAGCAGCTTTTTCATGATGACTATCTTAGGGCGACTATGCGGGCGGTGATATGCGAAAGCGCCGCCGGCTTCGAGAGCCAGCGGCGCCGATTGTGCGCCCGGTGAGACTTGAACTCACACGTCATAAGACACTAGAACCTAAATCTAGCGCGTCTGCCAATTCCGCCACGGGCGCGGGGGACTTGCCATAGTGTACACGGCACGCCGGAAATCCAGAAACCAGGGGTGTTCTGTTTTCCGGCCACTGGTGGGTAGGGTGGATCGCGTGAGCACTCAAGAGGAAAAGAAGAACAAGCGCGTGCAGGTGCGGTGGTGGCACATCCTCCTCATCGCGTTTTTCGTCGTGCTCTTCCTATTCCTGGCCTATTGGCAATGGACGCGTTTCCGGTCCGGCTCGGGTACCTTCCAAAACTTGGGCTATGCCTTCCAGTGGCCGCTGTTTGCCGTATTCGTGGTCTACGCCTATCGCACCACGCTGCGCTATGAAAATGAGCGCCTCGCGGCCGAGGAAGAAGCCCGCGACATGGATAGCACCGTCACTGAGGCCCCGGCTGAATCTCCCGCACAGCCGCAGGCGGAAACCAAAATCGATGAGGATTTCCTGCCCCAGCGGCCGCAGATAGATGTGGAAACGTTCAACGCCATGAATACTCCGCGCCGCCGGCGCGGCGAGAATGAAGAAAGCTGATTATGACCAATAAAGTTCACCCCGCCCGCCAGGCCCGTATCCGCGGCCCCTTGAAGTTTTTCTCCATCGCGGCCACCGTGACCGGTGTCTTCCTGATTATCCTGGTTATCCGCATGGTCTGCCAGTACCTCATCGGTATGGAGATCCCAGAGTGGGCCACCTATATCGCGATCGTGCACGGCATCGCGTACATGACCTACCTGCTGTCCATCCTCATCCTCGGCCCGCGCGCGCTGTGGCCGGTGGGCAAGCTCTTTACCACCGCCCTTGCCGGCGTGGTGCCCTTCCTGTCCTTCTGGATGGAGCACAAGCGCCGCAAGGAGATTAAGGAGGAGTTCCAGCTTTAGGAACTGCGAACCAACTCCGCGATGGCGGGGACTAGTTGAGTAAGAGCGCGGCCGCGATGCGAGACCGCGTTCTTTTCATCTGGGGACATCTCCGCAGCCGACCGGGACTCGCCTTCTGGCTGAAAGAGCGGGTCATAGCCAAAGCCGTTGTCCCCACGCGGCTCGCGCAGGAAGCTGCCCTCCCAGCGGCCCTCGGCCACGTGCTCGGTGCCATCGGGAGTCACGAGCGCGCAGACGGAGACGAAAGCGGCGGCGCGGCGTTCATCGGGGACATCGGCCATCTGCGCCAAGACCAGGTCATTATTGGCCTGGTCATTGCCGTGCTGGCCGGACCAGCGGGCGGAAAGCACGCCAGGCATGCCGTTGAGCTCTTCGATGGCCAGGCCGGAATCATCCGCGACGGTAGCAAAGCCGGTCGCAGCCGCGCCGGCGCGGGCCTTAATAAGCGCGTTATCGGCAAAGGTGCGGCCGTCTTCTACCGGCTCCGGGTAAGGCTCCACTGCGGATAGCGGGCGCAGCTCGACGCCCTCGATGCCGGCATCGGCCAAGATGCGCTCGAGCTCCGCGAGCTTCTTCGGGTTATTGGACGCGACGAGAATTACCACCCCAGCGCCGCCTTCTGTGCGGCGATGAGCTCGCGGCAGCCCTTCTGGGCTACGTCCAACATCTCGTTGAGCTCTTCGCGGCCAAAGAGTCCATGCTCGCCAGTGCCCTGGATTTCTACGAAATCGCCGGATTCTTGCATCACCACGTTGAGATCGACCTCGGCGCGGGAGTCTTCCTCATAAGGCAGGTCGAGGCAGATTTCGCCATCAATGATGCCGACCGAGACCGCAGCGATGGGATCGAGCAGCGGCTCGCCGGGGACGACGCCCTCGGTCTTGAGGTGTGCGATGGCGTCGGCAAGCGCAACATAGGCACCGGTGATAGACGCAGTGCGGGTGCCGCCATCGGCTTGGAGGACGTCGCAGTCGAGCTGGATGGTGTTCTCGCCCAGCTCCTCCAAGTCCACCGCAGCGCGCAGAGAGCGGCCGACGAGGCGGGAAATCTCATGAGTGCGGCCCTTGACCTTGCCCTTCATGGATTCGCGCGGCATGCGGTCGTGGGTGGCAGAAGGCAGCATGGCGTACTCAGCGGTAAGCCAGCCTTCGCCCGAATCACGCTTGAAGCGCGGCACGCCATATTCCACGGATGCGGTGCACATGACGCGGGTATTGCCAAACTCCACCAGCACCGAGCCGGCCGGGTTGGTGGTGAAATTGCGGGTAATGCGGACGCTGCGCATCTGGTCCAGCGCGCGCCCATCGGCACGAGTAAATTCAGTCATGCCGTCCAGCGTATCTTAGAACTCCATCCCCGCGGCGCCGAGGACAATCTCGCCATCGAATTCGGAGCGGGCTGCCTCCAAAGTAGCTTGCGCATCGCCCCACGGCTGAATGTGGATGAGCACCAGCTTGCTCACACCCGCCTCGCGCGCCGCCCTACCGGCTTCCGCGCCCGACATGTGCATGTCCGGCGCCTTGCCCTCCGAGGTCTCGCCCCAGGCCGCCTCGCAGAGGAAGATATCGGCATCACGGGCGGCTTCGACAAGCGCGGGCGTATACGAAGAGTCACCGGAATAAGTAATGGTCTGTCCCGTCTTCGTGTGCTCCACGCGCAAGGCATAGGCCTCTACCGGGTGGTTTACCGGAAAGGGGGTGATATAGACATCATCCACGAGCTGGCGCTCGCCCGGCTCCCAGGCGCTAAAGGCGAAGGTATCGGACATGTCATCGATGCCATCGACCTCATCGGAAGACAGGCGGCCCAAGTGCGTGGGCGTAGCCTTCGGCCCGAAGCACATATTGCGCGAAGCCGCAGGAGCCGTGGGATGGAAGCGGCGCCACACCATCAGGGAGGGAAAATCCAGGCAGTGATCGGCATGCAAATGGCTAAAGGCCACGTGCGCATCACAAGGGTCCTGCTGCTGTTCCAGCTGCGCCAAGGTGCCAGGGCCCATATCGAGGACGATGGACGGCGCATTATCAAAGGACAGCAAGTAGCCGGAGGCGGGATTTTGGGCGGTGGGGACGCTACCGGAGCAGCCTAGGATGGTCAGCTTCATGGGCTCAATAGTTCCATGAAATCGCCCCGCATGCGTACTCAACGTGCAAACGGGGGAGAAATTATGCCTACTTAAACAATCTGCGGGCCGAGGAAGCGCGTGGCAAGGCGGGCAAAGGCTTCCGGATCGCCGGTGGATTCAAAAGTGTGGACCGGCTGATTATCCGCAGGCGCCAACATATCTGTCTCGGTGAGAATTCGCATGACGTCCTTGGTGGTCTCCTCCGAGGAGGTCACCAACGAAACATTATCGCCCATCGCCAGCTGGATAATGCCGGTTAACAGCGGATAGTGTGTGCAGCCCAGGACCAGCGTGTCTACCCCTTGTGCCTGCAGCGGGGCCAGGTAGCCCTCGGCCACGCCGAGGATCTGGCGGCCAGCAGTAATGCCGCGCTCGACAAAGGGAACAAAATCCGGGCAGGCGGTGGCAAAGGCCTGCACCTTGGGGTTGAGTGCGAATAAGTCTTGGTAGGCGCCGGATTTGATGGTGCCTTCGGTGCCGATGACGCCGATTTTTCCGTTGCGCGTGGTGGACATGGCGCGGCGCACCGCAGGCCGGATGACCTCCACGATGGGGATATCGTAGCGTTCGCGTGCATCGTGTAAGAAGGCGGCGGTTGCGGTATTGCAGGCAATCACCAGCATCTTGCAGCCACGCTCCACGAGCTTATCGGCTACGTCCTGGGAAAAGGCGCGCACCTCGGAGATAGGCCGCGGGCCGTAGGGACTATGGGCGGTATCGCCGGTATAAATGACGGATTCGTGCGGCAGCTGTTCCATCACCGCACGGGCCACGGTAAGGCCACCCACGCCGGAATCAAAGATGCCGATGGGAGAGGTCGCAGTTGGCATTAGCGCTTCACTGCCTTAACCGGGTCGTCCGAGGTAATGGTCATGCCGGCCAAAATGCCGCCGATGGCGCCGAAGAGGTGGCCCTGCCAGCTCACGCCCTCGTAGACGGGCAACACGCCCCACACCAAGCCGGAGTAGGCAAAGCCGAGCACGATGCCCAAGATGGTCTGGATGAGCGAACGGTTAAAAATTCCGCGCACAATCAGATACGCCAACCAGCCATAGACCAAGCTGGAAGCACCGATATGCGAGGTACCGGGTCCGCCGATGAACCAGGTTCCAAGGCCCGCCACCAGCGTGGTAATCAGTGTAACCTCCCACCAGGCTTTGCGGCCGGACAGACCGATGAGGAAGCAAAAGATAGCGCCGGGCACCGAGTTGGACATCAAGTGCTCAAAGTTCGCGTGGAGCAGCGGGGCGGTGACAATGCCCCAGATGCCATTGAAATCCAGCGGGCGAATGCCGTAGTTAGAAAGTTGGCCGCCAAAGAGGAAGGCGTTGATGATGTGGACCGCCCATTCCACCACGAGGAAGCCAAAGGCTATAGAAAAGCCGGTGGTGATGCGGCCGCTGCGGGTGTAGTTCTTGGAATCGCCGCGGTTGACCTGGCCCGTGGGGGCCGGCCGGTAGTTAGATGTTCCACCTGAAGTCATAATGCGCTATATCTTAGTCCAGCAGATCGCGGTACGCGCTCAAGCCTAGGCCGGGGTTGGCGGCGGTGACCGCGTTGACGATGGCTTCTTCCACGGCGTCGGCGGCCGCGGCGCACAGCTGGGTCACCACCTGCGTGCTGAGTTCGGCTGGGCGCTTGGCGGTGGACAGGGCAAAGATCGTGTCCCCATCCAGCGGCGAATGCGCAGGACGCACCGCACGGGCGATGCCGTCGTGGGCAGTCATGGCCAGACGTTGGGCTTGGGCGGTGGAAACGGGGGCGTCGGTAAGCACGGCGCCGATGGTGGTATTGAGCGTGGACTCCGCTGGGTGCGGCAAGGCGCGGTAGGCGGCAGCATTGACCGCGGTGCGCCCCGGCGCGCCGTACAGCCGGCCGGATTGCGGCTCGATTACCTCGCCCACAGGGTTGGCAACCATCGCGGCGCTGACCTCGTAGTCCCCCACCCGGCGCGTGGCCAGCCCGAAGCCGCCTCGTAGTTTGCCAGCAGTGGCTCCTACTCCGGCTCCCACCGAACCCATGGATTCATCGTTGCCCGCAAGGGCAGCTCGCAACGCGGCCGCGCCTTCTTCCGGCCCGGGGCGGGAGGGCCCGACCAAAAGGTCAAAAATGACTGCGCCGGGAACGATGGGCACGCGCGGCCCAGGCTTATCCTCGCCGAAGACGGGAAAGCCGATCCCCCTCTCTGCCAGCTCATTCATCACGCCGTCGGCAGCGGCCAGGCCAAAGGCAGAACCGCCCGCTAACACCACGGCGTGGACGCGCTCGACCGTATTATGCGGCTGTAAAAGATCCGTTTCGCGGGTGCCTGGGCCGCCGCCGCGCACATCGACGCTGCCGAGCGCTCCGCCCGGCCCGCAGTAGAGCACCGTGACTCCGGTATCGGTGCCGCTATAGTGCCCGATGCTCATGCCGTCCAGCATTAGTCCATCAGCACCTGCAGCAGTGAATCTTGGCAGAACGCCAGCCATTCCACGAGGCTATCGCGGTCAGACATCAGGTTGTTATCGGCCACATCGCCCGCCGCGACAAAGAGGCGGAGGTCGTTCAGGCCAGCGACGAAGGCCTGGGCCTCTTGCTCGTTGATGGTGACCTCTACCCCACCGGTAGGGCCGAGGGCAGAGCCAATCACCTGCAGGTTTTCCAGCTTGGCGCGCGCAATGTCGTTTTCATGCAGGGAACGCAGCAATGATGCATCGCCTTCATATTCCTCATCGCCGGGCATTTCAAAGTCCGGGAAGAGACGGGCCAGCGAGGGATCGTCCGGGGCTTCGGTGTGGCCGGTAGGCATGTCCAGCATTTCCGCCAGCTCGTCCTTGGGCGCGGACTGGGCGCGCTTAATGATCGCCTCGGAGACGGTGGCGGTGAGATCGCCCAGTACCTCGCGCTCCATTGGTTCGAATACGGCCGTGATTTTCGGCGCGCGCATAAGGGACTTCTTTTTCTTCCACGGTTGCATCAATTTAACCTGCCTGCTGCATCGTTGCCCACAGACCGGCGATCTGGAGCTTTTTCACGTCCGCTTCAATCTTGTCGCGCTCGCCGCTGGACACGGCGGCCTTGCCCTCGGTGTGGACCTGCATCATGAGTTCATTGGCTCGCTTCTTGTCATAGCCCAACACGGTTTGGAATACATAGGACACGTAGCTCATCAAGTTGACGGGGTCATCCCACACGATGCACATCCACGGCAGGTTCTCGCTCGTGGCTACGTCTACGTCGAGTTCTTCATCCAATTCGGGCGTAGCCATCGGAGAGCTCATCCGGACTACAGGAAATTGCGCCTTCATGCCTTCTAGCCTAACCATATTTGGGAATTTATTGTGGGCCCGCGCAATCGGGCTTCAGACATTCCGGCTGCAAAGAATCTAATCCCCTGAAAAGCACCTAGTCAGTGGGTATTATCACTCCCGTGAATGACAAAGCTATCCCTAATGATCGCTCTACTGCACTGCTCACGGATAAATATGAGCTAACGATGCTCCAGGCCGCGCTGCGCGATGGCTCGGCAAACCGCCAGGTCACCTGCGAAGTATTCGGCCGCCGCCTGCCCAATGAGCGCCGCTATGGCGTCGTTGCAGGCACCGGCCGCGTCCTGCGCGCAGTGGAGGATTTCCGTTTTTCGGCCAATCAGTTAGCGGAGATGGACTTCTTGGACGAGCAGACCAAGGAGTATCTGCGCCACTATCGCTTTTCCGGGCAGATTGACGGCTACCGCGAGGGCGAGCTTTATTTCCCCAACTCCCCCATCCTGACGGTGCGCGGCACCTTTGGGGAGTGCTTGGTTTTGGAGACCGTCATCTTGTCCATCATGAACGCCGATTCCGCAGTGGCTTCGGCCGCTTCCCGCATGGTCACGGCGGCCGACGGCCGGCCCATCATCGAGATGGGCTCGCGCCGCACCCACGAGTATGCGGCGGTAACCGCCGCCCGCGCGGCCTACCTGGCCGGGTTCGATGCCACCTCCAACCTGGAGGCAGGCTACCGCTACGGCATTCCGGTCTCCGGCACTGCCGCCCACTCCTGGACCTTGGCACATACCAACCCGGATGGCACGCCGAACGAAGAGGCCGCCTTCCGCTCCCAGATCGACACCCTTGGCGTAGACACCACTCTGTTGGTCGATACCTATGACATCACCAAGGGCGTCGAGACCGCAGTGAAGGTAGGTGGACCGAAGCTCGGTGGGGTTCGCATCGATTCCGGTGACCTGGGTGCGGTTACCCGCCGCGTGCGCAAGCAGCTGGATGATTTGGGCAATCACAACACCAATATCGTGGTATCTTCCGACCTCGACGAGTTCGCCATTGCCGGCCTGCGCGGCGATCCGGTCGATGTCTACGGCGTCGGCACGTCCGTGGTCACCGGCTCCGGCGCGCCTACAGCCGGCATGGTCTACAAGGTAGTGGAGGTAGACGGCATCCCGGTGGCAAAGCGCTCTACTTCCAAGCAATCCGTCGGCGGTGCCAAGCGCGCGCTACGCACCTACCGTTCCTCGGGCGTGGCGGTGGAAGAGATCGTCTATCCCTTTGACGCGCCCGCGCCAGATACGGGCCAGCTCGAGACCCGCGAGATGACCATTCCGCTCATGCGCGATGGCCACATCGTCGACGGACTGCCGGATCTGCATGCCTCCCGCGAGTATCTGGATCAGGCCCGCAAGACCCTGCCATGGGAAGGCCTGGCGCTCTCGCGCGATGAGGCGGCCGTACCCACGCGGATGGTGGGCTTTAAAAAGTAGGCCGCTAGACTGTGTGGGGTGAGTGAGCACGCAGATGAGCCCCTAAACCTCGACACGGAAACGCTGCTGGGCAAGGCCGTTGACGCGCTGGGCGGCAGCCGGCGCGAAGGCCAGGTGCGCATGGCCACCGCCGTCTCGGCTGCGCTCGAAAAGGAGCGCCACCTGGCAGTGCAGGCCGGTACCGGTACCGGTAAATCCCTGGCCTACTTGGTCCCGGCTATCCGGCATGCGATGAACTCGGGGTCGACCGTCATCGTCTCCACCGCGACGCTAGCCTTGCAGCGCCAGCTGGTGGAGCGCGATCTGCCGCGGCTTACTGAGGCGCTCGCCCCTGTTATGGAGCGTACGCCCACCTTCGCCATCATGAAGGGACGCAATAACTATCTGTGCATGAATAAGATTGCGGCTACCCCGGATGATCCGGAAGCACTTATCGACGAATCCGAAATATCCCACCGCGGCAAGGCCGTGCGTCGTATCCACGAGTGGGCGCAGGAAACTGACACTGGTGACCGCGATGATCTAGAGCCGGGCGTGCCGGACGTGGTGTGGCGGGCGGTATCGGTAACCTCCAACGAGTGCTTGGGCGCTTCGCGCTGTCCGCACGGGCCGGATTGCTTTGCGGAAGAGGCTCGCAGGGCGGCTGCCGACGTCGACATAGTGGTCACCAACCACGCCATGCTCGCCATCGACGCGGTTTCTGAGGCAAATATCTTGCCTGAGCACGACGTCGCCATTATCGATGAGGCCCACGAGCTCGACGGCCGCATCACCTCCGTATCTACCGCGGAGATTACTACCCGCGCCATCAAGATGGCCGCCAACCGCGCGAAGTCGCTGGGTAATGCCGGCAACCTCTCGGACTTGGCCGAGGAATTTGATGACCTGATGAAAATCCAAGAGCCAGGCCGTTGGACGGACTTAGATGAAACCTCACAGGGCCACCTGCGCGCGCTTGCCGACGAATTCTTGCGAGTTAAGTCCCTCATTTCTCGCGCACCAGAAGGCGAAGCCACCGACGATCCGGAGAAAAACGCCGAGCGCCAAAACTTGAGCAACCACCTCTCCGACCTCGCGCAGGCCGTGGCGCGCATGCTGGAGGTTTTCGCCACCGATGACCCGGCCAAGCAAGACGACGTCGTCTGGCTCGAGCGCGATCCGCGCAGCGACGCCGAGACCCTCGCCGTGGCTCCCCTATCCATCGCCCACATGCTGCGCGAGAACCTCTTTGGGGAGCAAACGGTGGTGTTGACCTCGGCCACCCTCGCCCTCGGTGGACGCTTCGATGCCATGGCCGCCCAGTGGGGCATGCCGAGCGGCACCTACGACACCTTGGACGCGGGCACGCCTTTCGACCCAGCCAAATCCGGCATCCTGTACACCGCCAAGCACCTGCCCGCGCCGGGCCGCGATGGCCTGCCCAAAGAAACCATCGATGAGATCTACGAGCTCATCATGGCCGCCGGCGGGCGTACGCTTGGCCTGTTCTCCTCCCGCCGCGCTGCGGAAGAGGCGGCCACCGCCCTCAAGCCGCGCATCCCCTTTGACCTTTTCGTGCAAGGCGAGGATTCCATCGGCGCACTGGTAGAGAAGTTCTCCCAGAAAGAAAACTCCTGCCTCTTCGGCACGCTTACCCTGTGGCAAGGCGTAGACGTGCCGGGGCCGGCCTGTTCGCTGGTCATCATCGACCGCATTCCGTTCCCCCGGCCGGACGATCCCCTGATGCAGGCGCGCGCCCAGGCGGCCGATGCTGCGGGCCGCTCCGGATTCATGGAGGTCTCCGCCAACCACGCCGCCTTGCTCATGGCACAGGGCGCAGGCCGCCTGCTGCGCCACGTGACCGACCGCGGCGTGGTGGCCGTGCTCGATAACCGCTTAGAATATAAGCGCTACGGCAGCTTCCTCAAGGCCTCCATGCCACGCTTTTGGCAAACCACCGACGCGGATACGGTGCGCGGCGCGCTTAAGCGATTGGTCGCCGCAGGGCGCACACGGTAGCCGAGTCCGGCGCAATCTCCGTGAACCCGGCGTCCACGATGACCACGGCGCCATCCTGCGCGCAGGCGGCGCGAAAATCTTCGCCGGACACCTCGCGCACCGAAAGCTCAAAACCCGTGTCATCCCAAGCACGAGCCTCCTCCACCGACATCGCCGCGGCGAGCATCATCGAACCGTGGCCGACCTGCGCTGCGGCCTTGCCGGCAGACATGTCGAGGCTGCGGTCGACGTAGATGACGGGGGCATCGCCAAGCGGGGCTCCTGGCGCATCATAGGGCAAGTCGGTGTGCCCGATCTGCAGCTTGGCGATGAGCGGATCCACCTCCCCCACGGCCGAAGGCGCGAAGGCCCGGGCACGGTCCGCCACGGTCACGCCGGGCAGGCTTTGCACATCGCGCCAGGCCTTATTGCGCGCCCGGCGGGCGATCTTGCGGATGCGGTGGCCGTACCACTGTCCCAGGGCGTGGGCGAAGGCCCCGTCCTCCCCCGCGCGCTCGTCCAAGCACACGGCCACAACGGCGCGAGCAGCCGCCTCCAGTATCTCCGAGCGCGCGGGCGGCTCCTGCTTTGGCAGGTTAAGCGCAATCTGCATCGCTTGTATGGTGGCGGGCTCGTCGGGGTTTTCTGGGTCATCGCGCCACGAGCGCGAATCACACGCTTCTACCAAGCGCTGGTGGGCGATTTCAAACCTATTCACGAACAACCTCCTCGGCCGGGATTCCCAAAATCTGTAGTACCTCATCCAGCCGCCGGTGATTTACCGAGGTATCCGCCACTTCTTGCAGCGCCGGCTTGGCGTTAAAGGCGATGCCCAGCCCTGCGGCGGTAATCATATCGATGTCATTGGCGCCATCGCCCACGGCGACCGTCTGGCGCATGCCCACTCCGGAATCCGCGGCGAACTCCCGCAGGAATTCCTCCTTGGCCTTGCGGTCAACCACCTTGCCGGTTACGCGGCCGGTGAGCTTGCCATCGGCGATCTCCAGGGTGTTGGCGCGGACGTAATCTAAGTGCATTTCTGCGGCTAGGTCCTCCAGAACTTGGATGAACCCACCGGAGACCACAGCGGTGCGATAACCGATGCGGTTGAGCGTGGCAATAGTCTCGCGGGCACCGGGGGTCAGCTGAATCTCGCGGGCCACCTCATCAATGATGGAAGCATCCAGGCCAGCCAAAACGGCCACGCGCTCGCGCAGGGACTCCTCAAAATCCAATTCGCCGCGCATAGCCCGGGCCGTGATGGCGGCAACCTCTTCTTCCTTGCCGGCGTGCGCGGCCAGCATCTCGATGACTTCGCCTTGGATAAGGGTGCTATCGCAGTCGAAGCAGACGAGGCGCTTGGAACGCCGGCCCAGACCCGCCGGTTCGATGGCAATGTCGATGCCAATCTGCTGTGCCAGCTCTGCCAGCGCCTGGCGCACGGGTGCCGCGGAACCATCGAGGGACAAGAAAAGCTCCAGCCCTGTCAACGGAGAGGTGGAAAGCCCGCGGATGCGATCGATATTGGCATCGAAGTTGGCCAATACGCGGGCGACCTCCTCTACGTGGTGGGCGGTTACTTCCGTTCCCATGAGGACCACCGCATGCGTGGAGCGAGCTCGCGCGCTAGATTCCTCCTCTCGCACGTCCACGGATACCTGCTGCCCGTAGATGCTCAAGGTATTGCGCAACCCCTGTGCAATCTGCTCGGCGCGCGTACCGGGAATGCGGGTATGGGCGGCGAGGGTGATGCGGCCGGAAAAGATGGCTTGTTCGACGTCGATAAGCGCGGCGCTATAAGACGCCAGCACGCGGAAGAAGGCCGCCGAGACCCCAGGCTTGTCCGGCCCAGTGGTGGTAATGACGGCATAGGTATCAGCTTGGGTACTCACGCCGCCCATTATCGCACGTAGGGCAAATAAGATACGCCAAAGCCGCCTCCCACGGCCCGTTGCGGGTTGGGAGGCGGCTTAAGTCAGGAGTGCTTTAGCGAGTTATATCGCTTTAGTGGCTACCCACGTGTGCTTCTTCGCGCATGCGCTGAACCATGTGCGGGTAGTGCAGCTCGAACGCCGGGCGCTCGGAGCGGATACGCGGCAGCGACACGAAGTTGTGGCGCGGCGGCGGGCAGGAGGTTGCCCACTCGAGGGAGTTGCCGTAGCCCCATGGGTCATCCACGGTGACAATCTCGCCGTAGCGCCAGGACTTGAATACGTTCCAGACCAGCGGGATAACGGAAGCGCCGAGGACGAAGGAGAAGATGGTGGAAATCTGGTTGAAGACCGTGAAGCCATCGGACTCCAGGTAGTCAGCGTAACGACGCGGCATACCCATGTTGCCTACCCAGTGCTGGACCAGGAAGGTGCCGTGGAAGCCGATGAAGGTCAGCCAGAAGTGAATCTTGCCCAGACGCTCATCCAGCATGCGGCCGGTCATCTTCGGGAACCAGAAGTACAGGCCAGCGAAGGCGGAGAACACAACCGTACCGAACAGGGTGTAGTGGAAGTGTGCAATCAAGAAGTAGGACTCAGCCAGGTGGAAGTCCAGTGCCGGGGATGCCAGCATAACGCCGGTCATACCGCCGAACAGGAAGGTTGCCATGAAGCCCATGGCGAAGATCATCGGGGTATCCCAGGTGATGTGGCCCTTCCACATGGTGCCGACCCAGTTGAAGAACTTGACGCCGGTTGGAACCGCAATCAGGAACGTCATGAAGGAGAAGAACGGCAGCAGGATAGCGCCGGTGACGAACATGTGGTGTGCCCACACAGCCATGGACAGGGAGCCGATGGCCAGCAGCGCGAAGACCAGGCCGATGTAGCCGAAGACCGGCTTGCGGGAGAAGACCGGAACAACCTCAGATACAACGCCGAAGAACGGCAGCGCGAGGACGTAAACCTCAGGGTGGCCGAAGAACCAGAACAGGTGCTGCCACAGGATGCCGCCACCATTAGCGGAATCGTAGATGTGGCCGCCCAGCTTGCGGTCATACAGAACGCCCAGTGCCGCAGCGGTCAGCAGCGGGAAAATCATCAGCACGATGGCGGATGCGGTAAACACTGCCCAGCTGAAGACCGGCAGACGGAACATGGTCATGCCCGGTGCGCGCAGGGTCAGGATGGTCGTAATCATGTTGATAGCGGAGGCAATGGTACCGACACCGGTAGCGCCCACGCCGACAATCCACATATCCGCGCCGATGCCCGGGGTGTGAACACCATCAGCCAGCGGCATGTACATGGTCCAGCCAAAGTCAGCCGCACCACCTGGGGTAACGAAGCCCAGCAGCATTACGGTGCCGCCCAGCAAGGTAACCCAGAAGCCGAAGGCGTTGAGACGAGGGAAAGCCACGTCCGGCGCACCAATCTGCAGCGGTAGGATGTAGTTACCAAAGCCCCACACAACTGGGGTCGCAAACAGCAGCAGCATCACGGTGCCGTGCATGGTAAACAGCTGGTTGAACTGCTCATTGGACAAGAACTGGAGACCCGGGGTGAACAGCTCCGCGCGGATCAACAGTGCCATAAAGCCACCGAGGAAGAAGAAGCTGAAGGACATGATCAAGTACATGATGCCCAGCTGCTTGTGGTCGGTGGTGGTTAGAAATACCCAAGCCTTTGAACCGGTCTTCGCGTTACCGGTTGGCTCTGGACGTGTGGGGGCGACGTAATCGTCGACCCGTGGCGCCACAGCGGTCATAAAATCCTCCTGAATAACAAAGTGTCTGTGGACAGACTCCACCTACACCTAGGTTTACTCGCCTTATATTAGGCCATTTTCCCCTGTTCTTTCCAGCTTCCCCCAATACTTCGCCGCAGAGACAAGCCTCACCACTGACCACATCTGCCACATTGCCCCTGCACGTGGCGCGGCCACTATTTCCGGCTTCGCTTTTCGCCAGAGATACACCGTGCTATATGTCACATCCGCGCCGAATTTTGCACCCTCAAAACGCAAAAACACACCCCCGCTCGTTATCAACCTTTCGGTTGAGTTCGAGCAGAAGGTGTGCCGCTAGACCACGCTGATCAGCGGGAATGCTTAGAAGTCCCAGTCATCATCCGTGGTGTCCTCAGCCTTGCCAATGACATAGGACGAACCAGAACCAGAGAAGAAGTCATGGTTCTCGTCGGCGTTCGGCGACAACGAGGACAAGATAGCCGGGGAAACGCGGGTCTCATCGGCTGGGAAGAGCCCCTCGAAGCCCAAGTTATTCAGTGCCTTATTGGCGTTATAGCGCAGGAAGCGCTTAACGTCCTCGGTCCAGCCCAGGTCATCGTAGAGATCCTCGGTGTAGTCGATCTCATTGTCATAGAGGTCATAGACCAAGTCGAAGGTGTATTCCTTCAGCTCTGCCTGGCGCTCTTCATCTAGCTGCTTATACGCCTGCTGGAACTTGTAACCAATGTAGTAGCCATGCACAGCCTCATCGCGGATGATCAGGCGGATGATATCGGCGGTGTTGGTGAGCTTCGCGCGGGAGGAGAAGTACATCGGCAGGTAGAAGCCGGAGTAGAACAGGAAGGACTCCAGCAGCGTGGAGGCCACCTTCTTCTTCAGCGGATCATCGCCCTTGTAGTAGGACAAGATGATCTTGGCCTTCTTCTGCAGGTTCTCGTTTTCTTCGGACCAGCGGAAGGCATCGTTGATCATCGGCGTGGACGCCAGGGTCATAAAGATATTGGAATAGGACTTGGCGTGCACAGATTCCATGAAGGCGATATTGGTGTAGACCGCTTCCTCATGCAGGGTCTGGGAATCCGGAAGGAGGGAAATCGCACCCACTGTGCCCTGGATGGTATCCAGCAGCGTCAGGCCAGTAAAGACCCGCATGGTGGTTTCCTTTTCCTTCTCCGTCAGCGTCTTCCAGCTGGGCAGGTCATTGGAGACAGGGACCTTTTCTGGCAGCCAGAAATTACCGGTGAGGCGATCCCATACCTCGAGGTCCTTTTCATCCGGGATGCTATTCCAGTTAATGGCTTTAACTGGCTTTTCATGACTAGAAACGTAGTCATCGTACTCGTGCGACACGCGGCGTCACTCCAATACTAAAAACGGACACTTTTAGCTCCCCAGCATACCCAATTCGCCCGGCCTCTTTGCCATTGTGGTGAATGCCTCATGCCTATACTGATCCCAGCTATACCGAGTGCCTGCACAGAGAGGATTCACCCACCATGAGCGCCACCCCTCCCCTACTCGGCTCCGTGGTGGATCAACTCGGCGCGGATATAGTAAGCGGAGACCTCGCGGAAGGCGACCGGTTCCGGCTGGGGGACGTCGAAAAGCGCTTTGGCATCTCCCGCACCGTGGCCCGCGAGGCCATGCGCACCCTGGAGCACCTCGGAATGGTCAGCTCCGGGCGCCGCGTGGGCATCACGGTGCTGCCGATGGAAAAGTGGGCGGTATATGACCCAGCGATCATTAGCTGGCGCTTAAACAACGATAAAACGCGCGGACAGCAAGTGGCCCGGCTCAATGAGCTGCGGCTAGGCATCGAACCGGTGGCCGCGCGCCTAGCTGCCGGCAATGCCACCGCCCAGCAGCGGGCGGAATTGCTGCGCCTCGCCGCGCGATTGGCCGAGCTGGAATGTACTCCGTCTCCGCGCGTGGGCGAAGAATTAGAAACCGATTTACGCTTCCACACCCTCATCCTGCGGGCCTCTGGAAATGAAATGCTGGCCGCGCTCGCCCCCTCCCTGGTGGCGATGCTCAAGGGCAAGTCCGTCTTCGGCTCCCGCAAGCGCGACCCCATCGGCGGCACCACACAGCTACACAGGGAACTGGCCCGCGCCATTGATGCCGGGCTTGCCGACGCCGCCGAAGAAACCTCCCGCACCATTCTCGACCGCACCCGGGCAGAAAACGGCTAAACGCCTCGCTGCACGTCCTTCCCCACGACGTGCAGCGAGGCGCCCTACCTGCGGTTTAGAGCATGCAGGATACGCAGCCCTCGACCTCGGTGCCCTCCAGCGCCATCTGGCGCAGGCGGATGTAATACAAGGTCTTAATGCCCTTGCGCCATGCATAAATCTGCGCGCGGTTGACCTCGCGGGTGGTCGCGGTGTCCTTGAAGAAAAGCGTGAGCGATAGGCCTTGGTCCACATACTTGGTGGCTACGGCATAAGTATCAACGATCTTCTCGTAGCCAATCTCATAGGAGTCCTTGAAGTACTCCAGGTTGTCATTATCCATGTGCGGCGCCGGGTAGTAGACGCGACCGATCTTGCCTTCCTTGCGGATCTCAATCTTGGAGGCAATCGGGTGGATGGACGAGGTGGAGTTATTGATATAGGAAATCGAGCCCGTCGGCGGCACCGCCTGCAGGTTGCGGTTATACAGGCCGTACTTAGCCACCTCCTGCTTCAAGTCCTCCCAGTCCTGGGCGGACGGGGTATGGATCGAAGAGGCGTCGAAAAGCTCCTGCACCTTCTTCGTCTTCGGCTTGAACTCTTCCGGATCGTAGCGGTCAAAGAATTCGCCGGAGGCATACTCGGACTGCGGGAATTCCGTGAAGTACTCGCCGCGCTCGCGGGCAATCTTATTGGAAGCGCGCAGCGCCGCATACAGCACGGATGCGAAGTAGGCATTGGTGAAGTCCAAGCCCTCTTCCGAGCCATACTCGATGTGCTCGCGGCCCAAGTAACCGTGCAGGTTCATTTGGCCCAAGCCGATGGCGTGGGACTCGTCATTACCACGGCGCACGGACGGCACGGAATCGATGGAGGTCTTATCCGCCACTGCGGTCAGGCCGCGGATGGCGGTCTCCACCGTATTGGCGAAGTCCGGCGAATCCATGGTCATCGCGATATTCAGGGAACCCAAGTTGCAGGAAATATCGCTGCCCAGCTCCTCATAAGTCAGGTCCGCGTTGAACTCGGATGCGGAGTTGACCTGCAGGATTTCCGAGCACAGGTTAGACATATTGATCCACGAGGTCTTCACCGGGTTCGCGCGGTTTACGGTGTCCTCAAACATGATGTACGGGTAACCGGACTCGAACTGCAGCTCTGCCACGGTCTGGAAGAAGTGGCGGGCATTGATCTTCTTCTTGCGGATGCGTGGATCTTCCACCATCTCCTCATAGTGCTCGGTGACGGAAATGTCACCGAAGGCCTTGCCATAGACGCGCTCGACGTCATACGGCGAGAAGAGGTACATATCATCATTGCGCTTAGCCAGCTCAAAGGTGATATCCGGCACGACAATGCCCAGCGAGAGGGTCTTAATGCGGATCTTTTCATCCGCATTCTCGCGCTTGGTATCCAGGAAGTTCATGATGTCCGGGTGGTGCGCGTTGAGGTAGACCGCACCGGCACCCTGGCGGGCACCGAGCTGATTGGCGTAGGAGAAGGAATCCTCCAGCAGCTTCATCACGGGGATGACGCCGGAAGACTGGTTCTCAATGTGCTTAATTGGTGCACCGGACTCGCGGATATTAGACAGCAGCAGGGCCACGCCGCCGCCGCGCTTGGAAAGCTGCAATGCGGAGTTGATGGAGCGGCCGATGGACTCCATATTGTCCTCGATGCGCAGCAAGAAGCAGGAGACGAGCTCGCCACGCTGCGCCTTGCCAGCGTTGAGGAAAGTCGGGGTAGCTGGCTGGAAGCGGCCGGTCATGATCTCATCTACGAGGTGCTCGGCCAGGCCTGCGTCGCCGTCTGCCAAGAACAGGGCGGTCATGGACACGCGGTCCTCAAAGCGCTCGAGGTAGCGGCGGCCATCAAAGGTTTTCAGCGTGTAGCTGGTGTAGTACTTATACGCGCCCAGGAAGGACTTGAAGCGGAACTTATATGAATAAGCGCGCTTGAATAGCTCCTTAATAAAGGAGAACTCATACTGCTCGATAACCTGCGGGTCGTAGTACTTGTTATTAATCAGGTAATCGATCTTTTCTTCCAGATCATGGAAGTAGACCGTGTTTTGATTAACGTGCTGCAGGAAGAATTGGTTAGCGGCCTCGCGGTCTTTATCAAACTGAATCTTGCCGTTTGCATCGTAGAGATTCAGCATCGCGTTCAGAGCGTGGTAGTCCAACTGCTCTTCTGGCTTTACTGGCTCGGCGACGGTCTTCCCCAATTGCGTACTCACAGCTGACAAGGCCTTTCTTAAAAATTAGGATCTTTATTTAAGTCGTAGTGGGCGCTAGGCCGCGGCCTCGAGCCCGAGCTCGGCGGCGTTAGCCAATAAGCCTTCACGACAAATTTTTATATCGTCTTCGTTTCCCAGCAACTCAAAACGATATACATAGGGCACTTTACATTTGGCGCTGATGACGTCACCAGCCTTGCCAAAGTCGGCACCAAAATTGCTATTGCCACCCGCGATTACCGCGCGAATGAAACTACGGTTGTGCTCATCGTTCAGGAACTTGATTACCTGCGTGGGCACGGGCCGGGAGTTCTGGTGGCTAATGGACGCACCCCCTCCATAGGTGGGGCACACCAAAACATAGGGTTCGTTGACCTTGAGGGGCTCGTCCGTGCGGCGCAACGGGATGCGCGCGCTAGGAAAGCCCAGTTTCTGCACGAACCGGTGCGTATTTTCCGTCGCGGAGGAAAAATACACGACCAACATCGCTACTGGCCTCCCCTATTCTCTTAAGCAGAGGCCGCTACGGAAGCCAAGCCCTTGATACGGTCAGGGCGGAAACCAGACCAGTGCTCGCCATTAGCCTCAACCACTGGGGCCTGAACGTAGCCCAGGGCCATAACGTAATCGCGGGCCTCTTCATCGGCCGAGATATCGACGAGGTCATACTCGAGGCCGGCACGGTCGAGGGCCTTCTTGGTGGCATTGCACTGGACGCACGCTGGCTTGGTGTAAACGGTGATAGACATCTAGATCCTTAAAGCTCCTGCATTGAAAACTCGTCAGAACGGGGAGCATTTTCCCGCCTATGCGGGCGCTTCCTGCGCCGCTCTGAGCAACATCAACGACACTATACTTTGGGGGAAACGCCCGCAACTAACACAATATGTAGTAGTTACAGCCGTGGTATTCCCAGGATGGCACACCCCCAGGCCCCACATGTTGTCCGCACCAACGGACAGCCATGAAACTACACCAATGGGATTCCTGCAGGTTTACCTGGAGTTCACCATTTTGTGTGTCAAAGTTCACATTTTAGGGCTGGTACGTCACCTTAAGAGCCGACTGTCGAAGGCTCGCCAGAGGCGCAGGTCGCCGGGTCCGGACCCTCCCCTGAGGTACGCTTCAGCCCAAAAATGACCTGACTCAACACCGTCCGGTCGGTCGGCAGCTTGTCGTGACGAGGGGCCACGCCGCAGACCTCGCCCAGGTCTAGGTTGACCACATCGGCGCCGTCGCCAAGCGCCAGCTGCGAAGAACTATTCGGAGTCACCGTCGTATCCCCCGGCGAATAAATGGAGGTATAAAGCACGCCTGGCGCGGTATCTGGCAGCGCATTGAGCCGTTGCATAAACTCCGACCCCACCACTTGCTGGATGCCGGCCGTACTTGCCAGGAAAGCAGCGAAGTGCGGCGCGAAGGCAATGAATTTGGAAAGCGTCTCCCCCTGCCCATTGAGCGTGGTGCCGTGAAAGTTGCCGCCCAGCGCCACCGCATGGGACACATGGTCCGCCCCATCGTGCATCTGGGTATAGGTCTTGATGTGCATACCGCCCTGAGAATGGCCCACCAAGTTCACCTTGTCCGAGCCAGTGACCTCGCGGACATAGTCCACCTGATCCGCAATTTCCGCGGCCGAATCATCCAGGTCCGCGATGGCTTTGACACTTGGAATCATATTCTGCAAGGTGACATCATCGGCGCCGTAGTCAAAGGCCCACACGCACGCCCCCTGATCTTGCAGGAGGTGAACCAAGTTTCCCCATACGGAAGCATTATTTGAGGTTCCATGCAGCAACACAACAGGCTCAGTGATGTCCCCTGAAGGCACACAGGACGGGTCATTGATACCAAGGGACTCCGGCGCAGAGGATTCCCACTGTGGCCCTGTGGCATGAGCCACTGTGGCAGAAAATCCGAGTGCGGCGGCAGTGAGTGTGGCAACGATTCGCTGGGACATTATTCTTCTTTCTCACGGCATGGATAGACAAAATAATTATATTCATATATTTGTCTTTATGTTCACTTGGATTTAAAAGAATTTATCCTTTGCGCGCGAGCTCACGCATGAAAAAATCCGCCCCACTCCGGGAGTCCGGAGGGAGCGGATGGAATCGCGTCTCAATTAGCCCTGACGAGCCTTGAAACGGGGATCCTTCTTGTTGATCACGAAGACCTTACCGTGGCGGCGAATAACCTGGGCGCCCGGCTTCTTCTTCAGCGACCGAAGGGACTTACGGACCTTCATCGGGCGCTCCTTTCGTTATGCGCAATCTACATGCGGTTGAATAAGTAAAGCACGGACTGGGAATCCCCAGCCATGACACGAGGAAAAATGTTACCTCACACGGCCGTCAATACCAAAACACTAAGGCTTCACGGGTGCGGACTCGCGCTCGTAGCGCGACTTCATTTCCTCGCCTACCTCATCCAGGCTACGTCCCATAGTCTCTGGAACCAAAACCTTGGTGTAGCCGATGGCGATGAGACCAAAGACCCCGAAGACGATAAACGCCACCGGGCCGGTCAGCCACTCCACTAGCGGCAGGAAGTACTGCGCCACGGCCCAGTTGGTGGCCCATAGCGAGAGCCCCGCAATGCCCATGCCTAGGCCGCGCACCTGCAGCGGCACCAGCTCGGAGATGAGTAGCCAGGTAGTGGGCGACACTGCCGCCTGCTGAAAGGCGATAAACAGCGCCATAAACACCAACGAGACCATCGCCATAGCGGTGGAATCCTGCGCATGGGAATAGGCAAAGGAGAGGATAAACAGCGAGACCACGTTGCCGGTCAGGCCGATCAACAACAATCGCTTTCGCCCAATGCGGTCCACGACCTTGAGCCCCACCCAACAGGCCAGCACGGATACCGTGCCGATAACGATGGAGGTATAAACCGAGTTGGCAGTGGATATCCCCACCTGGTTCATCATGGTCGGCGCGAAGTACACAATGGCGTTGACGCCGGTAATCTGCTGCGTCAAGCCCATCAGCATGGCAAGCAACACCGTAATCTGCATCCACCGATTGGCCTTCAGCGCCTTCCATTCGGATCCGCTGGATTTTCGCGCGGTCTCCTGCGAGGTCAGCTCCGAGATATCCATCCCGGCGCGCCCGGCAATCTCTTGGGCGCGGGGCATGCGCCCGTTGGTTGCCAGCCATACCGGCGTCTCTGGCAGGAAAGCCATTCCGAGAGCTAACGCTAGGCCCGGCACGGCGGCTAGGCCCAGCATCCACTCCCAGCTACCGGTGGAGGCCAGCGCGGAGTTGACCAGGTAGGCCATCAACTGACCCACCACAATCGCGAGGGTATTGAGCGAGACCATGCGCCCGCGCACCTTGGCGGGCACGATCTCCGCGATGTACATGGGAGACACGATGGACACTGCACCCACGGCAAAGCCCAAAAATGTGCGCGCCGTGGCCAGCATTCCCACCGAGCCGGAAAGCGCACACCAGATGGAACCCAGCACGAAAATGATGCCGCCTGCAATCAGCGTGAAGCGGCGTCCATACCTATCGGCGATGCGCCCAGCCGTCAGCGCACCTACTGCAGCACCCACGAGCAGCATCGAGGTCACCCAACCCTCTTGGTGGGCACTCATGTCGAATGCGGGGCTAATAAAAAGCAAGGCACCTGACATCACGCCGGTGTCGTATCCAAATAGCAGCCCACCCAGGGCCGCTATGCCAGCTACTACCTTGACATAAACTTCCTTATTCACAGCACAATATTGTGTCAGGCGGCTACCATGAACGTCATGTCGAATGATGCCGAAAAACTGCAGCAAACCATCATAAAAGCCCTGGGTGTGCGTCCCTTTATCGATCCAGAAGCCGAAGTGCAGCGCCGCGTGGATTTCCTGGTTGATTACCTGCGCACCACCGGCGCTAAAGGCTACGTGCTGGGTATTTCCGGCGGCCAGGATTCCACCTTGGCGGGAAAGCTCGCGCAGATGGCGGTGGACCGCGTCGACGGCGCGGAGTTTTGGGCCGTGCGCCTGCCCCACGGCGTGCAGGCCGATGAGGACGATGCCCAGATTGCTCTGGATTTCATCCAGCCCGATCACCGCCCCACCGTCGATATCAAGCCGGCTACCCTGGCCCTCGACGAACAGGTAACGGATGCGCTGCAGCTTGCCGACGTCACCGATTTCAACCGCGGCAATACCAAAGCGCGCCTGCGCATGACCGCCCAATACGCCATCGCAGGCGAGGTAGGCGCGCTAGTCATCGGCACCGACCACGCGGCGGAAAACGTCACCGCCTTCTTTACCAAGTGGGGCGATGGCGCGGCGGATCTTCTCCCCCTGGCCGGCCTCAATAAGCGCCAAGGCGCCGCCCTCCTAGAGCACCTCGGCGCCCCGCGCTCTACCTGGGAGAAGGTCCCCACCGCGGACTTGGAGGACGATAAGCCCCAGCTTCCCGACGAAGAGGCCCTCGGCGTCACCTACGCCCACATCGATGACTACCTAGAGGGCAAAGCGATTCCCGACGCCGCCCGCGAACGCATCGAAACCTTATGGCGCCGCGGCGCCCACAAACGCATCATGCCGCAAGGGCCGAATCTTTAGGCCAGTGCCTCCAAGGTAGCGGCCGCCGCGCGCTCCAGCGGCCGGTTATAGCTGGCGCCGTGCGTCAGCGCATGCACCGCCAACGGATGCAGCTGGTGCATGGGAATCCACTTCTCGATGTCCTTCGGCGCACCATATCCCCGGAAAATCTCCTCAAGGTACGGTGCCCCGAAAAGCGCCAACATTCCCAAATCCGTATGCGGGTGCCCACCATGGGCGGCGGGGTCAATCATGATGCCGCCATCCGCTCCAAAAAGCAGATTGCCCGCCCATAGATCGCCGTGGATGCGCGCCGGCGCCACATCCCAACTGCGCGCGGCGATGGCGTCGCAGGCACGCCTTACCAGGTTCAACTGCGCTGCACTGATCCCCGCCAGTTCCGCAAAGGGCAGCACTCGCTGTTCAACATAGAACTCGCCCCAATTATCCGTCGGGATGCAGTCCTGTTCGATACTGCCGATGAAGTTCTTGCCTTCCCACCCGGTAGGAGGCGCGCCAAACGCTTCGGCTCCCGCACCGTGCATGCGCGCCAGCTCCGCACCAAATGTCCGCGCCGCCTCCGGCGTGGGCATGACCTCGTCCACGCGCTCGGTAACGATTTCTAGCCCGTCAGCGCTTACGACGTTGACCACCGCGTCGGTGGCCTCCCCGAGCCACCGCAGTCCGGCAGCCTCGGCACCTGCTTGATCTCTGCCGCGTACTCGCTTTGAAAAAGTCTGCATGTCGCCCAGCCTAATCAGGCAAGGAAACTTTTAAAGCGCCGCATGCTCGCGCGTGGGCAGCGCCATCATAAAGAGCAACGCGATTCCACCGAACACCGGAATGAGCCCAATCAGGCATAACAACCCCGTCCGCCCGGAATCGTGCAGCCGCCGGCACATCAAAGAAACGACTGGAATCACAAGTACCGCCTCAGCGATAGTCTCAATGTCCACGCCAAAGTGCCGATCGATAATGCCGATTGCCACAGAGCTCAGCACCAGGAAACCGAAAACCCACCAAAACTCACTCATGGACGCCCGACCACGAAAGTTGAAGTACTTTACAAAGAACCTGCCCACCGCCTGTACAGGCGACGCCCCATAGAGCGCTTCGCGTGTAAAGAACCCTGTGGATTCATCAGTCATTCTGCGCGCGAGCCCCTTCGATGTTGACTGCATATACTCGGCTGCGCACCATGCTACCCACTTCCTATAAAGGAGGAGCAATGTACTCGGACGTCATCATCATCGGCGGTGGCTTTGCCGGCACCGCTGCGGCCATCACCTTGGCCCGCGCTAACCGAAAAATTCAGTTAATCGATTCCGGGGCTCCCCGCAATCGCTTCAGCGAACATGCCCATGGCATCCTTGGCCTCGATGGCGCGCCTCCCGCCGAACTGCTTCAGCGCGGCCACGCGGAGGTCAAGAAATTCGGTGGAACCCTTACCCAGGGCTCGGTGGAGAAACTCACCCGGGATTCTGAGTGCGAGCCTTGGCAGGTAAAGCTTGGCAGCGGCGAGGTTTTCGAATCCCGCCACGTTCTCGTCGCGACGGGGCTCACGGACAAGCTCCCTGCCGTCCCCGGCCTCAGCGATTTGTGGGGCACCAGGGTCTTTCACTGCCCTTACTGCCATGGCTACGAAGTCACCGGAAAGAAGGTTGCGCTCATCGGCGGCGCGAATCCGCCTTTTACCATCCGGATCAGCAAGCTGCTGTCCACGTGGACGAGCACACTGACCTTCTACCCCAACGGCCTTGAGCTCACCGATCTTGATCGCACTCAACTCGCCGGATTAGGCGTAAAGGTAAACGATGCGAAAGTGACACAGCTCCGGCCAGAGGAGACATCGTCAACCGGCGTAGTAGTGCAAAGCACTACTGGTGAAGACGCCTACGAAGCATGCTTTACTGGGCCCGATTTTCTGCCCAATGACGCACTGCTGCAGGATGCTGGCTGCGAATCAGCCAACGGGTGGGTCAGCGTAGAGCATGGCCAGACCTCGGTATCGCGCCTGTGGGCGGCCGGCAATGTGGTCAGCTCACCGGACCAAGTCTCGCAAGCGATGGGCAGCGGCGCGGCCGTGGGCATCGCTATCGGGTTAAGGGTCAAAAAGTGTGTCCGGAATCGCGGATTTTCACGGATTGACCTGTAGGTTTCCGGAAAGTATATGC